>NZ_CAXAPA010000017.1:0-150292 GCF_963970835.1 Pseudomonas sp. EA_15y_Pfl1_P101 | reverse complement strand
TCCTTGGCCGACACGGCGTCGACATCCCACGCCAAACCCTGGCGCGCTGGGTGATCCAGTGCTGCGAACACTTTCAGCCGCTGCTGAATCTGATGCGCGACCGGTTGCTGGAAAGTCCGGTGATCCATTGCGATGAAACCCGCGTCCAGGTGTTGAAAGAGCCGGATCGAGACCCGACCAGTCAATCCTGGATGTGGGTGCAAGCCAGTGGTCCGCCTGATCGAAAAGTCGTGCTATTTGATTACACGTCCAGCCGTGCGCAGGAGGTGCCGTTGCGCTTGTTGGGTGATTATCGCGGCTATCTGATGACGGATGATTATGGGGGCTATAACGCTTTAGCGTTGCAACCGGGCGTTGAACGTTTGGCTTGTATGGCCCATGTACGCCGCAAGTTTGTCGATGCACAGAAAGTCCAGCCCAAGGGCAAAGTGGGTCGTGCCGATGTTGCGTTGGCGATGATCAACAAGCTGTATGGCATCGAGCGCGATCTCAAGGACACCAACGATGAACAGCGGTTTATCGGTCGGCAGGAAAAAAGCTTGCCGGTACTCGCCGAGTTGAAAAGTTGGCTGGAGAAAACCCAGCAACACGTCACCCCGAAAAGCACCTTGGGTAAAGCAGTCAACTACCTGGCGAACAACTGGAGTCGGTTGGAGCGTTATGTGGAAACCGGGTTTTTACCCATAGACAATAACAAGGCCGAGCGCGCAATAAAGCCGTTTGTCATAGGGCGCAAGGCATGGCTGTTCAGCGATACGCCCAAAGGCGCCACCGCCAGTGCGCAGATCTATAGCTTGGTCGAGACCGCCAAGGTCAACGGCCAGGAGCCCTATACGTGGCTGCGCCACGTACTGGAGCGGCTACCTAAGGCTTCGTCGCTTGAAGATTATGAAGCCTTGCTGCCGTGGAACTGCTCGCCAGAAATGCCACGGTAAACTGTTGACCCAGTGTTGGGTAGGTGGGGTTTATGGATCGCTTACCATTCCACGAGCATCCGGACACCGATTCCACGGCCATCCGGACACTTTCAGGCAGGCAGCAACGCAGGGTTATTCACTACCATCGACCTGTTTTTTCGAAGCGAAGAGGTCGTTGGGAAATTGCATCTCACTTGACCACCCAATTGCATCGTCACTGACCAGTCAATTGCATCCGTAGTGACCACCCCTTTGCATTCGAACTGACCACTTTCTCGTTGAGCCACGCGGCTAATTCTTTACTGCTATTGCCTTGTGGGGATCGCAAAAGCTTTCAAAACTGTAATTCCCACCTCAGCATTCTGAAAGCCTGGGTTCTCAAATATCCTCCCTGAGCAAACCGCTCATCCCCTTCTTCCTCGGGGTAGATGCAGGAAACCCACTTGGGCTTAAAAAATGAAAGTGACTAATGTCTTGATATTGATCAGCAGCTTGACTCTTACCTCTTTCGCTTTCGCAGAAGGGGGCGGCGACCGCACCTTTGATCGGATGGAGAAAGCGCGCGCGGTTGCAATGGCTGCCCACGAAGCATCCACTGCGTCGACTGTGGACAGGGACGCGGCGCAGCAAGAAACCAAAGTCCAGAAGCCCCACTGCTGAGCAGCCAAACTTACTGAATTGTAATCACCCTGTTGGCTGCCTTATGGCATCTTTCGCTCAACCGCACGTGTGGCAGCTGACACGGTTTTGTGTCTAGGCACCGCGTCACGCCTCTGCTCCTATTCGACCGAAGAGATTCAAACCGGTATGCATTCCAAAACTTCTAGGCGCACCTTCGTTAAAGGTTTGACCGCGGCCGGATTACTCAGCGGATTAGGGCTCTGGCGCACCCCTGTTTGGGCGATTACCAGCCCAGGCCAACCCAGTGTCCTGTCGGGTACAGAGTTTGACCTTTTCATTGGCGAGAGCCAGGTGAATATCACCGGCAATCCCCGCACCGCGATGACCATAAATGGAGGAATTCCCGGGCCTCTGCTGCGCTGGCGTGAAGGCGATACCGTCACATTGCGGGTGAAGAATCGCCTGACGGACACAACCTCCATTCATTGGCACGGAATCATCCTTCCAGCAAACATGGATGGCGTTCCTGGGTTAAGTTTTCACGGGATCGAGCCTGATGGGATGTACGTCTACACGTTCAAGGTTAAACAGAACGGAACGTACTGGTACCACAGCCATTCCGGCTTTCAAGAACAGGTAGGAGTCTATGGTCCATTGGTCATCGACGCCAAAGAGCCGGAGCCCTTCAAATATGATCGCGATTATGTAGTGATGCTGACCGACTGGACGGACGAAGATCCCTCCTCGTTGATGAACAAGCTCAAAAAGCAGTCGGATTACTACAACTACAACAAGCGTACCGTTGGGGACTTCATTCACGACGTCAATGAGAAAGGTTGGTCGGCGACCGTTGATGATCGGAAGATGTGGGCTGAAATGAAGATGAATCCCACCGACATCGCCGACGTCAGCGGTGCCACCTATACCTACTTGATGAACGGTCAGGCACCGAACATGAACTGGACGGGAATATTTCGTTCAGGCGAAAAAATCCGAATGCGCTTCATAAACGGATCGGCGATGACGTATTTCGACGTCCGTATTCCTGGTTTGAACATGACTGTCGTGGCCTCCGATGGCCAGCACGTTAAACCGGTAAGCGTTGATGAATTCCGGATTGCTACCGCCGAGACCTTTGATGTCATCGTTGAACCTACTCAAGAGGCCTACACGATTTTTGCCCAGTCTATGGACAGAACCGGGTATGCAAGCGGAACGCTGGCGATGCGAGCCGGCTTGGTAGCCGCAGCTCCGCCTTTAGATCCTCGGCCTCTGGTGACCATGGCTGATATGGGGATGGCAGGGATGGATCACGGCGGAATGGCCGGTATGGGCGATATGGCTGGGATGGACCACAGCAAGATGGCTGGTATGACTCAAGGCAGTATGCAGGGCATGTCTGGAATGGACGGTGGTGAAATGAAAGGCATGGATAACATGTCGGGCTTGGATCACAGCAAGATGTCCATGGACAACATGCCGGGGATGGGAGAAATGCAATCTCACCCCACGACCGAGGACAACAATCCGCTGGTGGATATGCAGGCGATGGGAACATCGCCAAAGTTGAACGACCCAGGCATGGGCCTTCGAGATAACGGCCGCAAAGTACTGACCTACGCTGACCTCAAAAGCACTTTTGAAGATCCTGATGGACGCGAACCTAGCCGTACCATCGAGCTTCACCTCACTGGACACATGGAAAAATTTTCCTGGGCGTTCAACGGGGTCAAGTTTTCTGATGCCGAGCCTCTGCGTTTGAAGTACGGCGAAAGGGTTCGCGTCGTGCTCGTCAACGACACAATGATGACTCATCCGATACATCTGCACGGCATGTGGAGTGATCTTGAAGACGATAACGGCAATTTCATGGTGCGTAAGCACACCATCGATATGCCGCCAGGCTCTAAACGCAGTTATCGAGTGACCGCAGATGCACTGGGACGTTGGGCGTACCACTGCCATCTCCTGTATCACATGGAAATGGGGATGTTCCGTGAAGTTCGTGTGGAAGAGTGAGGAATCGACAATGAGCAATATTTTTCGCGCTGCCCACATGTACGCAACAGTGGTGGTTGCTGGCTTATCCCTTACCTCTACCACATGGGCATTGGCGGATTCCAGTGGCATGCAGAGCATGGATCAAGGCCTGATGCAGGGTATGGATCACAGCCAAATGCAGGGCATGGATTCCCCAAAGCAGGTTGTACCGACCCAAAGTCGCACGCCGATCCCCGTGCTGACAGATGCTGATAGGGCTGCTGTTTACAATGCTCCGGGTGGACATGCAGTTCATGACAGTGCCATTAACTCGTTTTTTCTCATCGACCAGTTGGAGTGGCAGGACGCGGATACGGGCAGCGTCTTTAATTGGGATGCAAAAGGTTGGATAGGCGGCGATATCGATCGGCTTTGGTTACGTACCGAAGGTGAGCGAACCAACGGCAAGACTGAAAAAGCAGAGGTGCAAGCGTTATGGGGGCACGCTATCAGCCCTTGGTGGGATCTAGTTGGCGGCGTCCGTCAGGATTTCAAGCCAAGTGCCCCGGAAACCTGGGCTGCATTCGGCATCCAGGGTTTAGCGCTCTACAACTTGGACGTTGAAGCGACAGCTTTTCTGGGCGAAGGCGGACAAACAGCTGCACGCCTTGAAGGTGACTATGACATCCTGCTAACTAACAAACTGATCCTTCAGCCCACTGCGGAACTTAACTTTTACGGCAAAGACGATGCGCAGCGTGGCATTGGTTCTGGGCTTTCGGAAAGTGAAGTGGGTTTAAGACTCCGATACGAAATTCGGCGCGAATTTGCACCCTACATAGGTGTGACGTGGAATCGCTCATACGGAAAAACCGCCGATTATGCTAGAGAGGAAGGCGAAGACCGCAGCGAAGCACGACTGGTGCTGGGTGTCCGCATGTGGTTTTGAGTCCCGTGTAAAACCTTGAAGTAAACCTACTAACCCTCAAACAAACAGCCTTGTGCTGTGAGGAGCCTTGCGTGTCTATTATTAAAAATACTGCTGTTGCCGTAGCACTTTCGACCGGACTGCTGATGAGTGCATGGGCCCAAGCTCATCCCAAACTATTGTCTTCTACACCGACTGAAGGTGAAAGCGGCGCTGCCCCGGCGAAAATCGAGCTGCACTTCTCCGAAAACCTAGTAACCCAGTTCTCCGGTGCCAAGCTGATAATGACGGACATGCCTGGCATGCCAAATTCACCGATGGGTGTAAAAGCGAATGTCGCGGGCGGGAGCGATCCTAAAACCATGATCATCACGCCGGCCTCCGGTCTAACTACCGGCAGTTACAAAGTGGAATGGCGTGCCGTGTCGTCTGACACCCACCCGATTACTGGCAATATTACTTTTAAAGTGAAGTAGGCCATGGGTGACTCAATCAATGTTGCACTGCGCTTTGCCCTCTACACGGATCTGATGTTGCTGTTTGGTTTGCTACCTTCGGGCTCTATAGCTTACGTGGTCAGGAACGCAGATCGGGAGAGGTGCTGCATTTTGAGTCACTCCTGGTTGGCACAGCTGCGTTCGGTTTATTGATCTCTCTTGTCGGTATGGTGGTGCTCGCGCAGAGCATGAGCGGCGCCGCAGAATGGACGGGGCTACTGCCTCACATCGAAATGATGCTTGCTGAAACCGACGTCGGTTTGAGCTGGGTTATCCGGATGGTCGCACTGCTGGTGGTCATTTTGGCTGCAACTCAGAACAAGCGATGGCCAACGCAAAGCCTCTGGCTCGCATCTCTCGGTGGCGCCTCCGCCCTAGCATCGCTGGCATGGACCGGGCACGGGGCGATGGATGAAGGAAGTCGCCGAATCTGGCACTTTGGCGCGGATATCTTGCACCTACTTGCAGCAGGTGGTTGGATCGGTGCATTGGCCGCGTTTGGCTTGTTATTGAGGCTGAAAAAGCTGCAAGCAGAACACCTGGTGAAAGTTCTTGCCCGTGCGCTCACCGGCTTCGAGAAAGCGGGCGCGGTGATCGTCGCCATAATCGTGATCACCGGGGTGGTGAATTATTTGTTCATCGTTGGACCCAGTTTTGACGGAATGATCGGCAGCACCTACGGCCTATTACTGTTTTTCAAGTTGGCGTTGTTTGGGGGCATGCTGGGCCTTGCAGCACTCAATCGTTTCCATTTGAGTCCTTTTCTTGAGCGTTCTTTACAAGCGGGTGAATACACCACCGCCGCGAATTCCCTAAGACGGAGCATGGTTGTCGAATTCTCATCCGCCGTTGTGATTATTTGGTTGGTAGCTTGGCTGGGCACGCTGAGCCCAGAAATGGAAATGGCATTGGAATAGCTTGTGTAGAGAGGGTTATCGATGCGTTTAGGGCGTTGGCATCCAATTCCTTTGTACGCCTAGCACCCATCCGCTAAGCGTAACCAATCCTCTGCGTAGGTGTGCATGTGAGTATTCACGACTGGAATGGCAGGATTCGCAGGACGGCGTCGTGGTTGAGTTAACCAGCTATCTGGGCCTCTTCATGGCGGCGTTCGGCGCTGCCACGCTTCTTCCATTGCAATCTGAAGCAGTGTTAATCGGCATGCTGCTTTCGGAGCGCTATTCTGATTCCGCGCAAACCATGGGCTTTGCTGAGCTTTAGTCGATTAGACGTAAGTCACTCTTGTGTCAGCATCTGGTCAATTCCGCGACCTTGCTGTTGTGCGGTTGTGACAAGAACAGCCAAGGCCGTCAGTGTGGGTATCGACGTCGAATTGACCCACACGCTGAGGCGAGACTGAACTATCTCCAAACCTACGCTAATCCGGAACATACAATGATTCAGGAGGAGTCAGACTGGGTCAGTTAAATCTCGGCAACCGGGTCAATTCGGCCTCGGCACCTCACTCTGTAAGACTTGCCCTAACCTATAGGCGCCTCAGCCGAGTCAGTCCCGCTTGAGCGCGGTAAACCGAAGGCGTAATGCGTTGCCCATCACGGAGACCGAGCTCAGGCTCATCGCTAATGCGCCGATCATGGGGGACAAGAGCCAACCGGTGAAGGGGTACAGCACGCCAGCTGCCAAGGGTATGCCCAGTAGGTTATAGAGTAAGGCGAAAGTGAGGTTCTGCTTCATGTTGGCGACTGTACTCACTGAAAGCGCCCGTGCCGTCGCTATACCAAGCAGATCGCCCTTTACCAGAGTGAGCTGCGCGCTGTTCATCGCCACGTCGGTGCCCGTGCCCATGGCAATGCCGACGTTGGCCTTGGCCAGCGCTGGCGCGTCATTGATGCCGTCACCCGCCATCGCGACGATCCGGCCTTCCTGCTGGAGACGCTCCACCAGTTGCAATTTGTCAGCCGGCTTGACCTCGCCGTGGACCTCTTCAATACCCAAGCCTTTGCCCACGGCCTGCGCGGTAGTGAGGCCATCGCCGGTCGCCATGATGATGCGCAAGCCCGATTTGCGCAGCGAATCCAGAGCGTCTGCCGTTGTGGCCTTGACCGGATCGGAAACTGCAAGCAGCCCCGCCAGTTTGCCGTCCACGGCCAGATGCATGACGCTGTCTCCGTCTGCGCGCAGTTCCTGGGCCTGGCTTGCGACTGCCGACACATCTACGCCCAACTGTTCCATCAGCGTCTGATTACCAATAGCGAGGGACTTCCCGTCCACGACACCCTTCACGCCGATGCCCGAAGCTGAGTCGAATTGCTCGGCCTTTTTGAGCTCCAGCTTACGATCACGCGCAGCCTTGACGATGGCTGCGGCCAAGGGATGCTCGCTGCCCTGATCAAGGCTGGCTGCCAGGCTCAGCACCTCGTCGTCTTCAAAGCCATTGGCACCCAGAGCTCGTTTGAAGGCAGGCTTGCCTTCGGTCAGCGTGCCGGTCTTGTCAACGATCAACGTATCGATCTTGCAGAGGTTTTCGATGGCTGCGGCATCGCGAAATAGCACGCCCTGCGAGGCGCCACGCCCTGTGGCGACCATGATCGACATGGGGGTGGCCAGTCCCAGTGCGCAGGGGCAGGCAATGATCAACACCGTCACCGCATTGATCAGACCGTACACCCAACTGGGCTGCGGGCCGAAGATGCCCCACGCCAGGAACGTCAACAACGCGACCGCTACAACGCCATAGACAAAGTACGCAGAGACGGTATCCGCCATTCGTTGCATTGGCGCCTTCGAACGCTGCGCCTGCGCCACCATCTGAACAATCTGCGAGAGCACGGTCGTCGAGCCCACGTGTTCGGCACGCATCAGCAAAGCACCGCTAGTATTGAGTGTGGCTCCAATGAGTTTGTCACCCGAGCGTTTGCTGACGGGCAACGGTTCGCCAGTCAGCATCGATTCGTCGAGCGAGCTGCTCCCTTCTAGGACCTCACCATCGACCGGTACCTTCTCACCTGGACGTACGCGCAGTCTGTCGCCCTCGTTCACCTCTGTAAGCGGTATGTCTTCTTCGGAGCCGTCAGCGTTAACGCGGCGGGCGGTCTTGGGCGCTAAGCCAAGCAACGACTTGATCGCGGCCGAGGTCTTGGACCGAGCTTTGAGCTCAAGCAACTGGCCAAACAGGGTCAGCGAAATAATCACCACGGCGGCCTCAAAATAGACCGCCACGCGCCCCATCGAGATAAACGAGGGCGGGAAGACACCAGGCGCCAAAGTTGCCACAACGCTGTAGACAAAGGCTGCCCCGGTACCTAGGCTGATCAGCGTCCACATGTTGGGACTGCGCTGCACCACTGACTGCACGCCGCGTGCGAAGAACGGCCAACCGGCCCATATCACCACCGGCAGAGACAGGACCAACTCGACCCAGCTCTGCGTAGTCATATCGAACCAGCCAAGCTGATGGCCGGACATGGAGAGCGTCGCAACGATCACAGTCAGTGGCAGCGTCCACCAAAAGCGTCGGGTAAATGAGGCGAGTTCTGGATTTTCTTCATCATCAAGATCAGGTACAACCGGCTCCAGCGCCATGCCGCAAATGGGGCAGTCACCCGGATGGTCCTCATGGATTTGCGGGTGCATCGGACAGGTGTAAACCTTTGCCGCTTGGGATGGTGGCTCTTTCGATGAGACTTTCGCTTGCGTGGGAAGCCGGATGTATTTGCCGGGCTCGGCCTTGAACCTGGCCAAACAGTGCGCACTACAAAAGTAGAAACCTTTACCGTCATGCTCAGACTTGTGCGGCGACTGATCGGAGACCGTCATGCCGCAGACGGGGTCTTTGAGTGCAGGGCTCCCTGTCGAGGGTGCCTGATGCTGCTCGTCGTGGTTTCTGCTCATTTTAGGGTCCATGCTTTAAACTCGCTCAGTTTGGCTAACGAGTTGTGTTTGTGTGGTGAACACGTAGTCGGGGTGTTCGCCTTGGCTATGAGGTTTTTCGACTGCATGTGCAGCACAAATAAGACGGCGTCGAGGGCTAGGACTACTACCCCTCCAATAAGTCGGACTGAACTACTCGACGCCTCAACGGAGGTAATGGAGCGTGTGGGCTAGCTTGGAAGTCAGTCGATGCGTGCCTCAGGTGCCGCAGCAGCAACCCCCTTTCTTCTTGATCATCGCCGGGCTGGTAGTGGGGGCGATAGGCGAGTAGCCAGCCTGCACAATCGCGTCAGCTAGCTCAGGTGCTTCGACGCTTGCCGACTCAATCTGCACAAGATGCGATGGCAGATCTACTTGTACGCTCGCCGCTGGGTCCAAGGCCAGCACAACGTCGGTAATGATCCTCACGCAGTGTCCGCAGGTCATGTCTTGTACTTCAAAGGTGGTCATCATCCGTTCCTCTAGAAATCGTATTTGATCACACGACTTTCATCCTTGCCCTACGGGCAAGGTCAAGAAGAAATTTCCTTCACTCCTTCCCTTAAAAGGGCGAAAGGGCCCGTCGACAGCGAATTGACCTATTTCCGAGCTTTTGTTGGTTTAGTCTGAGTCCTCACAGGTCCTTGTCTGTGGTGAGGCCCAGGAAGCAAATTTACAAAAGCAATGATTCTCTACTAATGGTTGCTGGAGGTCGTAAAGCGACTGTTTCATGAACCTACACCTAGCTAAGCATTGACCGTCCCCAGTACGATGAGATTTAGGGAACAACCCATCTATGCCATTACCTTAGCCGCTGCTGCATTTCGGCGAGCTGTTGCCGGTATTACATTTCAGTAAGTTAGCACCCGGATTCTCATTTTCATCGCACACTAAGCTGCCGTCCCACTGGAAACCCAGCATGAAACTCTTGGTAGCAGAAGACGAACCCAAAACTGGCATGTACCTCCAACAGGGGCTTACGGAAGCTGGTTTCAGTGTTGATCGAGTCGTCACTGGCACTGAAGCGCTGTACCAAGCAATTGGGGAGGACTACGATCTGTTGATTCTCGACGTGATGATGCCAGGCATAGATGGGTGGGAGGTCATCCGAATGGTGCGGGCAGCCGGAAAAACATTCCCAGTGCTTTTCCTTACTGCTAGGGATGGCGTCGATGATCGGGTGAAAGGTCTGGAGCTGGGGGCTGACGATTACTTGGTAAAACCGTTCGCGTTCTCGGAGTTGCTTGCCCGAGTCAGAAGCTTGCTTCGTCGCGTAAACGGTTCTACTAACCTGACGACCATCAAAATTGGCGATTTGGAAGTCGACCTTTTAAAACGCAGAGCGATGCGATCAGGTAAGCGGATTGACCTCACCGCAAAGGAGTTTTCCCTATTGGAGCTCCTGATGCGGCGGCGTGGTGAAGTTTTACCAAAGTCACTGATTGCCTCGCAGGTATGGGACATGAACTTCGACAGTGATACCAATGTCATCGAGGTCGCCATCCGCAGGCTTAGGGCAAAAATCGATGATGACTTTGACACGAAACTAATCCAAACAACTCGCGGGATGGGCTACATGCTAGACGCCCCGGATGCTGAATGAAGCGCGCCTCTCTGACGCTCCGCTTGGGCCTCATGTTCGTATGCGCGGTAGTAGCAGTTTTAGTTGCGGCTGGTTTGAGCTTCAATGAACTCAGCCGACGTCACTTCAAAGCAATTGACCACCAGACGCTTATGGAGAAACTCGAATCCACAAGGCAAATCATGGAGGGCCAGTCCGGGTCAACTGATGCTGCGGAGGTAGAGCTTCAGTTACAAGCTCTGTTAGGAGCTCATCCTGAGCTTTCGGCCATCATTTCGGCAAACGACGGAACCTTGTTATTTGCCGCTCCGAAGACGACGTCGCTTCCTCAGATAGAAGAACCTCACACGAGCCAAGACATATGGGAGTGGACCAGAGACGGACACATGTATCGCGGCATGACCGCACAGATACGTAGCGTTCACCAAGTCGATCCTGTAACCGTGTGGTTGATCCTGGACATCACCGGTCATATGCATTTTTTTGAAACGCTGCAATGGTGGTTTGTAATCGGCCTGGCCATCAGCGCGGTCATCAGCGCGGCGTTAGGTTGGGTGGTTGCCCGCAGTGGGTTGAAACCAGTGGCGCAGGTGACCCAAGTCGCAGCCGCAATGTCCGCACGGTCACTGAAAGATCGCATCCCGCTTGAGGATGTGCCACATGAGTTGGTGCAACTGGTCTCATCTTTCAATGCGATGCTTGCACGACTCGATGAATCATTCGTGCGGCTGTCCAATTTTTCCGCAGATAGTGCACATGAGCTGCGCACCCCCATCAGCAACTTACGCCCCCATACGGAGGTGATTCTAACCAAAAAGCGCGCACCGGAAATGGTCATGTCACATCACTTCAAAAAGGCGTCCGCCGAATTTCTCATCATCACTGGCAGCAACGGCGAATGCTCTTACTGGGTTGAAAAGGAAGAGGGTGCGGAACGTGTAGAAAGCTGCGGCGACTGGCATCCCAAGGAATGCCAATCACCCACGTCTCACGTTTACGTGATGACCGAGGCGGACGGTGTGAATCTGTATAGTCAGATATTGACAGGTGACGACTAGCGTCATCTTGAAGAAAACGGGTTGCTTCAGTCGTTTACCGACCAGATTTTGTCAGGCGCCGAGCCTCATGCGGTTCTATCAGGGCTGCGTGATCATGGACATCCGAGCGCTGTGTCAAGTTGAGGGAAAAATCAGATGAAGTCATGGATAGGCGCATTATTTGCACTTAGTTGGGCAGCAGGTGTATCAGCCGGATCTGATTACGGATGCACAATTGAGAGGGTGGTAGGTGCATCTGACGATGCCTATAGTCAGGCTTACGTGGGTAAGAAGTTCAACGTAGACCGACTGACGGGACTCATGGTCGGGGCCCTTAAGAACTCTTATGTAACCAATCCGCAGGTTATTGATCATGGCTCATCGAAAAACAGCTTCAAGGTGGTCACGACTATGCGAAAAGACCAAGGTGTTGGAGCTGGTTCAAACATTTATGCCCTGACGATTAACGAATATCAAAACGGCGCAAGGAAGCCTTTCATTTTTTTAAATAACGACCAAGCATATATAGGCTGGTGTGAACATCTTTGAAGTCGCGGTAAGTCACAGGAAAAAATGATGAAAGGCAACGAGTTACCAATCGAAATCTCTTGCGAGGTCGACCTTACGCTGACCTATGGTGTCGCCCCTGGTCTCGGCCGTCAGGCGAAATACTCGGCCCAGCCGATGTTGATCTGTCGAGAGTTAGGAAAAAAAACGAGCGTTCAGGTAGCTAATTTAGGTGTGGACTTGCTGAAGTCGCCTTCTATCAGTCATGCGAATTTAGTTTTACCCGACGGGACATCGCTGTCTGGAGCGGTAACGAAAATCAGACCCTGCGGCACCTACTTTGAGATGATTGAGGGTTAGGGTGTGAGTGGTGAAGGTCAACGTCCAGATACGTAGGAAATTCCGATGAAATACAAAATATTAGCTTCGTTGATGGCTGTGAGCCTGAACACCGTAGCGGCTCAGAAAAGCTTTGAGCTGCAGAGTTGTGATGTAGAAAGCCAGCGTGCAGTGGTTGGTGAAACTGGCGGTAAGATCAGTGACACCAGACAAGCCCACATATCAGTGAGAGCAAACGTTCTGAGTGCTGATATCAGCACAACGCGAAAAGCGCGCAAGCTTACCCAGGTTGAAGCTGAACGTATGCTCAACCGTGTTGAAGCGATCCGGGACCAAACCAATCAATTCGTCGAGCAGCAGGGTTTCTTGAGCGCGGCAGAGAAAGCTAGCTTTGACCGCGAATTCGATGCTATTGCGATGCGGCTGTGTAAGTAGGAAAAGAACCCAATGGCAAGGTGAAAACGGCTACCACCACCGACATAAGGTCTGCGCGATCGCGGAAGGGCTAAAACTGGCAGAAAAAACCCTATTCGTAGATACCGACACGCTGTTCCTGGATTCCCCCCACCGTATATTCGGACGGATTGATCAAGGACGGTATGTGATGGACCGCTTTGAATACGACTGGAGCTATGTCTGCGAACGTCCAGGCTATGTAAAGCGCGGTCAGCGGCTAGAAGCTTACGGCATCTCGGCCAGCAATAGTTTCAAGCTGTACAACAGTGGTCTGTGTGGTCTCAATGACAGCGATACGCCGCTGCTCGAAGAGTCGACTCGACTGATCGACGAGTTGACTCAAGGATCATTCGATATCCATACTATCGAGTAAATCGCCCTATCATTCGCGATGCGCAACAAGCCAATTCAGGAAGCGAAAAACTTATTTTATCACCTGTTTTGTGTTTAGTGACTCGGGTGTGGATTTGTCATACCAGCAGACCCAGAGCTCAAAGCTTTGGACACCGATCATGATAAATCCGAACGCTGCACTATGGTTGGTTCCCTGTGCGGGACGCTGTCGAGAATGACTGATGCACTAGAAAACTCATCCATACAAGGAAGCACATGAATGCGAGCTATTCGAGTACACACGATCACGTTTGATGTAAACGATACACCCGATGATCGTATTGTGGACTGGAAGCTGAAACTGCCAGAAACATTCGAGAAGAAGATGCGCAACGTATCGGCTATGTGTTTGTCTGCTCGGAGGTTCGGAGAGCTTTTTAAATGCAATACAAAAAATCCAACCTTCGGTGGGCTTTCTATGCTTATGTTGCCGGAAAGGGATTCCATGTCACACCGAAGCCGTTTAAACAATAGCTCTCATGTGCTATATCTCCACAAAGTAATTCATGCATAATACTGAAGGGTGTAACATACCATGCATGAAGCTCCGACTTTAATGACCTATCTAGCGGATTCCAAAGATGATCTTGAATAAAATCTTTTTCCAACTGTTCGCAGCAGGTGCGGTGGCATCTTTGATTCAGGGATGCGGCATCATTGCCTCAAAGACGGTTAGAGATAGCAGCCTTCAGGAGAAAGCCGCCGTCACGCTCAACACGACATCTGAGAAAGTCAGGGTTTTCGATAAGCACGGTGAGCTGGACTCGGTGAAGTTCAAAGCTCAAACAAGCAAAGGCATCTATAACTGTTATTACACATCGCTGGTCGTGCTGGACTCCGACACGCTGTGTTCAGGGCCCGTAGATGGTGCAAGAAAGCAGGCTTCATCCGAGGCGGAACCCCCTGCCAGTTGCAATGCATTGTTAAAAGCCACAGGGCGCTGCTGAAATGAGGCCGCAACCGCCTAACCTCTAATTGCTCTCTGGCTTGGCGGTCTTCGGACTGGTAAGCGGTTGCGTTCCATTGCCGCCCTCGCCTTATGCACCTGACAGCAGTTCGCAGACCGCTGCGGCAGGTTTTATGTCACCTATTGACGCCGCGAAAGAGCGCCGCCAACGGCATGACGAAATGTTTGCGCGATTCAAGGCATCGGGCAAGACCATACTTCTAATCCCTACTGCCAGCTTGGATAGTCTGAATCTTAATTTTGACGATAATGATGCAAAAGCAAACTTTTTAAGGCTTCGCTCGGGAGTCACTGAGTGGATTAATAAATCCCGTCCGTATTCAAAGATCATGATCGGTTATGATATCGCCAACGATACTGACTCAGATAATCCGCAAAATTATTACTTTCAGCTAGTTTTCGGACGAACGCTGTATAAAATTTATCTCGTCGACCCAGGCCATTACACTATCAGCGGTGTCAGTTACAACTTGCCGCGCACAGCCGCTTTCGAACCCCCTGGTGGACGCAACATAAAGCCTTCACCCTTGGGGGTATGCCATGCTAAAGGCATTGACGTTCGATGAGTTTGAAAGAGGCCAGAAATGGGAAGACGCCAGCTATCGCAATGAAACCGTCAAGAGGATTACTGCACCTCTGTACGCGTCGTCAACAATGAGTGCACGAGTTGGGGTAAAACATCTTATGACGTCAAGCGACAGACTTCTGCAGGCGGCTGGACCCCGAGCATTCAGCAGAGAACTGTCGAAGACCGTAGCGTAAAGGCTAACCTGAACAAGACATTCGCAAGCTTCGATGTTGCGCCAGGTGAGGTCGTTGTCATTGATGGTTTCTTCGCAGACCCTCCCGCAACCAGCTTGATGGATAAAAGCTGTAAACAGGCAGATCAGGAGCAGATGCGCTGCGAACTCAAGCAGATTTCTCTGGTTCGTATACTAGTGGCCTGAGCGGTTAATTCATTTATCTACTGGTAACGATATACTGTGCGTCCAATGTCATGGATTGGATATGCGCATGGCCCGGCCGACATCCCCTTTCGCTTTAACGCCTTCTGATCTCATCGCCCTGCAAGGTTGGTTGCGTATGAGTACGCTGGAACAGAGCCTCGCCCAGCGAGCGCGCATCCTGCTTCTACTGGCTGATGGATTGACGCCCAAGGCCGTCAGCGAGCAGTTGCAGATCACGCCGCCAACGGTATTCAAGTGGCGAAAACGTTATCGGGAGGCGGGAATCGAAGGGTTGAGCGATCTGCCGCGCAGCGGCCAGCCACTTAAACTCGGGCCCGAAAAAATCAACGAAATCCTGACACTGACTACCCGGCGTGTCCCCCAGGAAGCCACTCACTGGAGCGTTCGCTTGATGGCCAAGTATGCGCGGGTCACCACGTGGCAGGTTCGGCAGGTATGGGCCGCTTCCGACCTCAAACCCCATCGTCTGAAGACCTTCAAAATCAGCAACGATCCTCATTTCGCCGACAAGGTAGTCGACGCGGTCGGGCTCTATCTGAACCCACCGGATAACGCCCTGGTGCTGTCGGTTGACGAGAAAACCCAGATCCAGGCGTTGGATCGCACCCAACCGATGTTGCCACTACGCCCAGGTCAAGTTGAACGTCGCACGCATGATTACAAACGCCATGGTACGGCGAGTCTGTACGCGGCTTTCGACATTATGAGCGGCCAAGTCATCGGACGGATTACCCAGCGCCATCGAGCCAAGGAGTTTCTGGCTTTTCTGCAACAGATTGAACGCAACACGCCCGCCGGACTGGATCTGCATGTGATTTTAGATAACAGTTCGACCCACAAAACGGCTGCAATCAAGCAGTGGCTGGAAAAGCATCCGCGTTTCAAATTGCACTTCACACCGACCAGTGCGTCTTGGCTGAACGCCGTGGAAGGCTGGTTTGCACAACTGGAAAGGCGAGCGCTGTACCGGGGCGCCTTCACCAGCGTCGCTGACCTGAAGGCGGCTATCCGCCAATTTATCGAGGCTCACAATGAGCACTCAGCCAAGCCGTTCAAGTGGAATAAAACGGCTGAGGCCATCATTAGCTCGGTACATAAGGCGAAGCTGAGTGTGATAAAAAATAAATTAATGGATTAACCGCTCAGGCCACTAGGCAAGCTGCCCCTAACAAGAAATATAGGTTAACTAATTAGAATAATAGCTCCAGAGATAACTATTTTTTAATGTCAGGGACCTTCATCCGCATATTGTATCTTCACCAACTACCGCCCAACAGAAAAGCAACTCTAGCTGTTCACTTACTCTGAAGTTGCAAAAAACAGAAAACAGGCGCCGTGCCTAAAGAAAACCATATGCGCTATCTGAAACCATGAGCCTTTGACTCTTGACTATTTAGCACCTCGCTGACAAGCACTGCGTACTCTTCGAGCGTTTAGAAGAGTATCGTCACTCCAGCTACTTCCGCTGGGGGCTTCGGTACAGGACTTGCCCCTGCCAAACCGGACACCTACTCCCCGTTAAATTGATGCTGACACCGAGCGCCTGAACTGTTGGCGCTGACGCCGAATTGACCCAATGGCCGATGCCACACTGACCCGACACCAATCTGCAAAAGTCCAGCATTGGTAATGTTCCCCGAGTTAGTAGCCTAGGTCAGTGAAGTTTCGGTAACTGGGTCAATCCTGCTCTGGCGATAACACGCCAGCTCCAGCTCCGCGGAACCTCTGGAGAGCATGATCAGAAAAACAAAATTTATGGAAAACCTATTTCCTACTGTGATCGATGAACCGGTTTGAGAGGGTGGCCTTGTTTTCGCGCGAGGACGCCCATGAACCTACCACGCCCAACCCGGACCACAGTGGCAACGTGTCGGTCTCTGCGGGAGGCCATCACGGTGCTCTAACTCGCCAGCCAGGCGCGCTTGCTATCGCACCGGCCCTCTCGTAAGTGCCGGGATGAGCTTGGGTAAACTGAGGATTTGAGCACTACCCAAACGACTTGCACGCCCCTTCCACGCTTGTTGAAGCTGTTACTACCGTTCATCGCTTACCTTTCAGAAATTAACTGATTGCGCCGATGTAGGTCACAAGGGGCGAATGGACTCGGCCTTGCCGTGCATGCATTTCCACACATCCATCAGTGAGTGATCTTATGTTCGACACCCTATCGATACGCTTGAAAATCGTACTGCTGTCCGGGTTATGTCTATTGGGCGTAATAGCGTTGATCATCAGCATCAACCTCCACGAAGCCAATCAGAACAACAGGCTGGTCGGCGACTCAAGCTCGCGAATGCTCACCAGCAACGTGCAAAACTTGCTGGGAGCCAAAGCTGCGGAGCAAGCCTTACTGCTGCAGAAAACCATTGGCGAAAATCTTACCGTGACCATGGCCACCGCCGATCTGGTCAGAGACTTGCAAAATCTGGCAACCAAGCGCTCTCTGGGCGCCGGCGCCTTGCGTGAAGAGCTCAATCAGAGCTTGAAAAATACCTTTGAACGCAACAACAAAATGCTCGGCATATGGCTGGTGTTTGAACCCAATGGCCTGGACGGCAACGACAGCGGGTTCGTTAACGACAACGCCCGCGCGTCCAACGACAAAGGCCGCTTCGCCAGTTACTGGAATCGGGTGGATGGTAAAGCTTCTAACACCATCATACCCGATGAAGACCTGAACAATACCACGCCCAACCTCAGCGGTACGCCCTACAACATTTGGTACACCTGCCCACGTGATACCCAAAGCACCTGCTTACTAGATCCATATGAAGACTCGGTCAGCGGCACACCGGTACTTATGACCACCGTCTCGTTGCCATTGATCATGGATGGTAAAATCATCGGGGCGGTAGGTGTTGATATTGCCCTCAACACCCTGCAAGCCAGCGCGGACACCGCGCAAAAAGAGTTGTTCGAGGGTGCGGCGCATCTGGAGATAATTTCCAGCAAGGGCCTTATTGCAGCCTACAGTGGCGAGCCAGCCAAGGTTGGGAAAAACCTGATCGACATCCTCGGCGAACAAGGCAAGGAGATCGTGCAACTGCTCGCCAGTGGCAGCTACGTCAACCGCGAACAGGGCGACACCGTCAGCGCGATTTACCCAGTCAAGCCCATTGCCGATGCCAAAGCCTGGGGCGTAGTGATCAAACTGCCCAAACACGAGATGCTTTCCGACAGCATAAAACTTCAAGCCGTGCTCGATGAAGCTCAAGCCAGCGGCACCCTCAAAGCGCTACTTGTAGCCGCCGCCGCAGGGCTGCTCGGACTGCTTCTGATCTGGCTCACCGCCACGGGCGTGACCCGTCCGATCAACAGCGTAGCCGCCATGCTAAAGGACATCTCCAGCGGCGACGGCGACCTCACCCAGCGCTTGGCCTACACCAAAAAGGATGAACTGGGCGAACTCGTGAACTGGTTCAATCGCTTCCTCGACAAACTGCAACCTACCATCGCGCAGGTCAAGCAAAGCATCACCGAAGCTCGCGGTACGGCTGATCAGTCTTCGGCCATTGCGCGCCAGACCAGCGAAGGCATGCAGGTGCAATTTCGCGAGATAGACCAGGTGGCTACCGCGTCCAATGAAATGAGCGCCACCGCACACGACGTCGCTAACAGCGCTTCCAATGCTGCCAGCGCGGCACGCGGCGCGGATCAGTCGGCACGCGAAGGCATGTCGATCATCGAACAAAGCACCCGCGATATCACCTCGCTTGCCCAGGAAGTCAGCAAGGCAGTCGGTGAAGTCGAGGAATTGGCCCTTAATAGCGAACAGATCGGATCAGTACTTGAGGTGATCCGCAGCATTGCCGAACAAACCAACTTGTTGGCGCTGAACGCGGCGATCGAAGCGGCACGTGCGGGGGAAAGCGGACGCGGCTTTGCGGTGGTAGCCGATGAGGTGCGTAACCTGGCCAAACGCACGCAGGACTCGGTGGAAGAAATTCGTGTAGTGATTGAGCGTATCCAGAGCGGCACCCGTGGCGTGGTGGCGACCATGCACTCGAGCCAGCAACAGGCCCAAAGCAATGCCGGGCAGATCCATGAAGCGGTGAAAGCACTGAGCAAGATCAGCGACGCCGTGACAGTGATCAGCGACATGAACCTGCAGATCGCCAGCGCTGCGGAGGAGCAGAGCGCAGTAGCCGAAGAGGTCAATCGCAACGTCTCGGCGATCCGTACTGTAACCGAAACCCTCACCGGGCAGGCTACCGAGTCGGCGGCTATAAGTAGCCAGCTCAATGCATTGGCCAGCCAGCAAATGAAACTCATGGATCAGTTCAAGGTTTAAATAACCCCAAAGGTCTACTGTGGGGGGATTGCCCTAAAGACAGCTATTCAAGCTATGGGGCAATCCTCTTTGGTTGAGACTCGAATCCTGATGCAGGTACTCATTCTCCAGACTTTTTTTCAGATATCGCCGGTATCAAAGCCGAACTTGAGGCGCTGCAGCTTGGCTTCCGGCAATCACACTTTGCTCGCTGAGCGAATAGTTGGCCGTTTTTTTTTCAGCCGGACATCTCGACATACCGAAAGACATATTGTCCAGGAGCCTTAAGCTTCATAGCCTTTAATGGAGGTCTCCGTGGACAATCAAGCAGATTTGTAGCCTCCATGCCGGTTGCTGTCGAATACCGAGCGGTAAAGATGGTTGCGACGCTGTCGATGCAGCGCGGCAATACCATGTCGATGCTTGCGTAGCACAGCAAGCCAATCTTAACGACGTAACAGCTGCCTCGGCAGCACTCGCGACCAGGCATACCGAATAGCAAGGGTCTTGATAACCAGTGGAATTAAGAGGTTGGGCTTCCCGCCAGAATCGTGTGCGATTTGATGATTGAGCATTGCAAGCGAACTGATGCTGGCGCCGTTGACAGGCGAATTCCTAATTCAAACAGTAAAAAATGAGATAGCGACCGCAACGTGATCTTACGCACCACAGTTGTATCGGGTGTGAATCAAGATCTGTGTTGAAGGTGGCGTTGTCACCGCTCCCTCAATCGCTCCTCGTATCCAGCGCACCGCTGCGGCAGTCTCGCCAACGAAATCATGAGAGATAACATAATCCATGACGCCGGACTCAAGCATCGCCCGCGTATGAACCGTCAGCTCATGACCGACAAAAATAGGCCGATCCTCAGCCGCAATAGTCTCTATGGCCTGAGCAACACCCCGATTGGCGCCGGCCACGTTGTAGATCGCTGCGGGATAGTTGTGCTTGGAAAAATAGCGCGTCAATTGTTCAGTCGTGGTCTGAGGGCGATCGTCGGACATCACTCGTTCGTCGATTTTCAGATACGGAAACTCGGAACGGAGCACCCTGCGAAACCCCATTTCCCGCTCCTGCTGACAGCGAAACGGCACACTGGTCACCAGCAGGATTTTCGCGGCCTTTTTTGGTAAAGCATTGCCGATCAGCAATCCGGCGACACTGCCCGCCGCATATTGATCATTGCCAACGTAAGCACTACGCCCGGAGTTAGGCAGGTCGGTGGTCAGGCACACGACGGGGATATCCAGGCTGCACAGTTTGCGAATCGCTCGGTTGATCGCCGGGTGCTCGCGCGATACGACGATCACACCATCCGCTGAGGCGCCCTCAGCCTGAACCTGATCAGCAAAAGTGGCGGGATCGACCTGGTTAGTCGGTACATAGTAGCCATGCACGACGACGCCAGGTGTCGAAGCGTTCACCAACGCCTCGGCACCGGCCAACGTAGCATTGAAGGTTTCACCCGAATCGCAAAATAGCTTGATCTGCAAAGTTGCCATGCCGTCAGCCAAATCTTTCTTTAGCTTATCCAGCGCCGCCAGCACTTTCAGACGGGTGTTTTCCCGTACGCCAGGACGGTTATTCAGCACACGATCAACGGTCGCTACCCCGACCCTGGCCACCTTGGCGACCTGTTGAACAGTGGGCCCCTTCCATAAACGCGCCGATGTTTGCATGGTCATATAGCCAGCCCTTTTTTGATGTTATTTACACCATATACGCATTGCTAATAATTATTTCAAGAGCAATGACAGGCATGAAAGCATCTTCGTATTTGAGGTGTTTTACATCATAAACCGCCTATGGCGCTGCTTGATGATTGCTTTTTCGGTGCTAATAATCGAGGCATAACAAACACAACAAACCGCCAGGATCGCCCCATGAGTAACTCGTCCCCATCGGTTGATTTCGACCGCCGCGGCTACGCCGCTTTTGCCCCATTGTGCACCGCCTTTCTCAATCAACACGCTCGCGAGTTCGACGCCGCGTTGATGACTTTCGCCCATTGATAGGTAGTTGAATATGAGCATACGAATCGCCGTTATCGGCGCAGGGATTATGGGGGAAGATCACGCCCGCATCATTGCCCAGGACCTTCCGGGAGCCACGTTGCATGTGGTGTGTGATGCGTCGCCAGAGCGAGCGAAGCTGATAGCTGACCGTTATGGCGCCGCTGACGTTTCCACTGATCCACTGTTCACACTTTCAAGGTCCGATGTCGATGCAATCATCATCGCCAGCCCGGACGAAACCCATGCGATCCTGACCATGGCAGCCATCGAGGCTGGGAAACCTGCACTGTGTGAAAAGCCGCTGTCTCAAAGCCCGAACCAGTGCCTGGCGGTCATCGACAAAGAGGCCTCCCGGGGTCGCCAATTCGTGCAACTGGGCTTCATGCGCCGGTTTGACCCGTCGTACAGGGAAATGAAAAGTGCCTTGGGCGACGGCGTGATAGGTCGGGCCGTGATGATGCACAATTTCCATCGCAACGTAGAAGCTCCCGCCAACTTCAGCGGGCAAATGGCGATCAGTAACTCCGCGCCTCATGAGTTCGATGTGGCCCGTCATGTGCTCGACACTGAATACGTTGCCATTTCAGTGTTCCAACCTACCCGCACGTCTGAGGATGGCGCCGGTGCTCCGGTATTCATGGTGCTGGAAACCCGGGAAGGCCATCTGGTGAACATCGAAATCAACAACAACGCCCATTACGGGTACGACGTGCGTGGCGAGCTCGTGGGCGAGCTGGGTTCCGTGCAACTGGCCACTCCCGTAAATGCTCGTTTCAATACCCGTCTTCAAGGCTTTGAACGGTACGCTGCCGATTGGCGGCCGCGTTTCGCCGACGCCTACCGCCTGCAGAACAAAGCATTCGTGGAGTTCATCAACACAGGCGTATTCCCTGTCCATGCCGCGAATGCCTGGGACGGCTATTGCGCAGCCATCGTCGCCCAAGCCGGTATCGAGGCACTCAATCAGCGTCGCCGGGTAGTTTTGCCAACGCTGGAAGTACCGCCCCTCTACCGATCGCGAGAAGGAGCTACGTCATGAAGCTGGGATTCGTCACCGACAGCCTCGGTAACCTGCCATTGCGGGAGATGCTCAAGCAGGCTGAACGCCTGGAAGTGTCGGGCCTGGAGATCAACACCGGCGGATGGTCGACCGCGCCGCACTTTAACTTGGCGCAGATGCTCGCCAGCGCCGAGGAACGCCAGGCACTCAAACGCAGCTTCCAGGAGCACGGCCTGGAAATCATTTCCCTGAACGCCAACGGCAACCCTTTGCATCCCACGCAGCCCGAGCAAGGCCAGTGTCTCAAGGACACGATACGCGTAGCCGGTGAACTGGGAGTCAAGACCGTTTGCACCATGTCCGGCTTACCAGAGGGTCGGGCCGGCGACAGGATGCCGAACTGGGTGGTTGCCTCATGGCCTCCCGAAACCCAGACAATGCTGCGCTATCAATGGGAAGAACGCCTGCTGCCCTTCTGGAGCGAGATCGCTGATCTGGCCAAGGAGAACGGTGTGGAGCGTATCGCTTTGGAATTGCACGGTAACCAGTGCGTCTACAACGTCCGTTCGCTGCTGAAACTACGCAATGCGATCGGACCGGTGATAGGCGCCAACCTGGATCCCTCGCATCTGTTCTGGATGGGCGCTGACCCGCTGGTCGCCGCCGAGGCACTGGGCGACGCCATTTACCATGTGCACGCCAAAGATACTTTGCTTAACGCGCCAGTCCAGGCCGTGGATTCACTCCTGGAAAATGGCTCATTGATGGATATCTCATCCCGAAGCTGGTCCTACATCACGCTTGGATTCGGCCACGGTGAGCAATGGTGGCGGCAATTCTGCTACCGCTTGAAGATGGCTGGCTACGATGGCTGGCTATCGATTGAGCATGAGGACGTTTTACTCAACAGCCTCGAGGGCTTGGAAAAGTCCGTAAGACTGCTAAAGAGCGTCATGCCGGTTGCCGCCAGCGATTTCAAACCCCAGTCCATCTGAATCGCACCACGAGAAAAAACCAATGTAATTCCATATTAAATCGCTCACCGCAATGGCGAGTGAGCATCCCCATAAGTTTCAGTCAGGAATATCACAATGACAATTAATTCCTACGGAAATACGGCAGACACTTCAGCCGCCTATGTAAGTCCTGAAAAACGCCAGGCACAGCGCTACCTGCAAAAAGTGACTTGGATTGCCACGTTTGGCGGCCTGCTGTTCGGCTTCGATACCGGCGTCATCAATGGCGCCCTGCTCTATATGAAGGATGACCTGGGCCTGACGCCATTTACGGAGGGCTTGGTCGCCAGCGCCCTATTGATCGGCGCAATGATGGGGGCGCTGTGCAGCGGTCGCCTATCGGACCTCAAGGGTCGCCGCCGTATCATTCTTTTCCTCGCCGTAGTGTTTTTTCTTGGCGCGTTGGCTTGTGCGCTGGCGCCCACCCTCAACGTCATGGTGGCCGCCCGCTTCACGCTGGGGTTAGCGGTGGGCGGCGCATCGGTCGTCGTGCCGGCGTATCTTGCGGAAATGGCCCCATCCAGCATCCGCGGTCGCATCATCACTCGCAACGAGCTGATGATCGTCACCGGGCAATTCCTGGCCTTCACCACTAACGCCACACTGGGCAATTTGTTCAGCGATCTCGATGGTGTTTGGAGATGGATGCTTGCCTTGGCAACCCTGCCAGCCGTGGCACTCTGGTTGGGTATGCTCTACATGCCGGAAAGCCCGCGCTGGCTAGCCACCAAAGGGCGCTTCAGAGAGGGCCTGGAGGTACTGAAACTGGTGCGGGAGGAGTACTACGCCAAGGCTGAGATGGAGGCCATCACTCAGCAGATCAGCAACGAGCGATTCATTAAAAAAGGTGGCTGGCGCGATCTGTCTCAAAAGGGCGCACGACGAATCTTTTTGATTGGCATCGGTATCGCTGTTACGTCGCAGCTGACCGGAGTCAATTCAATCATGTACTTCGGCACCCAGATCCTCACAGAAGCAGGCCTGGAACAACGTAGCGCACTGATAGCCAATGTCGTAAACGGCATTATCTCGATTGGCGCAACGTTCGTGGGTATTGCTCTGCTGGACCGCGTGGGGCGTCGCCCAATGATGTTGCTCGGCTTCACCGGCACCACATTGTCTTTGCTGTTGATTGGCCTGGTTTCAGTTTTTGTCGACCCCTCCGTCACCCGCGCCATGCTCATTCTCGGCGCCATGGCGATGTTCTTGGCCTCCATGCAAGGGCTGATCGGGCCTGCTTTCTGGGTGCTTTTGGCAGAAATTTTCCCAATGCGCATCCGTGGCGGATGCATGGGCATGGCGATCGCAGCCTTCTGGTTGACCAACGTGATGATCGGCATGTTCTTCCCATCCTTGGTTGCAACGATCGGGATCGGCCAAACCTTCTTTGTATTCGTGGGAGCAGGACTTCTGTCTCTGACCTTCGTTGCAGTGTGGGTACCGGAGACACGAGGCAGCACGCTCGAAGAGATTGAGCAGCGGTTGTATGGGTAGACGGGATGAAGTTGCCCCCCTAACTGCCGTTCCTCAGTTTCCTATTTCGTTGCACGGAGCGCGGCTACGCGCAAAGGCATGGGCTGCAGCCGTGGGCACGATTGGTGCCCCTATGGCGTCGCAGCCGTCGCCAACAGGCAATATCATCGCGCCTCGATCAACGGAGAAAGTGCCTGCTTGTAAATGCCTGGGCCCACTGCAACGCAATCCTAATTTTCGCAGGTGTTGAGTGGCCTTAACACGGCCGACCGTGGAAACATTAGTGCGGTTAGTCGAGCCGCCCACCATTTTCCCGTGCATGCTTGATGTCTCTGGAGGGTGGGGCTCCGAAACGTCGGGCATATTCGCGGCTGAACTGGGCGACGCTTTCATAGCCGACCCGCAACGCGGCGGTGTTCACGTCTAGCCTATCGGTCAACATCAGGCTGCGCGCGGCTTGCAGCCGCAACGATTTTTGATACTGAATGGGGCTGGTGCCTGTCAACTTGCGAAACCGGTGATGCAGGGTAGAGCTGGCCATTCCTGATCGTTCGGCGAGGTCGGCCACGTGCAGCGGCTTGTCGTAGTGATACTTTAAACACTCAATGGCTCTCACGATGCCCTTGTCTCGGTAACCATCGCGAGTGACGCTGCGCAACAAATGCCCCGCTTCACTGAGCAGCAGCCTACCGTATATCTCCCGCTTGATAAGGCCCGACATCAGGCCTGCTTCAAGTGGCCGCTCGATCAGCGTGGAGAGTCGGGTGAACGCGTCGAGCAGCTCACTCGTCGCCATACCGGATACGAAGCCCCGCGCCTCAGTAGCCATTTCCTGCTTTGGCGGTTCCAGGGTCAGGATCACCTCGTTGAGCATGGAAAAATCGAGTTTCAACACAATTGATAAATAAGGGGTTTGTTCACTAGCCGCGTTAACGCGAGCCAGTGTGGGTATATCGACCGAAGTGACAAAAAACGCCCCTTGCCCGAACTCACAGGCTTGCTCGCCGAACGCGATCTCCTTCGCGCCCTGCAGAATGATGGCCACGCAAGGCTCATAAATGCAGTACTTGGGCGTACCTAGTTCGGCCACTCGATAAAAGGCCAAGCCTGGAATCGACGTCGTGCAAGCCTCGGCCAAGCCAATCTGCAGAGTGACTTTTTCGATAAGCCGTCTGAGTGCCTGGAGGCGTTCGTTGGGTTGAGCGGGTTCGCGCAAACCCAGGGAATGCACATGGCTGAAACGGAACTGCGAGATGGAACCGCTCGTCATCACATGCGCCCCTATATACGGAATGCTTGAGTTTGCTGAGTGCGTGACCAGCACAAGTGCATCGGCAGGATTGTGCAAAAAATATGGCGCATTAGGGTCACCCGGCCACCCCTCGTTGTTCTAACTTCCAGTACGAATACCGGCTTCGATGAGGCCGTGCCCCCTCAGTCGCGAAAGGAAAGTTTTGGATGGACAGACGAGATTTTCTTACCTACTCGGTCGCTGGTGCTGTTACAGCCGCTTTGCTGCCAGCATCGGCTTTCGCAAGTTCGGTGGCTGCTGCCCCAGCACCCACTTCGCTGACAGAGCATGGAAGCGTGATGCGTACTGAAGGCCGGCTCGTGCGCGCCGACCTGCCCCTCAATGCGCCCTCGCAGACAATGAGATACATGACGCCTCAACGCTTTGGCATGGGCGGGACGCAGATCGGCAATATCTTTGCGCCGATCAGCGACGTGCAGGCGGGCTTGGTTCTGCAGGCGGCTTGGGATGCGGGCGTAAGGTTTTACGACACGTCGCCGTTCTACGGGTTTGGCTTGAGTGAATATCGTCTGGGTCGCTTCCTGCATGACAAAGATCCAGACGACTATGTGATCTCCACCAAGGTCGGCCGCGTATTGACGGCTGTGGGTGGCCTGCGCGCGGACCATGCCATCTGGAAGTCGCCAGCCCCTTTCAACTACCAATATGACTACACCGCAGCAGGCACGCGACGTTCCGTGGAAGACAGCCTGCAGCGTCTGGGGCTACCACGTATCGATATCGTTTTTATCCACGACATCTCACCAGATAACACCGAGCTGGAAGGCGGATGGGAAGCGGCGTATCGAATTGCGCGCACAGGGGCGATGGTTGAGCTTGAAAAGATGCGGAATGAAGGGCTCATCAAGGCATGGGGCTTCGGCGTCAATACGCCGAACGCCGTGGTTCAGGCACTGGCCAGTATTGACCCGACGCCCGACATCGTGTTGCTTGCCTGCCAGTATTCCCTCCTCGACCACGGCGATGCGTTGCGCAGCACCTTTCCGGCGTTGAGTAGTAAGGGCACCAGTGTCGTGATTGGAACACCCCTGAATGATGGATTTCTGGGAGGGCGCAGCCGATATAACTTCAGTCAGGATCTACCTGCCGGAGCGGTAGAAAAGCGCGCGCGAATCATGGCGGTTGCCAGCCGACATGGCATCGACATTCATACTGCCGCCTTGCAGTTCGCAGCGGCACATCCACAAGTGTCCGCGATCATTCCGGGGGCGCGTTCGCCGGGGCAGGTAGTTTCCAATGTACAGGCGATGAAGGTCGGTATTCCGGCAGCCTTTTGGGAGGAGTTGAAGCGCCAGAGTTTGATTGATGCTCAAGCACCGGTGCCTTCCTGAGCTTTATTGGAGTTTTACCGGAGCAAGCTTTAACTTCCTTTCACTGCAATCGCTCACATCCATAACATTGAGAATTCAAGGACCTTATTCTCCAGAAAATAAACTGTGCACGCGTTCAAATAAGAACGCTAGCCTAAGGTTGTAATAAATGAAAACACGAACGTCTCTCATGATTTTCGGCGGCTTACTTGCGCTCTCCAGCAGTGGTCACTTACTCGCGGACACACTTGCGCTTAGCGTTCCGTTGCCTGATCCACTCCCACAGTTGAAGGTTCTGACACTCCTTGTAGGGATGCACCTGCTCGGTATGTGCTTCGGTCTCGGCGGGGCGACGATGCTGGACCTCTGGATTTTGCGTTGGATGCGTAGGGGTAGCCTCCCCGTTGAAGTCGGACGCACCTTTCACTTCATCAGCAACGCGGTCACTCTTGGACTATGCCTCCTGTGGCTTTCAGGTCTTGGCTTCCTTGCTCTTTACGCGTTGGAGTCACCGGAAAAGTTTGAGAATCCTAAACTCTGGGCGAAGGTAATTGTGGTGATCGTCCTGACCATCAATGGAATAATCATTCACGCGTTTGTGTTGCCACAAGCACTGCGCGACTTGAGTCGCCCCCTGCTCTTTGGGGTTTCCCGTAGAAGAGCTACCTTATTTCTCGCATCCGGTGCAGTTTCGGGGGTGTCTTGGTACACAGCTTTTGCCTTCGGCATTTTTCGTGAGTTAAACAACAGTGTCACTTTCACCCTGCTGGTCATCATGTGGCTTACATTGATAATAACCGCTTCTCTCGCAGCCATTCTGCTCTGGTTAAACTCGGCAGCGAAAGTAAGAAAACGTCCTTCGTTCAGTCCTCCGACTTAAAAATAAAGGCCATCTTGGACATTGCTTGTAACTGCCCGGGCAATTGAGGCGAATCCAGCCAGTACTGACCGGCTCCACTGAGTTGACTGCGGTCACGCTGGCGGTGGATGTGCGTTAGCCAGACATTCGGGTCAACCACACCTGCGCGTCAGCACGATGTTGTCTTTTCGCCAGAGCGGCCACACCCAGGGCGTTGACAGAAGGCCTGGGCGATACGCCGTTCGCCATGGTCAACGGCGCTGATACCTATCTGTTCGACGAGTCGCTGATCAGCACGTTACGGTGCCTCAGGACAGGTGTGGATTGCAAAGTACGATTTTGATTTTTACGCCGCAGGATTGCCCGGAGCCGACGTCGCTGAGCTCGGCTCAGGCCTCCCGCTTACCACTCGCAGGAAAGGGCGGTATCCGGGGTGCGCAAAAGCGCACCGTCCACTGCGAAAATCTGCAGATCATGCCAGGTATCATCGTCATAGCGCTCCGCGCCCCAATGGTTGCCGGTCTTACGGAATAGCCACTCAACAGGATCGGCGCCGAGTCGCTTACGCGCTTCGGTTACACCGCTGCGCGCCAGCAAATGGTCAGTGGCCAGGCCTTGGGCGCAGATGTTCAAACGTCTGGCCACCTCGTGAACGGGCTCGTCACGGAATAACGCCATGCCGAGCACTAGCCACAGCACCTGATCAGCGGGCAGGCGACGCCGGCGAATGGTCGCCTGACTGGGGAGGTCGAGCGCAGACGCTACCCACTCTATGGGAATGTTTTGGGTGCAGGTGCTCAGGTCGCAAAAGTTAAAAAGATCGCCGAGGTCGAGCAGGTCCTGTTGAACAGACATAAAAAATCCGATGCCAGAGGTCTGGCATCGGATTTTCTAGGAAGCCCGGCGCAAGCTCAAATGCTTAAGTGAACAGCATTACCCTCATAAGTGGCGTTTATGTAAGTCTGAATGAGGGACGGGACGCTTACCAATCATCCACTCCGACTAAAAACCCGGCAAATCACTAAGCTCTTCGATTAAATCGAGTGAAAGATATATTCAGTCTGTGCGCGAAGATCCAGCTCAATACCTACCCCATGCAGACGAGTGTGAAGGTCAGCATCATCTACACGAACTTTCCAAGACACATTTACCGGTACATCCCCCCCCGCCCTAACGAAACTGATGGCCTGTTGCAACTGCGCACGGTCGGCTAAGTAAACAGCCAGAGCGTTACCTTTCCATGCGGCAACACTCATCCCCATCGCCGCGCATACTAAAACTTTAGCCCTGGCATCGTCGCGATCAGTCTGCCGGGAGCGTTGAATCTGACCCTCTAAGACAGGGTCAACTCTACGGTCAGAACATAACACTTCTCCCGCTTCCCAGATTTCAGGGGGGCAGACCTTTTCTTCGGGGCGCAGGGGTATAAATGGATTGATTTCCATCGGGTAGATTCGACAGACCAGCGGTCGATCTTCATAGATTGTGCAGTGGTTATCCTCCCCTAAACTTGGACACTGTGTCAGTGCGTTACCAGCAAAAATGGCTATCACCTGAATACGTGCATCTCCACTGGCTACATCTACCGCGCGTCGCACGCTGTGGTTGTAGTGCTCTGGCAACGGGAAGACTGACGTGTCGAAAGCTTCGAGTATGACAGCGATGTCACCACCGCGATTTAACCATTGCTCGGCCTCTTGAAGGCTGAGAGGAATAAGACGTTCTTTGCAGCAAGTTCCGCACCCGTTACAGGTAAACCGCGTGACGTTTTCTATGAGCGTCACTGAATGATTTATAGATGTCATGATCAATCTCTGCTCATCGCCGCCAAACTCCGAGTAGCGGCGGTGGTTAAAAAGATGGGTATATCCATGGCAACGCCCTATTACCCGGCCTACGGGCATCTTCGTTTCGCAGGATCTCAGCGGTGTCTAAACTCAGTCTTTTGGGATCCACCGCTGCCTTGGCGAATGCAGCAACCGGGTCAGCGATTTCTTATCCGCTTATTGCCTACCGCGCGGCTCGTTTGGCGAATAGATGCCGGTTGGGCTTTCAGCCGGCCCATTGGGCTCCCAACCGCTGACGTAACGCACCGCGCCGGTGTGCCAAAGTTGCGGCCCCATACGACCACTGACACTGAGAACAGAATTGATCACGTTAATGCACCCGGCTAGCGCCGTTTCACTGTGGAAAAAGGATGCCAGCACCCTTACGTGCAGCCGGACAATCAATAACAGGTCCTTCTGCAAGAAGCCCGTGACGGCAATACTCAGTGCTCCCTTTGTCGGGAATACCCTGCGGTCAGAGTTGCCTCGTCATCGGCGCCATGACAATCGGTTTTAAGCTCAAACGACCGGAAGGAAAAAGGGTGAAATGACATGCAGCAACCAGATTTTGCCATTCGATGGGCTCCATTTGCTTTCGGAGGCTATATAAGTATATTTTGTAAACCAAATGTCAATTAGGCACCCAGAGTCGCCTAGGTATATACGAGGAAACTTAGATGCTGGAATTAAAGCCACAATGTTTCTCGTCGGAGTGCCCGAGCCGGGCTCTTTTCGACCAGATTGCTGATAAGTGGTCGATGATGGTTCTGGCGGTGCTAGATGACGGGCCGCACCGTTTTAACGCCATTAGACGCCGCCTGGAGGGCGTCACGCAGAAGGCGCTTACACAGTGCCTGCGGCGACTGGAACGAAATGGGCTGGTCTCGCGCAAAGTCATCTCGTTGTCGCCCGTGGCAGTGCAGTATGAGATCACCCAACTAGGTCGCACACTTCAACAGCCATTTCGCGAATTGCATAAATGGACGCTTGACAAATTGCCTGAGGTTGAAACGGCCCGATTGAAGTTTGACGAGGCCGCACAAGAAAACCTGGCGGATTGATTTTTTCTTGCTCGCCGCCACTGGCCAACTGCAACGGGTAATTTCTTCGATTTACCTGCGGTATCCTCAACCCTACTAACTCTAAATTAGACCCTATGGTTACCGTGTATACCACGGTAAGACTGATAACGATGTTCTCCCTCAATGCCTTGTACCAACATCTGAGCATATGAACGCGTTATTCGACTGGCTCATTTGTCAAGACATAAAATGCTTGAAATGCCACTAACGACAAGCACCATTTGATGGGCGCATTTATTAGTTTTACAAATCAATGCATAAAAAAAACAAAATTAACAGATCAATCTGCCAAGGTCATACTCAGGGCCGCATGATTTCCCGGCCCCAAGAAAAGGGAGCGTAGCAAGGGAATCGCTGGTTTCAATAAGGGCGTTAGTAGCTATTCAGAAGCGATGGGCGGCGGGCTTCAGAAGAGAGTTGCGCGCGACGAGGATCTTGGCTTTTTGGGCATATCTGAAACCTCATCGCCGAGATCAAGTTCATAGACACCCGCGAGCCAACAACATTTTCCAATAAGCATGGTATCCACGCTGTCGGTAGTCTTCTTCTCAAAAAACGGCTGTCCCCCAGGATGACTCTTCCCTGCATTGATGAGGCCTAAAAGCCTGTTGTTTGAGGGCCGGTCTTAATCTGTTGCAAAAGAACTCGAGTGAGACACCAACAGAGTAAACGTCAACAGTCAGGCTGTTAATCAGGGTGTCTGGCCATCGGGCACTGGTGATGCACGGATTATCCGTGGTGACACGCACAAGGTCTGTCCACGCCATTGATCATTGGCGACCAGAGAGTCGCGCTAACGTCGGCGCGTAAACAAGGAATAATAATATGGCCACTTCCACCAAAACCGCTTTCGCATCCACTGCCATTTTGGGAGCCGGCCTCATGGGGGTTGGAATCGCGCTGCACCTTGCACGCCACGGATTGCAGGTAAGCCTCTACGACCCGCAACTTGAGCGGCTGGCGGACATTCCAACGGTAGCTAGCATGATCCTCAACGAATTGGTGGCTGCCGACCAATTCGACGAAGCGGACCGGGACGTGACTTTGTCGCGCCTGATACCCGTCAGCACGCTGACTGCATTGGCCGATGTTGATCTACTCATCGAAGCAGTACCCGAGCGTCTGCCGTTAAAACAGTCACTTTATCGGGAACTGGAAGGCATCGTCAGACCCGACTGCGTGTTCGCCAGCAATACCAGTGGTTTTCCGCCGGATAGTCTTGCAGAGAGTTTGGAGCACCCGGAGCGGTTGTTCATCGCGCACTTCTGGAATCCTCCGCATTTTATTCCGTTAGTGGAATTGGTACCCGGTACCGCCACCGATGCGCACCTTGTCGAAAAAGTGCGTGTGATGCTCGAGGCCATGGATCTGGAAGCTGTCGTACTTGAGAAGGCGGCGCCCGGCTTTATTGGAAATCGTCTTCAATTTGCCCTGCTGCGGGAAGCGCTGCATATCGTCCAGAGTGGTATCGCTGATGCGGACACAGTGGATAGGGTCATGCGGGCTTCATTGGGCCGCCGCTATGGCATGGTTGGCCCGCTCGAGGCGGCCGATATGGCCGGGCTGGATACCTTTGTAGACATATCAACTCACCTGATACCGCAATTGGCACAAGGCACCGAAGTCATTGAGTTGCTCAAGGAAAAGGTGGCGGCGGGGAATACCGGCCTGCGCAGCGGTCAAGGCTTCTATCGCTGGGATGAGGCGCGCCACGAAAGGTTGCTGAGTCGGCGCGGGCACCAGTTACGGTATGCACTCAAACCCTGAACCCACTGAGCAAAAGCACGGCTCCAAAGCAAGTACTCGCTAACCGATTGAATACCGCCCGCTACACCAATGGCCTTAGGCAAAATTCATAAAAACAATAATCGCTGGCCAATGAGCCAGCAACTGGAGATTTCATGAGTATTCTGATTGCCCTCGCGGCTCTTGGTCTGTTGATGCTCGCCGCATACCGTGGCTACAGCGTTATCCTCTTCGCCCCCATCGCCGCGCTTGGCGCAGTCTTGCTGACCGATCCGAGCGCCGTGGCTCCGGCCTTCACGGGTCTGTTCATGGACAAGATGGTCGGTTTCATCAAACTCTACTTCCCGGTGTTTCTGCTCGGTGCCGTGTTCGGTAAGCTCATCGAGTTGTCGGGGTTTTCCCGATCAATTGTTGCTGCTGCCATTCGACTGCTAGGGCGCAAGCAGGCGATTCCGGTGATTGTGGCCGTATGCGCGTTGCTGACCTATGGAGGGGTTTCGCTATTCGTAGTGGTGTTCGCAGTTTACCCATTCGCCGCCGAGATGTTTCGCCAAATCGGCATTCCCAAAAGGCTAATGCCGGCAACAATCGCTCTCGGTGCGTTCTCTTTCACGATGGATGCGCTACCCGGCACGCCGCAGATCCAGAATATTATTCCGACCAGTTTTTTCAAGACGACAGCCTGGGCTGCTCCATGGCTGGGATTGATAGGTTCGATCTTCGTGATCGTGGTCGGACTGGCATTCCTGGAGTTGTGGCGCCGGCGCACCCAGCGTGCAGGTGAAGGTTATGGCGACGCCGTTGACCTGCGTAACGAGCCGGATACGCCGGAAGACATTACCCTGGCTCATCCCCTGATAGCGTTGCTGCCGTTGGTTCTGGTCGGCGTACTGAATTTCTTTTTTACTCGCTGGATTCCCCAGTGGTACGGCGCAAGTCACAGCTTGACACTGCCGGGATTAAGCGCACCCATACAAACTGAAATCGCCAAGATTACGGGTATCTGGGCGGTAGAGGCCGCACTGCTGTCGGGCATTATCATCGTCGGAGTTTTAGGTTTCCGCACCATAAGAAACAAACTGGCCGAAGGCAGCAGAACCGCTGTGGCCGGGGCAATGCTGGCCTCGCTAAACACTGCGTCCGAGTACGGGTTTGGTGCGGTCATCGCGGCTTTGCCAGGCTTCGTTTTGCTCTCTCAGGCGCTACAAACCATCCCTAACCCGCTGGTTAACGAAGCTGTAAGCGTCACCTTGCTTGCAGGTATTACTGGCTCGGCATCTGGGGGGATGAGCATTGCTCTGGCCGCGATGGCAGACAACTTCATTGCCTCAGCCAATGCAGCCGGCATCCCACTGGAAGTTCTACACCGCGTGGCGTCTATGGCCAGTGGCGGCATGGACACTCTGCCCCACAATGGCGCCGTCATCACCTTGCTAGCAGTCACTGGCCTGACACACCGCCAGGCCTATGGCGGTATATTTGCGATCACATTGATCAAGACACTTGCAGTCGCCTTTGTTATCGCCGTCTTTTACCTCACGGGCATCGTTTAAAGAGTGCGGGGCGAATCTGAAATAGCAAAACCGCACTATTGCCTGAACACCAGCGGCGGTAACCTGGACTTAGTGAACAGGTTTTCCGCTGGTATTCGCGTAATCCCGGGATGGATATAGATAGAAAATCTGTCCGATATCCGATCCCAGTGCAGCTATGACGCCCTTGATGCCCGGAGCAAATACCCCTTGGATATTTGCTACTTCACTATCACGCGCACTCTTGCCAGATTACCGACCCGCGTAAACTCCGTCGTGCCGTCCCCTTCTCGCTGGGATGTCACACGGAGCACGGGATAGTAGGTGCCAGGTTTCGAGTAAAAGAATGTCTTATGTACAGCGAGGGTTTCTGACGGCTGGTGAGGAAGTGGCGTGTCTAAAAAATCATCGTTACCCGTTTGACTCCATTCTGTTTTGACAATTTTGCCAGCAGATGGCGGGACTGAAATGTCACCAAGAAGCGTGATGGGCTGGCCGACCTTCGCAATGATTCTCTCACCGCTCTTGGACGTCAGTTTTACGACTGGCTGGATGCCTTGCCTGGCTGACGCATCTGCAGGTAACGAGACCTGGCCATTATTGACTGCATATTGAGTGGAGCCAGGTGGCGCTATACCAGTTTCCACCCAAACGCTTACGTCCCTAACGGCTTGTTCGAGGATGCCGTTGTAATCGACAAGTCTCACAAACTGATTATCAGCCGAGCCCGAGGCAACAACGCTGCCATCCAAATGATCTGCGTTATCGTTTAACCAGATTCGCACCTTCGCGTCGTACTGCCCGCCCTCTCCTGCCTTCAATCGACGGCCATACCAGTCGGCATCCCAAGGGTAGGCATCGACATCAAGTGCGTTGGCGATCACTATCATCTTGCTGTTTATCTTGCCGGTAAAACTACCGCCTCCGCTGACACCGGCGCTGATTATTGGGCCTAGCTCTTGCGGACGTTGCGGGTAGCGCGGTGAACCGTTTGCATTGCGAAACTGATCCCATACAGTAAATCCACCAGAAGCTGGCACCTGGTGGCGATGGTAGGAGGTCAACGCAATTGCCCAGCGATTGTCGACACGAACCTCGGCCCCATTTTTCAGGGTGTTGAGCGTATCAGCTTGATTTTGCGCGGCCAGAGTAATGACCCCGTGCTCAGCATCTAACGACCCCAACAATTTTCGGTTGCCCTCTTCTGCTCCTTCGAGAGTAAAGTCAAACCAAGCGCTGTTTTTGAAGTGTGGCAGCCCCGCCAAGTGCAAGCGTAAAGGCTTGCCAGCTGAGTCGCGATCTATCTTTTGAACCGACACTACACGGTCAATTTTCGCCCTTCGTACAAGATTGCCCAGAGCGGATTGCTCGGTACCGAGGTAGCCAGGTTTTCTCCAGAAGTCATCTGCATATCCGGGATCGATGTTCTTAACCGTACTGGCAAACCCCAGTAAACCCTGCGGGTCATTGAGACCCAGGATGTACGCGTAATTATCCCAGCCGCGCAGTGGTACGCCCATTGCTGTGACCTCCGCAAGAGCCGCGGCCTCAGTGGCGTCAAGTCCTGCAAAAGGATCGCCGCTGCCTCCTGGTCGCATAGCGTCGGCAATGTGTTCAGCCTTGTCTTCGAGTACAAGCCGTGCGAAAGCACGCACAAAAAAATTGGTTGGAATGGATGTCGGTACACCTATGACGAAAGGCACGGCTCCATCCCATACCCCGGACGAGTTCTCGGCTGCAGCGATAGTCAGATAAGATCCACCGCTGCCACCGTAGATATAGCCGTGGATCTGAGAGACAGGCGATCCATAGTATTCGCCAGCGATCACCTTCGAGAACTTTGCAGCTGCTGCGTTGGCACGGTAGCCAGAGGGTGAAACAGTGTCCACGGTATACGCACCGCTGTCGGCACCAAATTTGATTACACGGTCCGGAACGCTACCATCGCCCAAAGGATATACCTTGTGGAAAAAACGCCCCTTCCATTGGGTTTTCGGCGGGAAGAAAAAACTGAATTTTACATCGGTGCCTTCGAAGTGCCCGGAAACACGGTGTGTCAGAACAGGGCTTTTCAAATCTTCACGGCTATCTATTACTGGGCGATCAAACTGCGGATCGATGCAGTCTTGAGTAATGAATATTATCCCGCCCGGTGGGGTTTCGCACGATGGGGATTGAGATGCAGCTGACGCCAATGTCGAAAACCCGCCAAGCGACACTGCAAGTAACAAGCATCTGGAAGCAACGGACTTCTTATTGAAACTGCTACCGCGATGGAAATCTGTCCGATGTGGCCTTGCCACTAGATTCAGGTTTTTAGCATTATTCATATTGGCAGTGAAATTCCTTGAGGCGCCTCAGTGGCGGCAGGTCGATACTGTTTAAAGTCTTTGCGTCGCTTCAGGGATGGGATTGTTCCCGCTGGGTCTCTCATTTTCCACCTTGAGATTTTTCCGGCTTGTGATGCGTAAATCACTCTACAATTCGCTGGCCTCGGCTTAGACAGAGAATTGGTATTTTCCAGCTTTGAAGTGTTCAATATTTCCGACAGAATACACCAACCTTGACTCCACATCAGCTGCAATATAAGCCCTAACCCGCAGAACATTCTGGCTAGCCGCTATCCTACTCGGTGATTGCGGCCAGCCACCTCTGTTGCTCTTGGAACAGGAACTTTGACTGATCTAAGCAATCACACTCAGGTCCCAGCGGCGGCCGCATCAGACCGCGTAATTAACCAGCTCCAGTTAAATTTTATGTCTCACTGTCAGGACTGCGTTCTATGGAACTCCATAACTTACCGTTTCGAAGCCGCCCTTCTGCATTGCATATTTGTTATCAAATGCTTTATTTATATTGATTGATACGTCTATGTGGCTTGTTAGCTCATACCACGCCATCAGTGATGTCAACGTACAGGGCCTTTGTTCTACTACCTTTGTGCTGGTGCCAATACTCAAGAAGCGGCCTTGCCATCTAACGCCTCCACCCAACGTAAGCTTCTCCAATATCCAGGTGAGCTTTTGAGGCGTGAACATCTGAGCGGTAGTGCGTGGGACCCGAGCATCTATCCTGGCCGTTGCCATCATTGGGCGTGAAAGCAGCAACGCCATAAAAGGCAGTCTCCAGATCGCTGATATGGCTGCCGTTTGTGATGTCCTCGATGACGGTCAGTGTGTCGCCATATTGGATAGTTTCAATCAGAAAGCTTCGGGAGTAATTACGCGTGCGTTGGCTGCCTGATTGATAAGACGAAATGCCGGTCGAACTCGCCAGCCTCCCCTGAAATGATTGCGGCGTCTCTAGGAGCGTCAGCGGAAAGCGGAGAAGACGGTGTAAAGTCCTGTCTCCGCTGTCGTAGCGGCGGTGCTCCTGTCCGCTTCTCGTCACCGATGGGAGAACGATCACGCCCTGAGATTGGGTGCTCTCATCGGCTTCGACCGTGTTCTGCGCCATGACACAATTGGAACTCCCAACAACTCGACGGGCCTGTATCGAGCGTACTGACCAATACAGCTACAAAAAATCCTATAGCTTTTTCAAAATATGCCGACAACATAGATATCAATGTGCCATGGATGAGGCCCATCAAGTCTATCGAGTTTCGCGCTATGTCCATTCCGTTCTTACGCCGTAATCGTTATGCACTCCAACAGCTAATAGCTGCCATCAAAAGCAGCGAAGCACCTGATGTCAAAGGTTGCAAAGAGGCCCCGGCAATCCTTGAGGCCTGGGAAACTATCGAATCAACCCAACTTAAGTCCCGATTGCGCATAAGCCAGCTTGAAAACGAGCTTGAAGCTGCACGTGAGCTACTTCGCGAGTCGGCAGCTAGCGCTTTAACCCACTCCGTCAGATTTGACTTGGTGAATCGCGCCTCCAGCGAGGGCCTCTGGGATATGGAGGTTGTAGCTGGCGACCCTATTAATCCGAAAAACCGCTTTTGGTGGTCGCAGCAATTTCGCAGTCTTCTTGGGTTTAATGACGAACGTGATTTCCCCAATGTCTTGGCCAGCTGGGCTGATCGCCTTCATCCTCAGGACAAACAGGGGACGCTTGACGCCTTTGCTCGACATCTCATCGATAAGTCGGGAAACACGCCTTATAAGGTGAGAAACCGGCTCGCGATGAAGGATGGCTCCTATCGTTGGTTCCATGCTCAAGGTGAAACACTTCGTGACGAACAAGGAACGCCGATTCGGGTCGCAGGCTCGCTACGGGATATCCATGATCAGTTGGAACGCGATCAGGAGCATGACATCATCATCACCCGCTTCGAACTGGCTAGGGAAATGCTCTCCGATGGCTTGTGGGATATGGAGGTCATTGCCGGGGACCCTGTGAATGCCAAAAATCCTTTCTGGTGGTCGCCTCAATTCCGAAGGCTGCTTGGTTTTGAAACTGTTGAAGAATTTCCCGATGTCCTTGAGAGCTGGGCATCCAGATTGCACCCGGACGATAAAGAGCGAAGCCTTAACGCTTTCGGCGCTCACTTGAATGATAGGTCAGGAAAAACTCCATTCGACATCGAGTACCGGTTGAAGATGAAGAGTGGCGAATATCGTTGGTTCAGAGCACGAGGTCAAACTCGGCGCGATCCGCAAGGATCTCCGCTTCGTGTCGTCGGCGCTCTTGTGGATGTCCACCTGCAGTACGAGCAGAATGCGTTGCGAGAGTCGGAAGTTACGCATCAACGGACATTGGAAGCCAGCCTTGCTCAGTTGTCACAAATTGTAAGTACGATACAAAGCATTGCGAGCCAGACAAACCTACTGGCACTGAATGCAGCTATTGAGGCGGCACGGGCAGGTGAGGCTGGGCGCGGTTTCGCTGTCGTGGCCGACGAGGTTCGTAAACTCGCGACACGTACTACTGAGGCAACCGAACAAGCCGCAGATATGATTGCTCGCTGAGCGACGGCCTTTTAAGCGGGCTATGCACCGAACTAGTGAAATAGCTCAGTTAACCTTGCCAGAGTGGTGACCGGCTTAATCATGCAAGACGTCATTCTCGGACGTATGCCCCTGAACACGCGGGTTGAGTAACAAATAGGCGGGCAGTTTCTCGGCGATACCGCTTACTCGCCGAAGTTAAACGTCATAAGGAAGCAGGAGTGTGTTGATGCCGGGACGACGCCTCGTCATCAACCCACCGGTCCAGCAGGTAGAAGCGGTCGACGAATGTGCCTCTTTGCGCGACGCAATAGTCCAGACAACCCGACATCTATAGGCTGGACTCGCCCGATGTGAACAGTACGTCACATAGTTCCCCAATGCATCCTTCCGACGCTTGGAGTGGGGATGAGACTGATAGCCAGCATGTCATTCTCCTTTGAGATACGCTTCATGAGCGGATCAAACTTTGCTGCGCATCAATCGCCGCAACGGCGTCACGCCAGGAATGCAACGGCTACGCCTGCCCGCTGCGTTATCGCCCTCCTCTCCTCAATGACAAAACTGCCACCCAGCATCTCGCTCAGGTGATGCCCAGGTTAAGAGTCGCAATTTTTCTCCTATAGATGGGATCCATCGCGCGCGGTACGCCGCGTTGAGCGTTTCTGCATACCGACTTCAAAACCCGGAAACAGGCCTAAGTCCAGCCCGGCCCGGCCCAAGTGAGTAGCAGCTATAACATCGTCCATTTCCACGGCAACACCACGGCTAGAACAACAAACGTCAATAGCCAACGTGCTTGGCACCGCCAACGCCCGCCATAAAGGAGAACGAGCTAGCCTGCCGAGTTTTGCCACAAGCAGGAGCAAGCAGCTTCAATCATACAATACCCATACGAGGACTATATTTCATTGCGCAACTTACCCATAATATTTTTCACTTAGGCCGAAAGTTTACCGTCATTGGAGTTTGGTGCACGTTATGGCAAGCATCTGCATCGCTGATCAGATAGAAACCAGGGATTTCGACAACGTGCCCCGACCTGTTGTAGCTCTTAGAGCCGCTGCCGTAGCAGAGAACTGGGAATATGCGACGCATCGGCATCGCAAAGCACAACTGCTCTACTCCGTCCGAGGCGTGCTCAATTGCGAGGTAGAAGACGGCGTTTGGATCGTGCCGCCGCTAAGCGCTGTATGGATACCAGGAGACTTGCCTCATTCTGTATGGGGCTCGGGTGAAACTGAATGTTATTGCTTGTTCGTTGAGCCCGATGCCGCATCGGATCTACTGGAAAAATGCTGCACGATTTCGGTCACGCCATTGCTACGTGAATTGCTGTTGAGGGTGGCTGGCTTTCCCGAGTTGTACGCACTCGGGAGTCGCGAGGATCGGCTCGTTGCCACATTGCTGGATGAGTTGGTGACTGCTCCCGCGGAAGACCTGCACCTGCCGATGCCACGTGATTTAAGGTTGCGCCACCTCGCCGAATTGCTGTTAATCGATCCCGCCGATAAAACATCAAAAAGCAACTGGGCTGTCCGCATCGGCATGAGCGAGCGGAGTATGAGCAGGCTTCTCATGTACGAGGTTGGCATGAGCTTTGGACGCTGGCGCCGGCAGTTGCACGTGATCCTCGCACTCCAGCGCCTAACCAAGGGTGAAAGCGTACAAACGGTAGCGTTGGATTTGGGCTACGAAAACCCCAGCGGATTCATCACCATGTTCCGAAAGGCGGTAGGAAAGCCGCCAGCAAGGTACCTATCCGAGAGAACTGCCTACACGGACAGAGCGGCCTTGCGCGGCATTGTCCTTCCCGATCAAAAGTCGCCTTGACCGGAATGGCTTGGCAACCCGAGAGAGTCGAAAGCGGCCATCAAAAAATGGCCTGAATGAATAATAAATTGGCTTAACTTCGCCATCGTGAATACGGAATTCGTCGTTAAATATCGCATCTAAATACAAATGAGTATTGTTTGATGCTGCATTTTTTTACGATTTATGAGCTCCGTTGCCAAACCCGTAGGCTTGCACCTCAGGCTGTACACGTTTTTTCGGCCCGGACGTGTAAAGAACCGTTGAAGAGCGCGCCCAGTTCCCTACTGAGCTCGGCAATTGCAACGGTAATTTTTATGAGCGCGCAGGGCGCATTCGCCCAAGAATCAAAAGAGATCCAAGACCTGGACGGCACAAAAGCCTCTCAGGAGGCGATGACGTTGCCGGCCCTCACAGTGACGGGCCGAAGCGATGAATCTACGACTGAAGGTACGAGTTCCTACACCACAGGCCAAACCGCAGCTGCGACCCGCTTGCCTCTGTCGTTGCGTGAAACGCCACAATCGGTAACGGTAATCACCCGCCAGCGGATGGACGACCAGCAACTGAACTCAGTCAAGGACGTGCTGGAAAACAGTACCGGGATCTCCTCAAGCACCAACGACACCGAACGGGTGAGCTTCTATTCGCGAGGCTTCCAGATCGACAGCTTCCAGTTCGACGGCATCCCGACGTCCTATTTCGAGGGAACGAGCTTCCTGGATACTGCGTTCTACGACCGCATCGAGATCGTACGCGGCGCCACCGGTCTGCTGACCGGCGCGGGCAATCCATCGGCGTCGGTGAACTTGGTACGCAAGCGCCCGACGCGCGATTTTTCAGCCTCCGCGTCGATCACCGCTGGGGCCTGGGACAACTATCGTGGCATGGCCGATATATCGACACCGCTGACCGAAGATGGCCGCATTCGTGCACGACTGGTGGGAGTTCATCAGGACCGAGACTCCTTTATCGACCGCTATCAGCGAAATAAAGATGCGTTCTATGGTGTCATCGAGGCGGATCTCACACCAGATACGACCTTGAGCCTTGGCTACGAAGATCAGGATATCCGAGCCGATGGCACGACGTGGGGCGGCATGCCGATCTGGTTCAGCGACGGCTCCAAAACCAACTGGTCGCGCTCAAAGTCCCTGGCCGCCGACTGGAGCGGCTGGGACAACTCACTGGAGACAACTTTTTCCAGTATCGAGCACCATTTTGACAATGACTGGACAGCACGCGCGGTGTTCACGCACCAGGAGACCGACTCCAATGCAAAGCTGTTCAGCGGCTCCGGATACCCTGATCGCGTAACCGGCCTGGGCCTGTTTCCGGTCGGTCTGGCGAGCAAGACCGCTACACGCCAGAACAGTTTTGATGCAATGGCATCCGGCCCCTTCCAGCTTTTCGGCCGCCGACACGAAGTGGTGGTGGGTGTCATGGGATCGAAGCGAACCTCCAACCAGGACAGCACCGGCTTTGTCTTTGGGCGCACCCCGATGGGCAGCATCTACGACTGGCGTGGCAATTATCCTGAACTGGATTTCGCCGCAGCGGGCTACACGCCCACCAACATCACGACCAAGCAAAGCGGCGTGTACAGCGCGGCGCGTTTCTCGCTGGCCGATCCTTTGAAGCTCATCATCGGCGGACGGTTCAGCAACTACGAGCTTGACCAGGACACCAACGGCGCGCGATTCCACTACAAAAAGACCGGTGAGTTCACGCCCTATGCTGGGCTGATCTACGACATCAACGACACGTACTCGGCCTACGTCAGCTATACGGAGATCTTTAATCCGCAGACCTACCGCGACCGCGATGGCAACGTGCTCAAACCCACGACGGGCAAGAACAAGGAAATTGGCCTGAAGGGCGAATATCTTGACGGGCGCCTGAATGCGTCGGTTTCTTTGTTCGAGGCACGATTGGACAACCTGGGCCAGATCGATGCAGGCCAGATTCTTTCCGATGGCACCCAGGCCTATTACGGCGCTAGCGGGACCAAGTCTCGTGGAATCGATGTGGACCTGCAGGGCGAGTTGATGCCGGACTGGAATCTCTACGCCGGAGTGTCTCACTTCACCGGATCCGATTCGTCGGATGCGAGGCTAAGCAGCCAATTGCCACGCACCACAGCGCGGCTGTTCACTACCTACCGGCTTCCGGGGGCATGGAACAAACTGACAGTGGGCGGCGGAGTTTCTTGGCAAAGCCGCTTTTACCAGTCCGCCACCAGCCCCAGCGGCGCGGTCACTGCCGAGCAGAAGCCCTATGCGCTGGCGTCGCTAATGGCGCGCTATGCCGCCACGGACAACATTGAACTGGCCGTCAACGTCAACAACTTGTTTGACAAGAAATACACCGTCATGAACGGCTTCTTCAATCAGATGTTGTATGGAGAGCCTCGCAATGTGATGGCAACGGTCAGCGTCAAGTACTAGTCCAGCTACCACCGTCAACTGCCTTCGTTAATGAGCAAGGATCTAACATGTCTTCTCCTCCCCAAAATACCAAAGCCGCCTTCCAAGGCGCGATCGTGAGCCACCATAAGAACAGGCTCGCGTTATTCTGGTTGACGACTGCCGTCGGCGCTGTGCTGTTTGTGACGCTTCAGTCCTTTTCCTATGTGAACGACTACGTGAAAGCGAACGGCACGACGCCCGCGATCACCTTCGACGCCGGCGCACTGTGGATGTTTTCTATCTTCTACGGCGGCTGGATCCTCACTGTCTTGCTCGCGTTGATCGGAACCATCCGATCCCAGTGGACTGTACTAATCCTTGGCGGCCTTCTGGTCTTCGTGAACAGTTTTACTGGCGTGTTCGACGGGCTGCGCGATGGTGGGCACATCGCTTTCTCGGCGCTTTTCTTCATAACCCTTCCCGGCGTGTGCGCCGTCGTGGCTACTTGGCGCCAACTCAATCAAAAAGGAACGCATCATGTCGATGAATAGTTCGCAATTTCCTTTCGTGTGGATGAGTTTTGGGCAAAACCCCGGACAGGATTCGCAGAAGGACTTCGATGAATTCGACGCCAATCTCAAACGCGGGGAACCGTTCGTGCTCTTGAGCGATACCCCACCGACCGAAGGCCATGAGCACGCGCCTGAAGAGAAGAAGCGCACAGCGCTCTGGATGAAAAAACACAAAGCCGAACTTCGCAAGCTGGTTCTAGCGATGATTATTGTTGAACCCAGCGCCGCGAAACGTCTGGGTTTCAAGGCGTTCGCCATTGTGTTCACCAAGTTCTGGGGCTACCCCTTGCTGTTGGCGGCCTCTCGTGAGGAGGCCATGGACATCGCAGAAGGGCTGCTAGCCAGGCAAACCTCATCTGCGGCTGACGGCAACACCTTCAAGCACTGAGCAGGCGCGTATCAAATCCTTTCGATCGCGCGGGGCGGCCTGTGCTCACGCCTTTTCAGGTGAGCGCGTTGCGCCTGATCCAAGCGCGATCTCCAACCTGAAAAAAGAGGAAGTACTCCATGAGAGCGATGGTTTATTACGGTGCCGATGACATTCGCGTCGAAGAACGCCCTAAGCCTGGCATCATCGATGCGACGGATGCTGTCATCCGCATGACTAAGACGACAATCTGCGGCACCGACTTGGGCATCTGGAAAGGCAAGAATCCCGAGATCGAACAGACCTCCCAGAATCGCGACGGTGTGTTCAGCGGCCGCATCCTCGGCCATGAGGGCATCGGCATCGTTGAGTCTGTAGGTGATTCGGTCAAGAACTTCAAATCGGGCGACAAGGTAATCATTTCCTGCGTCAGCCGATGCGGGACCTGCGAGAACTGCCAGAAGCAGCTCTATTCCCATTGCCGCAATGGCGGCGGCTGGATTCTGGGCTACATGATCGACGGCACCCAGGCCGAGTACGTGCGGGCGCCCTTTGCCGACAATTCGCTGTACCTGCTGCCCGAGGGGCTCAACGAAGATGCTGCGGTACTACTGTCCGATGCGCTGCCGACCGCCCACGAGATCGGTGTGCAGAACGGCGGCGTCAAGCCCGGGGACACCGTGGCGATCGTAGGCGCTGGGCCGGTAGGCGTGGGCTGCCTATTGACGGCACAGCTTTACTCGCCCAGCCAGATCATCATGATCGACATGGACGACAACCGCTTGACACTAGCCAGGGAGTTGGGGGCCACCCACATCGTCAATTCCGCAAGCGAAGATGCCATCACGCAAATCCTGGCGCTGACCGATGGCCGTGGCGTGGACTGCGCGATCGAAGCGGTGGGTATTGAGCCGACCTGGAACATCTGCCAGCACGTGGTCAAGGAAGGCGGCCACCTGGCCAACGTCGGTGTGCATGGCAAGCCGGTGAGCTTCGCCATCGAAAAACTCTGGATTCGCAACCTGACCATCACGACCGGGCTGGTGAACGCCAACACCACTAGCATGCTGCTAAAGTCATGTTGCTCCGGCAAGCTAGCGGTCGAGAAGATGGCGACACATCGCTTCGATTTCCAGGAGATCGCGAAAGCCTACGATGTTTTCAAACATGCGGCCGAGGAGAAGGCACTGAAGATCATCATCGACTATTGACCCTGGCAAGTGGGCGCCTTGCCCAGCACGGTGTCGTCGCCCCGAGGACATAAACCTATGGAAATAGGCATCTACACCTTTACCGACATCGGCTTAAGCGAGTCCGTAATCGGCGTTGTCCAGCGGACTCCCAAGATCATTGAGGAAGTTGTGCCCGCCGACTGTAGGCTTATCCGCCTTCGGTCTCGAGGAGCACAACGACCCAATAGCCGGCCCGCCTACGGTTCTCGTGATCCTCGCGATAGCCGCATCGCGCACCCGACAGATTCGGGTGGCTAGCGCGGGCACTGAGTTCGGACGGCTCGGTACGGGTCTTTGAACAATTCACGGTCCTGAACCTGATGTACCTTCTGCTCCCGTCATCCTTCGTTGACATCTAGTCCCTGACTGGCGCTCCGGTGCCATGGGGGCGGAGGCCGAGTTAACCTGATCGACACGAAGCAGTATGCATTGTGCCACCTGATGTTGCTCATAGTGGCTCCCAGCGGGCCTACTATCTGACAGGTACGGCGACGGTCAGGATGACGGAGACTACTGGCGAACTCTCGTAGCTACAGGGCAAAACGATCGTTTATCAGCATCGAACTCCTGAAGATCGCCGCGAGATATTGATCAGTTCAAGGGGGCAGCGAACTGACGGCCGATGTCTTGCTTGAAATCGGTCGATTGCTTAGAAAGTCGGTGCTCGCCGGAACGACGACCACCTTGACCAACCTGGCCGGCAAGGCGCCACGATTGATCTGCGCCTGGTTGAGTGAGAACCACGCGGCTTTTCAATAACGGTGACATAGGTCAAACAGCCCATCCGTTGGCAAGTACCGCTCGGAATCGCATCACCGGTCCCGGGCGGCATATACATCAAAACGGAGGTTAGAGCTTAGGGAGCCTCACGAAAACCTACGATGGCCTTCACCTCCAGGAAATCGGCGATGGCCATCGGCCCCCATTCTCGACCATTGCCCGATTGTTTGTATCCGCCGAAAGGTGCAGCCAGATCCACGTTGGCATTGTTCAACAGGACTTGACCGGCACGCAGGCGCCGCGCTATCGCTTTGGCCTCATCCCGCTCGCCCTGTACGTAGGCGGCAAGTCCGTAGTTCGTGTCGTTGGCGATCCTCACCGCTTCCTCTTCGTCGTAATAGGCAATGATAACTAACACAGGACCGAATATTTCCTCGCGCGCGATGGTCATGTCATTGCGCACGTTGGCGAAGATGGTCGGTCGGACGTAGAAGCCGGTCTCGAGTCCTTCCGGACGGCCAAGTCCGCCGGAAACCAGAGTCGCCCCTTCGTCGAGACCCGCCTGGATCAGCCCCTGGATCTTGTTCCACTGCGCCTCGGAGGCCACCGGCCCCATCTTCGCATTGGCTGAAGGATGACCAACGGACCACGTTTCGGCTGCCGCGCGAGCATAGCCAATCGCTTCTGCGACCTGATCGAGGTGAACCAGCATCCGCGATGGTGCGTTGCAGGACTGACCACTGTTGAGCATGAGCTGTGCCACACCGCCCTCTACGGCCGATGCAAGATCAGCGCTACGTAGGATGATGTTGGGCGATTTGCCACCCAGTTCCTGATGCACCCGCTTCACCGTACCGGCTGCGCTGCGTGCGACCTGGATCCCTGCGGTTGTCGAGCCGGTAAAGGACACTAGGTCGACGTCTGGATGGCTCGTCAGTGCATTGCCAACGACCGGGCCGTTGCCATGAACCAGGTTGAACACTCCTTTGGGCACTCCGGCGTGGTGCAAGATCTCGGCGAAGATCGTGCCCGAGAACGGCGCGATCTCGGAGGGCTTCAACACCATCGTGCATCCAGCGGCCAACGCAGGTGCGACCTTGGCGGCGATCAGCATCAATGGCCAGTTCCACGGGGTGATCAGGGCGCATACGCCGACTGCTTCACGCACAACTTCGCTTGTGCCCAAAGGTTCATCGAAACGATAGGTCGTTAGAGATGCCCGTGCGATCTGGAAGTGTGCAAGACCGGCTGTCACCTGCAATTGCTCGGACATCCATTGCGGTGCGCCCATTTCAGCCGTCACCGCGGTAGCGAGGTCGCCCGCTCGTTTCTCGTAGGACGCAATGATCCTATCAAAAAGCGCGATGCGCTCCTCGACAGACGTTAGAGAGTAAGTCTCAAACGCTTTGCGCGCGGCAGAAACAGCTATGTCGACGTCGCTGGTGTCGCCTAGCGCAACCTTGCCGATAACTGACTCGTCAGCAGGGTTGATCACGTCGAGGACGTTATTTCTGACGGGGCGAACCCAGGATCCATTAATATAAAGTTCAATATTGTTGCGCATGAAAAACTCCGTGGTTGTTGACGGATCCATTAGTATCTTCTATAAACCTGACGTCAATTAGGCACTTCAAGTCGCGCTAGTAGGCCAAGGGATACCAGGCATACCCGCTCTGTGCTCCAGGCGATTGTTGACTCGCCCGGTACGTCTTCAATGCAGGGGTAGGACTATCTGGCAGACGCCGTTTGGCTGCGCCGCTTGTCAGCCTTGATCTGCATTCGACGAATTGTTGACTGCCGTTTCCCGGATGCGCCGTCGCATTGAAATCAGCCAAATAAAAACGCCATGCCCGTCGGACACGGCGCGAGATGCAACGAGCCGGTTCAAGTCAAAATCTAGACCTCAAGCTATTGTGCTTCGATTAGGATCGACTAGGCCATCGGCGGATAGTCTGTATAGCCTTCTTCGGCACCGCTGTAGTACGTGGAAGCATCAGATGTTGCTATTGGACCATGTTGGCGAAAGCGTTCAGGCAGGTCCGGATTACTGATAAACAGCGTGCCAAATGTGACTGCATCAGCCAGACCACTTTGCAGCACCTGTTCCGCAGACGTACGGTCGTAGCCAACATTCAACACGAAAATCCCTGAGAATCGCTTGCGAGCGCCTGGCGCGAGAGGTTCAACGCCTTCCGGCAGAGTCCCGGACTCCATGAAATGCAGAATGCCAACGTTTTTCTTTTCCAGCGCATCTACCGCATACATATAGGTCTGTTCGAGATTGGAGTCGCCCATGTCGTTGTACGGAATGCGTGGTGACAACCTGACCGACACTCGGGCCGGCCCGAAGACCTTTATTGCAGCATCGGTAGCCTCGAGCAGGAACCGAGCCCGCTTTTCTACGGTGCCACCATACTCGTCGGTTCGCTTGTTTGAACCGTCTTCCAGAAACTGCGCAGGCAGGTAACCATTGGCACCGTGAACCTCAACGCCATCAAAGCCCGCATCCTTTGCAGCCTGCGCAGCCTTTTCATAGTCCGCGATGGTGGCCTTGATTTCATCAAGGGTCATTTCGCGTGGGATCACAGAAGGTTTGATGCCTTCTGGCGTGAACGCTTGGCTATTGAAGGGGACGGCCGATGGCGCCACCGGCAGTCCTCCACCATGAAAGTCCGGGTGAGATGCTCTCCCGGTATGCCAGAGTTGGGCAAAGATCAGACCGCCCGCTTCATGAACTGCCTGGGTTACTTTCTTCCACCCCGCAATTTGCTCGGGAGTATAGATTCCTGGGGTATTCGTCCAGCCGACCGCCTGGGCGCTGATCTGGGTGCCTTCTGTGAAAATGAGTCCTGCTGATGCGCGCTGCGCGTAATACGTTGCAGTCAATTCGTTGGCGACCTGATCCTTGGATCGACCTCTGGTCATCGGCGCCATAAATACCCGATTCTTGAAGGTGAGCTCTTTATTGCTCAAGGGGGTCAAAAGCTTCAGGTTTTCCATACTTTCCTCAAATGTCGAATTTATTGATGTCCGCCCTTGCTTGATGATTAGTCAGGCGCGTCTTGACCAAAGAAGTGCTTCATGTCGAATGAACCATTGGCGGATTGCAACTCGCTGGCAAGAGTGACGAACGAAGGTGACGGCTCGGACCGCATGCCTCAAAGCGAGGACTGCCATAATGGTATATTAAATAGACCTAGTGTCTATCAGGCACTTTTCGTCGCCCTAGTAGGTTCGAGGAAACCTAATGCATCGGCGCTTGAGTGTTGAGCCATCGAGAGATGGCGTCGCGCGAATGAGCAGCGGCGGAACGCTCTGTATTCCTGATCGAAAGAGCCCGAGCGTAGATATCGTCGAAGTTGGCGAGATCAACGAGTACGAACTAGCAGAGCCCGCGTATCGAGCGGATGGTACCCGCTAGCTGCACTTCCATTTGTGTACTAGGCCACGCAGTTCCATAGACGTGTGCCGGGTTCAGCGATTGCCGATGCAGGATCGGTCGACGGCGCGCTCATGCGATCCCGTTAAGGAGGGTTCCTTCCGGAACGCTCGTGGTGCTCGCAGCGTCGTCAAAATTTCGCCGGGGCGCATCGACCTCCGGCAGCTTCGTGAGCATCAATTCGTGCATCGCCAGCAAAGGCTGATGCAGCGTGCGACCCAGTGGCGTGATCTGATACTGCACAGCAATTGGCGAGAGCTAAATCACCTGTTGCGGGACCAAGCCGTTGCGCTCAGATCGTATTACCATGACTCCGTATTGACAGAGCGGACCTTTACTGTTGAAGACTTCACTGGCTCCCCGCCGCGCTCGCTGTCCGATAGGCTTCGCGAGAACATTGATATTTTCAAGAAATAGGCCCAGCCAACATTAAACTGCCGCATCTGAGTAATTCTAATAAACCACGCAATTATTCTAAAGGGCCAAAGACTGACTGAAGTCGACCAAGTGGCAGGCTCTCCAACAAAATTAATTGGAGTGCACTTAGGCCCGGCCAAGCGATAACACCACATCAATAAAAATGGTGTTTTTTATTAAAAATGCAAAATTGCACTGTAGTGCTCTGACGATGAGAGCGTTCAAACATCCTAAAGCTGAGGAGTTCTTACTTGAGCGTATTCTCTATGCTTCGAGCGCTCCCGCGCGCATGGAGATTATTCGTCACCTTGTTTGCCGGGCTGAAACGACCTGTGGTGAGTTAGATGGCGGTCGACCTACATCAAGCGATTTCCACCATTTCAGAGTTCTACGTGATGCTGGGTTGATGCGTACTCGAAGCATACGCGCACCCCCTATGAAATCTCTTCCCAGGGACGAACTGGAAATGCGCTTTCCAGAGCTGTTAAACTCTGCACTAGGTCATTCGAAACAGGAGGATATATATTTGCAACATGCTTAGCGGAGTTCGGATCTCTTAGGGCATCGCCACAGCCTGCATATGACCTTCTTAATTATACTAGAACGGTTTTTAGTAGAGTCGCCCCCCAATCATCAGGGTGATGCCTAGCTCTCGCAGTGCAATATCCACGGCAAATCGAACAATTAATATTTTGATCCTCAATTATTAACACAAACAAGCATCGAATCAGAGGGCGCCCTCAATGTGTTCAACTAGCGTCGTTATGCACAGCACAAAGCACACCCAGCTATTTTTTTAGGTTGAAGCAGTGGATTCGAGCTTCAACAAGGCAATTGAATTGGGATCGGAATATAAGATCAGTTTTTTACTGAAGTTCTACTTTCTAGCGCCTGCATTCGAGACGACAATATCCTTTCCGACAGGTATCCTTTGACCTACCAAGGGTACTTTCAGTGCCTAGTTGACGCTAGTTCATTAAGGCGTATCTTTTCCTGTCTAAAGTGACGACGTGCCTCTACATCTCGGCTGCAAAACATATGATCAATCTATTTTGCACTGCTCAAAAGGAATAAGGATATACGACTAGCAATCAACGAAATTTTTGGATAGCAGCCGCACGGATGCCCAAACCCACGCTTTAGACCTTGTGCCAGTGCCTTGCGGGCCTGCCCTCCGAAAGAGGAGCCCTCTATGCGCGACCAGGCAGAATTCAACCCCATTGCCAAGCTGTTCTACCGACCTATTGAGGCCGCCATACGCTGGTGCGACTTGATTGATTATGAGGCTCAAATTCTGGAGGTTGCGTTCGGCTGTCCAGGTCGGCTTCTCAATGCTTTTCCTCAATGGCCATGCCTGCTAGCGAATGTCGAAAAGATCCTTGATGCTGTTCGAAATGAAGAGCTACCTTACGGAGCGTTGGGCGTAACGGTCAGGCCTGGGACACCTGTCGAGCATAGGCTGCTGACTATTAGGCATTCAGACTTCAAGATGTGGATGTATCACTACCATCCAGACCAGCGGCCGTCTTTTCTTTTCAATCAAAGTGCCTTGGTTCATGAATCGACTTACTACAACACATACTCGATTTTACAGGCAGATCGGGATGCCCTGCAGGTGCAGTTGAAAAATACCGAAGCAAGGCTACAAGAAGTGATCAACGAGCTTAAAGCTGCGGGACTGGAGCGTGACTACCTACGCATGCTTGCCGAAAACAAACAGCAACTCAGCGATCAAAGCAGATCAAGCTACCTGAACGTCATTGGTGCGCTTGTCGATCTCATATTGGGCTCAACCAAAACAGGGAGGAAACACTCTATTTTCGAAAGCCAAGCGTCCATCGTTGATTGGGTTACGTCGCATCACGAGGGCATTAAGGGACTGAGCAAGCGGTCGCTGGATGAGAAGTTTGCCGCTGGCCGCCGTGCTATTGCGCAGGTCAAAGCTTAAGCATTGCATTGCAATGGGCCCACTTGCAGTGCAATGACACAGTTCATTTTTCGGTGTTGAATTCCGGTCACTTCCCACTGATTGCCATCCGGCGCTAGGAGTGACCAATATGACCATCCAATCCTTGACCTTTGTAGAAGCACCTCAATCGCAGCGCGAACGTCACATCATGCGTCGCGACGAGGTGGAGCAAAAAACCGGCTTCAAACGTGCCCATATCTACAACCTGATGAAGGAAGGTAAATTTCCTCAGGCCAAACGCATCGGAATGCGCGCGGTCGGCTGGGACTCGCTGGAAATCGAGCGGTGGGTCGTGGAACGCCTAGGCCAGCAGGGCTGATGCCATGCGCGTGGTATCGGTGGTTTCCACTAAGGGTGGGGTAGGCAAAACCACAGTAGCCGCCAACCTCGGTGGTCTGCTAGCAGATGCTGGCCAACGCGTCCTGATGCTCGACCTGGACAGCCAACCCACCCTCTCCAGCTACTACGCCTTGAACCAGAAGGCTAATGCAGGTGCTTACGAACTTATCGCCCTCAACCTGACTACTTCGACCCAGATTATTTCGAGGACTGTGATTGAAGGGCTCGATCTAATCCTCTCCAACGACGATCAAGGCCGACTGAGAACCTTGCTGCTGCATGCCCCTGACGGACGTTTACGACTGCGCAATCTGCTCGACAATTTCCGTCGCAATTATGACCTGCTCTTAATCGACACTCAGGGCGCACGCAGCGTGTTGTTGGAGATGGCCATCCTGGCCTCCGATCTCGCCCTCTCTCCCATTACTCCGGAAATGCTCGCGGCCCGCGAACTGCACCGCGGCACCTTGAAGCTGATGAGTGAACTCGAGCCGTTCCGTCACCTGGGCATTCCACTGCCCTCTTTGCGATTGCTACTGAACCAGGCGAATACCACCCGAGTGGACACACGGATGATCATTCGTGGTCTGCGCGATACGTTCGCTGAGGCTCCCAACACCTCGGTTTTAGGAACTGTAGTTCCAAACCGAGTGGCCTACCTCAATGCAGCCACGCTCAGCTTGCCCGTTCACCGAATCGATTCACGCAAGTCACGTCAACGACGTTCACCATCAGCGCTGGAAACCATGCAAGCACTGGCCATCGAGTTGTTTCCGGAATGGCGCGAAGCGATCTCGACGGTGAACGGGTGAGTGGCGATTTGATGAAGCGAATGACCAGCCAGCATTTCTCGCCCAGTTATTGGGTTTGATCAACCTTGAAGCCAACAGTGGTTGGCTAGGAGTTTTTTTATGTTGTACCCACTACCCACCGTCGTTCCACCCACTACTCAACTACACCACCCGCCTTGCGACGAGTATTGCACCATAGTGTTTCGCTTGCAGGGTGGGCGCTCGAACATGGGGTGGTTCCTCGCAGAACTATCCCGACATTTCGAAGGCTCGGGCACTGCCGAGATCGTCAAATTCGAGGTCGGTGACCATTTGCGTAACCGGCATTAACTGAGGTTGTTCAAATGAAGAAGCTCAGTCAGGAGGAGATCACCGACAAGCTGCACCAGGACCATTTTCCTCAGAGTCCAGACCTGGAACGAATGTCCGATCCAATCATCGACACCCCCATGCTGGTCACGCTGGAGCAGCTGCGGCCCTACGAACACAACCCACGCTTCATCCGCAATCCGCTTTATGACGATATAAAAGCCTCGATTCGTGAACGCGGGTTGGATCAACCACCGCCGATTACCCGCCGCCCAGGTGAAACCTATTTCATCATCCGCAACGGCGGTAATACACGATTAGCGATTCTCGGCGAGCTGTGGCAGGAAACCCGCGACGAGCGCTTTTTTCGCATTCATTGCCTGTTCCGGCCCTGGAGCAATGAAGTCACCACTCTGCTCGGTCATCTGGCCGAAAGCGATCTGCACGGCCAACTCACCTTCATCGAGCGTGCTCTGGCGATAGCCAAACTCAAGACCATGTTCGAACCAGATGGAGCAACACTCTCACAACGCGAGCTGGCGCGACGTCTTGCCTATGGAGGCTACCCCATTTCACAGTCGCACATCAGCCGGATGCTCGACACCCTCGAATACCTACTGCCCGCCATCCCACAAACCCTGTATGCCGGATTGGGCAAACCCAAAATTGAACGCCTGATCGCTCTGCGTAGCCAGGCTGAACAAACCTGGAATCGTTATCCGACCGATGCCATTGCGTTCCCCGATTTTTGGCTCGACACCTTGGGCCAATTTGATGCCGCCCCCGATTCCCTCGATCTTGAGCAAGTCCAGGATGAATTGCTCGAACGCATGAGCCGCTTACTCGGACAGTCCTACCGCATGTTGGCTCTGGAGCTGAGCGATACACAGCGGGGCATCCGGACGCCCGGTGTTGTCGTTACGCCCAAGGAGAACAGCCATCGGCCGGGGGCTGAAGAAGCCACCGCAGGCCGTGTCTCAACCAAATCAACTGAGATCAGAACCCAGACCGAAACAGCGCAAGAGGAGCGGCTCACGCTGCCCGAAATGAATGTCCAACCAGCAGCAGTCAACCCTCCGTCACGTGTTCAACAGATTCGCGACCAGATTGATCGCGACACTGCCCCCGAACCGGTACCGACCATCGAAACCTGCCTGATCGACGACATCTGGATTATCGCACCTGCACTGGATACCCCCGAACAACTACGTTTAGCCATTGCCGGACTGGCTCGGGAAATGGCGGCCTATGCCGGACATCCCGAGAGCATCATCGACCAGAAGCATGGCCTGGGCTTCGCCCTCAGCATCGAGCAACTTGATCTTGCAGCGCCTCGTGTGGCCGGCGTTCACCTATTGCTCTTGGCGCTGCTGCGTGCCCAAGACGAAGTGAACTGGGAGGATCGCAAGCAATTGCCTTCAGCCCTGTTCGGACAACTGCTATTGGGGATCTATCAACTCCCGCTGGCCGATCGTCCCGCCGTGGACGTAGGACTGGAGCGATTGCCTGACAGTTTGTTAATCAAACTGTATCGCCTCATTCGCTTAGCCCGGCGCCTGATCGACTTAACGCTTACCCATGAAGACGATTCACCAAGGGAGCTGCCATGAACCTGTCCTTCAATGTGCTCAACCAAGCCATGCTGACCCAGGTCCTTCACGAGTTGCGCCTGGGCAATCTGCAACGCTGCAAAGCACTCGGACTGGGTGAAGAGGACATCTACCTGCTGCAATCATTACCGCCTACCACATTGTCACGCCTGGCCCATGCCATCGTCCCCTGGGTTGAGGTCAAGATTGATTCGCCGGTGTTGCATCGGTTGATCGACCAGGCTGAACGTGACGAACAGAACGAGCGCCTGATCAACCGAGCGCTCAAGCTCGGTGCCAGCAGTACCATCATGTATCAGTGCTTTGGCCTGGCCCATTCGGAAACCGCGCTGCGCCGACGTCTGCTCAAGATAGAAACCCGTAAAGGACGCCCCCAGAACTTGAGCGAAGCGCAGGAACATGCGCTCTGGCAGCGTTGGTGCCAACTACGCGATCAGGACGGTGCTGAGAATCAGCTCGACGCCATGATGATGTTGGCGGAGGAGCAACAGATCAGCTTGACCATCGTTTGGCAACAGATCGACCATTACAGCAACGGAACATGAACACCGCCCCTTCCAGTCGCTGGCAGCGTGTTCTGCAGCAATGTACTCAGCAATTAAGTGAACGTTGGCCTGCACGCCCTACTACTGAACAACCCTCCAACCAGGCTCTACAGACTGGCTTTCTGTTCAGTGGCCAATCACATGAAGTCGTGCCGCGCCGCCTGCTGCTGGATTGTCGGCTAACGCCATTGGAGCGTAATGCATGGCAAGTATTTCGACTCATGCTGCAAGGCCAGGGCGTAGTCACACCGCGCTATGAAGATCTTCAACCTTACCTGTCGAGCGTGCCCTACGGTGCGTCAGCCTCCCGCGAGACCATCGCTCGCGTCCTGACGATGCTCAGGTTGACGCGCTGGCTTAGCTTGGTGAGTCGTGGCCGCGATCAGCTGAGCGGGCGCCTGCAAGGTTCTCTGTACGTCCTGCACGATGAGCCGTTAACCCCCGCCGAAGCCATGGAGCTGGATCAGGACTATCTGGAGCTGGTCGGCCATGCCCTCTCCCATGCAACCAAGGCTGTGCGGATTGTCGCTCAGCATGTTCTGGAAGAAATCCGCCAAGATACCGATATCGATCTGGGTCAACTCCCCACCCGGCTCGACAGTTGGGGCGACCGTTGGACAAAACAAGGATTGGATAAGGCGCCCGATGAAGCGTTACACGATTCCGAACGGGGTGGCGACCACCCCGTTCGGAACCGTGCGGGGCCTAGTTCGGAATCCGAACCGGGTCTGAACGCCCATGTTTCCGGCACCGTTCGGAATCCGAACGCTGCCTGTACTGTATTAAAAGAAAGTATATGTACGGTACCGCGCGCGACCCCGACAGTGGATAACCTGCACTGGCCTGATCCGCTGCACCTGAGTCCGAGCGAGCGACAAGCCGTCACCGTGACGCTGAACAAGCTAAACCCAGCAGATCGGCAGGCGGTGCTCAACGAAGCGGGCGCGCGATGTGCGGCAGGCAGCGTCCGCAAACCTGCGGCGTATCTGATGGGCCTGATCCAGCGGGCGCTGAAAGGCGATTTCCACCCTTGGGCAGGTCAGGCTGAATCGTTACCCTTTGCAGAACCGTCATCCGCTCCCCCGCGCCAACTTAGGAAACAGGGCGAACCCGCTTCTGCCATCGCCCAGGCGTGCCTGGATGAACTACGCCAGCTGCGTAGCAAACGCCCTAGACGTCAGTAGATTCGATGCCACTGGCATCACTGACGAGCGTCCCGAAAATCAACCGTCTCGAACCAAACCGAACATACCGCATTCAGCTTTTCAGCTGTCCTTGACCTTCATCTGTCGCAACGTCTCCGTCCAAGCCTATGCGAGGACGACACCGTGGCCGATCACTATCAGCTCAACCTGGGTTCTTTGCGCAGCAGCATCACGCTGACCCTGCACACCCACCACGCCGCCCGGATCTGGCAAGGCCGGACCGCACGCGAAGGCGTCCATTCGATCATGGGCATGGCCGGCTACATCAGCGTCACCAATCTGATCAAACAAGCCGCAGCGCAGGACGACCCTTATGCCGATTGGGCTATCGTGCAGCTCGAAGAAAAACTGTTGCAGGCTAAGGCTGGGATGTTGGAGCTGACCCAGCAGTTGGACCGGATCAGGCAGGACCTGCCGACGCAGATCGACATGAGCGACAACCTCAATATCCACCCCGTCACCTTGCCCTTGTACATCGGCAGCCAACTGGGGTTTCTCGCCGTCTACCTGCTGACTGACTACGACACGCTGGTGCGCCATACCCTGTTGGCCCATCACACCGCCTTGATTGGTCGCAGAGACATGGAAGCCTGGATAGACGACGGTGCCCATCTGCTGCGCAGCCTGTTCGGTCAGGCGCAGCGCTACCGGCATGCTGGCGTCACCCGTGATGACATGGCGGCGAACAACGCTCGTGCTCTGGCGGCCATGGAAAAATTTGGATTACCCCCTATGGACATCCTTGAAGGGCATCGCCGCTCCCAGTTCGCGCCACCGATCACTCGTCGTGGCGCTGTGGCAGTGGATGACGCTGATGCGTTGATGGAGGACGCTGTAGCCCCACCTCCGACAGTGAATGGGCAGGAGGACGAAGCATGAGTACCATGACACCCGTTCAACCATTGCCCGACGAAGCATTGACACCGGATGCCTATCGACAACTCGAACACGCTGCCTCCCTAAAAGGCCTTTTAAAACCCTTTAAGGGTAAGGGGGAGCTGGAGTACCTGGCGCAGGTGGCGAGGGAAACCGAGGCGCAGTTACGTCGCCTGATGGAGGCGGTGGTGCAGCAAGCCGGACAACCGCCTTACTCACTACTGGATATCCGATTGGTGCTGCAGAACACCAGGGCAGGCAGCACCTTTTTGCGTTGGCGTACCCGTGACTTCGCTCGTATGGGCGTTGCGGTCTGGGAACGCCAGGTCTCCAACAAGGGCTTGCCGCAAGCCATACGCGAGAGGTTGCACCGTTTCGAATGCGAGCGCATTGCGCTGAACTTGCAGATGAGCGTGGTGCATTCGCTCTACCGCCAGGCATCGACCTGCGCGATCAAAATGGCCAGTGCCGAACGGCTACTGCGCCAACTCACAACCGCAGTGGAGGTATCAGGATGAGTACTTTTTTTGTCGGCGAAGGCAACATTGGCAGTGCGCCAGAGTTCCAGGAATTTTCATCAGGCAATGACGAGCCACGGCGTTTGCTACGGCTGAATGTGTACTTCGACAACCCAGTGCCACGCGAGGGTAGCTATGAAGATCGAGGCGGCTATTGGGCGCCAGTTGAGCTCTGGCACCGCGAGGCTGAACACTGGAGCACGCTGTATCAGAAAGGCATGCGTGTGCTAGTCGAAGGCCGCACAGTGCGCGATGAGTGGGAGGACAGCGAAGATAATGCGCGGGTCACCTTCAAGATCGAGGCCCGTCGAATCGGCATATTGCCTCACCGGGTGCAGAACGTGGTCATGCGGGAACGATCCAATGAACCGGCTTCATCTGGGGCAAATGCTGGGCAATCAACAGATCATGCCAGCTCGCCTGCGTCGAAGTCCAAAAAGCGCAGAGGGCAGCCACCATCGGCATGACGGACATGAGGGATAAAAATTGCGCGTTTGCGCGAAGTTCCTGGCCTGTCATTACTCGCTGCTCGTGAAGCACTCTCGTCCACATGACTGCAACCTAGCAGCCTCGCCCCCATTCAAGACTGCCCTCACCGACTAATATGAGAGACCTGCCATTCAGGTTTCTCATAGCTCGCCACCGCTGTTTTCAATAACGCTGCTCCGAACTCAATCCGGAGGTCCTATGCGTCTCTTTCTCTGCGAGAAACCTTCCCAAGGTCGCGATATCGCCAAGGTCCTCGGAGCCACCCGACGCGGTGATGGTTGCCTAATCGGCCTCGACTTAACCGTCACCTGGTGCATCGGCCATTTGCTGGAGACGGCCCCACCCGAAGCCTATGGCGAGCGTTACAAATCTTGGTCGCTTGATCATCTGCCGATCATTCCCGAGCAGTGGCAGGTCGAGGTCAAACCCAAGACAGCGGCGCAGTTCAAAGTCATCAAACGCCTGCTCAACGAAGCTAGCACCGTCATCATCGCCACCGACGCCGATCGCGAAGGAGAAATGATTGCCCGCGAGTTACTGGAGCTCTGCAATTACCGAGGCGCCGTTCAGCGCCTCTGGTTATCCGCACTCAACGAGGCGTCGATTCGCAAAGCACTGTCGTCGCTGAAGTCTAGTCAGGAGACCTTCCCACTCTATCACTCAGCCCTCGCCCGCAGCCGCGCCGATTGGCTGATTGGTATGAACCTCAGTCGTTTGTTTACCCTCCTAGGGCGGCAGGCGGGCTATGACGGCGTGCTGTCGGTTGGACGCGTCCAAACACCCACTTTGCGCTTGGTGGTTGAACGAGACCGCGCAATTGCCAGCTTCGTCTCTGTGCCGTACTGGGTGGTGGATGTGCACCTATCTTCAATGGGGCAACCCTTCATCGCGTCGTGGATACCGCCAAGCTCAGGACGTGACGAAGCCGGTCGCTGCCTGCAGCAGGCGCTTGCCAGTCAGACCGTCCAAGCGATTTTTAGCAGCAAGACCGCCACCGTAGTCTCGCTGCAGACTGAGCATTTGCGCGAAGCGCCACCCCTGCCCTTCGACCTGAGCACACTGCAAGAGGTCTGTTCACGCAAGTTGGGACTTGGCGCTCAGGAAACGCTGAACATCGCCCAAGCCTTGTATGAAACCCACAAAGCCACCAGCTATCCGCGCAGCGATTGCCGTTATTTGCCAGAGAGCATGTTCAACGAGGTCGCCGCGGTATTCGATGCCTTGCTCAAAATGGATCCCGCGTTACGCCCAGCGCTCGGAAGCATCGATCGATCATTGCGCTCACGAGTATGGAACGATGCCAAGGTCACCGCGCACCACGCCATCATCCCCACCACCGAGCCGGCGAACCTTGGGCGGATGTCTGAACAAGAGCGCCAAGTCTACGAATTGATTCGTAGCCATTATCTCGCGCAATTTCTACCGCATCATGAGTTTGATCGAACTGAGGTCGAGCTGGAGTGCGGTGCAGAGCGCTTGACTGCTGTGGGCAAACAGATCCTGGTTTTGGGCTGGAAAGGCTTACTCTCCGACAACCCCGAAGACGATAAACCCGGTCAAAAGACCCAGGTATTGCCCGCCCTACAACAGGGTAGCCAGTGCGCAGTGGACGACGTCGAACTAAAGTCCATGCGCACCGCCGCTCCCAAACCGCTCACCGAGGGTGATCTGATCAGGGCGATGAAAAATGTGGCCAAGCTGGTCAACGACCCGCGTCTGAAACAGAAACTTCGGGACACCACAGGTATCGGCACCGAAGCTACGCGAGCCGGCATCATCAAGGGGTTGATTGATCGCGGCTATTTGCTGAAGAAAAAACGAGCTTTGATGGCCTCCGCAGCGGCCCATACCCTGATCGAAGCGGTACCCGCAGCAGTCGCGGATCCGGTTATGACAGCGATCTGGGAGCAAGCTCTGGATGAAATCGAAGCGGGACGTCTGACCTTGGATGCATTCGTTGCCAAGCAGGCGCACTGGATTACGCAGCTGATCGCAAACTGCGGAGCGCTCACTTTGTCGGTACCGGTCGAAGCCGGGCCGGCTTGCCCCAATTGCAATGCCTCAATGCTCAGGCGTAAGGGAAAATCAGGGCCGTTCTGGTCATGCTCCCAGTACCCGGACTGCAAAGGCACTGTGCCGATCAGCAAAGGTACGCGTCGTCCATGAGGCGCCATTGGCGTTCACATGAACCCCGGGGGTGTTATCAGTGCATCATCAACGGCGCCTGATCCTTCTCCAAGTCGTCTAGCGGTCGTCCGATTTCACGGGCCAACGCGATGCCTGTCGCGATCCATATCTGCCCCAGTTCGTTGAACGCTTTCAGGTGAGCAGGATCTTCGTTGAGCCAATGAACAAGGCTGTCGAGGTGTGCGGGGTTATCAGGGCAATCATGGATCTTGATGAACAGCTCCAGTGTTCGATCCCAGATCAAGTCCATGTCGTTCTCGCGCTGCTCATCCATGCTCAACCTTTCCTCCATTTGGTCCTATCAGACCGCTCAGTCTCGCTGGTCACTACGGGCTCTGATTCCTAAAGGAACACATGTCACGTCGCGACAAACAGGTATTTCAGTCAATATAACAACCCTATAAGTCGATACTCAACCGTTAAGGATGTTCATGTCAACGGGTCTTTGCTCAACCATTCGGGTTGAATTGGAGAACTCATCACTTGGCACATAAACATCCAACCCAAGCCCAAATCGGACGCATGATCGCGAAGCACCGCACTCAGCGTAATCTGACCCAGGAAGAGGTGGCTGAACGACTGGGGATCGGCAGCGAAGCCATTTCGCGCCTTGAGCGGGGTGTAGTGGAGCTTTCCGTGATCAAGCTGATGCAACTGGCGGACATCTTCGACTGCCGGATGGATGAACTGCTGACGGAGTCGAGCAGTCGCCCCAACGACCAGGGCCAGATGATCGCGGGTCTGCTGAGCGGCCTTCAAGAAAGCGACCGGGCCTTTATCCTGACGACCGTCGAACAGCTGGCCGCTCATCTCAGTAGCAAATAACCTCTTAGCACACTGGCTTGACGTCCTCCCACCCGCTCTGCTGTAGTGCCTCAGGATCATCGTTTACGGCGACCCAAGACCGATTCGCTCCGGGTAGCTCGGTCGGACTGTTAGAGTTCGGAGCCTTCTCTTCTGCGGAATTTCATTCCCGCTTTGTGCTCGACCGGATCAATGTGGCGGATGACCACTGTTGCCTCTGCCAGGCAGCAGCGGTCATCCGTTACGGCGATCGCATTCAGTCCCGGAGCCCGCCGGGGAAACACTGGGCACCCTTTGTGCGCGGATGCGTGCCAGCGTATTCCGACCCAGGCCACGATAAGGGTCGGTTGGCGAATCATGGCGCAGTCAAACCAAGTTTTGCGAGGAGCTTGTAGACTGCGTCAGACCGCCTAAGGTGGCTTTTCTCTTCTTCGCCTGGCGCCGAGCCGGGCCCCCTCTTCATTTTTTTGCTTTCTTAATTCCATTGACAGCCACCGTATTCCGACCTCAAAAAATCGCGTTGCAACGTCTTGACGCTTCCCTGTGACAGGTTTATACAAAGGCCGTGGTTCGCTGTCGTTGACAGCCCAGCCCAGGTAGCTTGAACCTTCAAGGCTACGCCACGTTCGTGGTGGTTTACCCAAGTGCGATCAGCGTTCGGAAGCTTGCACGGTTACCGCTTCAGCGGTTATGAATGCCCACTACCCCAGCTCAACAGACCACTGCTGCGGATTTCTCCTCGGCTGCACCGCTATCCTCCAGGCGCATCGATCTGATGCTCATCGGCTTGCCGATGGCGTGTCTTTCATCGCTCGCCTTAATCTTACCCACCCTGACGGGGCTCACTTCTCCGTCAGGGGCTGTGCGTCGCCGTTTTCCATTGAAACAGGAGAACCACCATGGCCCACGCCAACCAATCCCAAGAAGCGACCACTTACTTCAATCTGCACACCGTCGGTATCGGCTACCTCAACCGTGTTCGTGAAGTACAAGTCCGCCGTGGCCAGCCGTTCATGGCCTGCGATATCGCCGCCCTGCACGGTGCCACAGATGCGGTCGAGTACACTCGCTTCGACTGCAAAGTCGCTGGAGGCGAAGCTGAACGCTTGATTCGTCTCTATATGGACGCCGTCAAAGCCGAGAAAAAGGTTTTGCTGTCGTTCCGTATCGGCGACCTGTGGATCGACCCATTTCTCTATGAGAAAGGCGATAAGCAAGGCCAACCGGGCGCTAGCCTGAAAGGTCGTCTGCTGTACATCGACTGGATCAAGGTCAACGGCACGTTCGAATACAAAGCGCCTGCCAGGCAGGAGGCAACAGCACCTGCTGAGCAAGCGCCAAACAGTGAGCCATCCCCAACGTCGGCTGATGCCGAAGCTGAGGATACCGACAACCCAGCAGAGTCCAGGATTGAATCTGAATCTGCACCCACTCCCCGCACGGCCCGCCGTGTCACCACACGCTCTGTTCAGCCAGCCTGAACAATTCGCGATGTTTACATTAAGGCGCTCAATCGAGCGCCTTTTCTTCAATCAGCACAGGAGACCCCACATGGAATCCTTCTGGCTTTGCGACGACTGCCTGTTCGCTGCGGCTTACGAGGACTACAGCACGTTATCGCTCTACTACACGACCGATGAGATCGAGAAACGCATCGCCGGTATCCATCTTGGACTGGTCCGGCTAATGCCCATCAGTGCCGACTTCGATCCCGAAGCTGGCCGGGGAATAAGAACCTTCTCTCCGTTGCCCTGCGACGGTTGTGACTCACATCTGCACGGACAACGCCACCGATTCACTCGGCTGTAAACAGCGCGTCATCGGGCAATGCCCGTCACTCTATATCCACCTCGGGGACAACACTCCCCTCGGGGGTGTACCCCCGGATTGTTCCCTTCGGAGGTACCTCATGAACACCCAGCTCACCCTGATTGAAGCCTCGGATGTCGAGGCTGATCGTATCGCCCAGGAAAACCAGCTGATCGACGAAGCGCTGCGTATTCTGGATCGTCGGCTGTTCACCCGCGGCCCCAACCTGACGTCACCTGACGCCGTGGCCTCATACTTAAAACTGCATATTGCACCCCAAGAGCAAGAGGTTTTCGGTGTGATTTTTCTCGATGCTCGCCATCGCGTTCTGGCATTCGAGATCCTCTTTCACGGGAGTATCGATGGCGCCAGCGTTTACCCCCGCCAAATCGTCAAGCGCTCCCTAGCGAATAACGCAGCAGCCGCGATTTTTGTTCACAACCATCCCTCCGGTTGCACGGAACCCAGCCTGGCGGATCACGCCTTGACCGCAAGACTGAAGGAGGCCTTGACCTTGGTCGAAGTTCGCGTACTGGATCATTTCATCGTCGGTGAAGGTCGCCCTCTCTCCCTTGCCGAGCATGGCTGGCTTTAACCCCCAAAGGCGTCTTCGGACGCCTTGTTCATTTCCCTTCTGGAGAATCCTCATGAACCCAACAACCCAACCCCCGGCTCTGCTGGAAACCTCAAACCCGTTTGCTCGCGGCTACGACAACTTGCATATCGAACGACTGCTACAGATCGCCTATGCAAATGACTGCCCTCCGTGCATTCGCCCCGTACACGATGCACAATCCCATCTGCCCGACAATGCGTTAGAACTGTTCCCTTGTCTGTTCAACGACAACTTCGCTCTGATCAGCGAGGGCCAGTCCACGCCGGATGAAATGAATGAACGCTTCCAGTCCACCGGACTGGTGCGGCAAGTGATCTATGCCGTAACTGGCGAAATGCTCAACGAACGACATCACGTCGGTGACCTGTATTCCCTGGAAGAAGCCCAAGCCATGGTCCATCGTTTGAGCTTCGACACAGGACACTACAGTCGAGCCTGGGAGATCAGTGCCGCACACCTCACTGACGAAGCACTGCGCCACTTGGAAAGCCGAGCTGGCAATTTCGACTCCAAGCCAACCGGACTGCTGTTTGAACCCTTTGCCCTGCCAGACTGCAATGGCGTCGGATGTAAGCTGATCGGAACGCCCTGGACCGACGATAACTTGGTGAAGATCGAGGGCAATCCTTACTCTTCGCTGAGGCAAGAGCAGCTCGACGCCGGCACGCCAGATGCCTTGGTCAACGTACTGTATCTGGCGGCATTAGCGGATGTGAGGTTGTTGATTTTCGACCCCGACGCTGCCGTCTTGGATGGGCTAGCCATTTTTGATGAGTAGTAATGCCTTCGGCGTTAACACGACTCGCCTTGAATCAACTTTCTCACTGAATGACTCCTTCACCTCATGTCAGGTTCTGCACGGAATCTGACATGAGGTTTTTTCCATGGAGCGTTTTTTCACGCCTGTCTTCCTGCTGGGCTTGTTGAGCGCCTGCACCGCGCCAATCCCAACCCCATTGCCGACTCATCCAGAGATTGAGGGTGGCTCCAATCGACCCCAGTTATCGAGGAGCCCGGCCGACGAAAGCCATCCGTCAGAGCTCCGCTATGGCCGCTATACGCTGGTCAGCACCGAGCCCACCACGGAACAACGTGATCTTCTCGCTCAAATCGTTGACGTGAGCATTCCGTCCAACCTGAATCCTTCGGTACAGGAAGCAATGCACTACGTGCTGCAGCGCTCGGGTTATTCGCTCTGCCCTGCCGAGGAACCAGTGAAAATACTGTTTACCCGGGCTCTGCCCGCCGCCCATTACCGACTCGGCCCGATCTCATTACGCAACGCGCTACAAGTGCTGGCAGGCCCCGCATGGCAACTCACGACCGATGAGGTCAGCCGTTCGGTCTGCTTCGAACGGGAAAAAAATGATGCTGGCAAGGTGCGGGCCACACCAACCTCGTCCCATCAGCCGGAGGCACGCCCATGAAAGCCTCGACGTTTCAAACCCTCATTGTCGGCTCACTTTGCCTGGCGGTCTCCGGGCTGAGTGGTGGCTTGTATAACCAGTATCAACGCGTGACCGAGCTGGAAAATGCGAACGCCCAACGCTTACAGACCCTGGATACCCTCCAACGTGATTCAAACACCCTCATGGATGCACAGGAGAAGCTGCAGTACGCACTGAAAGACCTGAAACAAATGGTCGATACCGGTGAGCAACAGGCCAATACCCTCGATCCGATGTTGGATCAATGGGCACAAGAGATACAGGAGCTACGCGACGGCCTGGCAGACCGTGCCACCGAAGCCGACATGACCGCGCTACGCGCACGACTTGAGCACGTTGAGCAGCAACTCTTGGACCTCAAGACCCAGCCACCACTCCCACCACCGACGCCTTCCTCGGCCAAGCCGAAAAAAACCGCTCAGCCCAAGCCTGCCCCGCTCCTGCCGCCATTTTCAGTGTTGAGCGTCGAGTACCGCGGTGGCGAGCGCTTTCTGGCGGTCGCACCTCCTGACAGTCGCTCGCTCAATGATATCCAGTTGCTACACAACGGCGAGCAGTTCGGCACATGGCAACTGACGGTGCTGGAGCCGAACGCGGCTATCTTCGCGGTGACCGCTCACCCAGACCAGACCGTGCACCTCCCTTGAGAAGCGATCATGAACAGAGCTCCGCTGAGCCCCATCGTCTGTTTCATTTCATTGCTGAGCACGGGCGCTGCGCTGGGCAACCCCGTCACGGCACCGTCACGGACCCAGGACACGCAGTCTGCTCCGCTGGAGCGTTCGCACTCTGAACAGGCGGCAAGCTGGGGTCTCACCGAGCAGGAATGGACACGCTTCGAACAGATCCAAGCCGGGCCGCGTGGTTACTGGAGCCCGAATCTCGATCCGCTGACTGCACTCGGCGTCGAGGCAGAGAACGACCAAGAGCGTCAGCGCTATGCCGAATTGCAGGTAGCGCTGGAAGCCAAACGTGCCGAGCGCGAGTTGGCTTACCAAAACGCCTACACCGCAGCTTGGGCCAAGCTGTTTCCTGGACTGTTGCCGATTCAGGGTATGGCATCCCCGCCCGCTGCTAGCTCACCGGTAGAGCCGCGCCGTGCTCTGTTTGTCGAAGACCATTGCCCAGCGTGCACCGCTGAAGCGCAGCGTCTGCAAAGCAGTGATACGGCGTTCGATATCTACCTGGTGGGCAGCCAAGGTGAAGATGAACATGTCCGTGGCTGGGCGCGGCAAGCAGGCATTGATGCGAGCAAGGTCCAACACCGGCGAATCACCCTGAACCATGATCGCGGGCGCTGGTTCAGCCTGGGAGCCCCGAGACCGTTACCCGTCACATTTCAGCAGGTGAACGGACAATGGCAACGTCTCGATTGATTGCTATTGCGCTCCTGCTGACAGTGCTCGCCGTCCACGCTGATGAGCTTCCGCCTCCGGCTTATCAACTGGCGGCGCATGACGCCAACATCCCTTCCACGGTGCTGTTCGCTATTGCCCTGCAGGAGAGTGGCGCCCGCCTCCGTGGTCGACTGTTGCCCTGGCCCTGGACGCTGAATATTGCCGGTAGTCCTTACCGTTTCGCCAATCGTCAGACCGCCTGTCACGCCTTGCTTCAGGCGCTTGCTCGGTATGACGCCAAGCGGGTCGATGCCGGGCTTGGGCAAATCAACCTGGGTTATCACGGACAGCATTTTTCCAGTCCCTGCGAAGCCCTCGAACCCTACCGCAATCTGGCCGTAACTGCCGCGCTGCTGCAAGAACATCACGCCGTCACCGGTGATTGGGTGTCGGCTGCTGGCCGATATCACCGCCCGGCAGGAGGAACGCCGGCCGCGCGTTACCGCGCCGGCTTTTCCCGCCAACTCGAACGACTGCAGGTTTCCTTTAAACAGGGCACACCACCATGAAGCGAACCCCCATTGCCTGTTATTTCACCCTGCTCTTGGCAACTACCCAGTCACAATGGACCTTAGCCGGGGATCAGCCTAGCGACTTCATCCGATCTCATTTTCAAGCTAACAGGCCGTCAATAAGCAACAACTCCCAGCCTGATCGGGCCGTACATGCGGACCTGTCCACGTTTGCTGATGAAACCTGGATATTGCCCATACGAAGCTCGCGCTTGAGCCCGGGCCAGATCACACCTCGCGCTATGAACATGCCGGGCCTACGGCCATTTTTCCTAATCGGTGAGGATCCCCAGTCATTGGCTTGGTTGCATCAACGTGCGGCCAAATTGGAGGAAATGGGCGCGGCGGGACTCGCCGTCGAAGTGGCCGATTCTGCAGCACTGGCTCGGATTCGAGCCGCCGCCCCGGGCATCACCATCCTGCCGGTCAACGGCAACGACATTGCCACCCGTCTGCAGATTGAGCACTACCCCGTCTTGATCACCGCCAGCTCACTGGAACAGTGAGTCCACGTCATGGCCGAGCATGCGATGGAGTCCAAACTCCGACCCGCAGTGGAGCTGTACACCGTAGCGATCTGCATCGCCGCCGCGGTGTTGTGCGTGTACTCGCCCTGGGCTGTCGCCCTGTCACCCGAGATCGGTCTGGTTGCAGCGCTGGCCTATGCCCTGTTCGGCCTGATCCGGCTGCGACAAGCCTGGGAGGTGCTGCGCTATCGGCGAAATATCCGTCGGCTGCCCCGCTACGAGCTGACCAGTCGGCAGATTCCGGTCAGTCGCAGACGTCTGTTCATGGGGCGCGGCTTTCGCTGGAGCCGCCTGCACACCCAGCGCTTGGTCGAGGCGCAGGATCCGGCGGTCGCCCACTATGTCGACCAACCGACCAGCTACCGCCTGGCCCGTGGTCTCGAACGGCGCCTGGAGCATGCACCATTTCCGCTCTCGATACTGGCAGGTGTCACGGCCTGGGATAGCGCCTTCAATCCGTTGCGCCCTTTACCCCCAGTAGGTGGGTCGCCACTGTTGCATGGGGTCGAGCCCGATGAAACGGAAGTCAGTCTGCCGCTGGGCGAACGGGTCGGACACACCCTGGTGCTCGGCACTACCCGTGTCGGCAAAACGCGACTCGCCGAGGTATACATCACCCAGGACATTCATCGCATCGAACATGAGGTCGTCATCGTCTTCGACCCGAAGGGCGATGCCGACTTGCTTAAACGGATGTACGTCGAAGCCAAACGCGCAGGTCGGGAAAAGGAGTTTTATGTTTTCCATCTAGGCTGGCCGGAGATCTCCGCTCGCTACAACGCCGTGGGACGTTTCGGACGCATTTCTGAGGTGGCGTCTCGCATTGCTGGGCAGCTCAGCGGCGAAGGTAACTCTGCGGCCTTCCGTGAGTTCGCCTGGCGCTTCGTCAACATCATTGCCCGGGCTTTGATCGAGCTGGGTCGGCGTCCGGACTATCTGCAGATCCAACGCCATGTGGTCAACATCGACGCGCTGTTCATCGAATACGCCCAGCAGTTTTTCGCCAAGACCGACCCTAAGGCGTGGGAGGTGATCGTCCAGCTCGAAGGCAAACTCACCGAGAAGAACATTCCCCGGCATATGATCGGACGCGAAAAGCGCGTGGTGGCCATCGAACAATACCTGGCGGCGAAACGGGTGTTCGATCCGGTGCTGGATGGACTGCGTTCGGCGGTACGCTACGACCGTACTTATTTCGACAAAATCGTGGCTTCGCTACTGCCGCTGCTGGAGAAACTCACCACCGGCAAGACCGCCCAGCTACTGGCTCCCAACTACACCGATTTAGATGACCCGCGGCCAATATTCGACTGGATGCAGATCATCCGTAAACGCGGCATCGTCTATGTCGGCCTGGATGCACTGACCGACGCCGAGGTGGCCGCCGCTGTGGGCAACTCCATGTTCGCCGACTTGGTCTCGGTGGCGGGACACATCTATAAACACGGCATTGACCATGGCCTGCCCCAATCGAACAACAACAGTGACAAGTTGCCGATCAACTTGCACGCTGATGAGTTCAACGAGTTGATGGGCGACGAGTTCATCCCGCTGATCAACAAGGGAGGTGGCGCCGGCATCCAGGTAACCGCCTACACCCAGACCCTTAGCGATATCGAAGCGCGCATCGGTAACCGGGCGAAAGCTGGCCAAGTGATCGGCAATTTCAACACCCTGCAGATGCTCCGCGTGCGCGAAACTGCAACCGCCGAATTACTCACCCAGCAGTTGCCTAAGGTTAACGTGCTGACCAAGACCCTGGTGTCGGGAGCCACCGACACTTCTGATCCGGAGGCCAATACAGACTTCACTTCCTCCTCGCAGGACCGCGTCAGCAGCACCAGTGTGCCGCTGATCGAGCCAGCGCATATCGTCAGTCTGCCCAAGGGGCAAATGTTTTCCTTTCAGGCCGGTGGCCAGCTCTGGAAAGTCCGCATGCCGTTGCCAAAACCCTCCAACGACGACGCCATGCCCAAGGATCTGCAGGAACTCACTCAACGGATGCGGGCGGCGTACAACGCACAGGCGGGGCAGTGGTGGAGCGCCAGCAGTGGCGGCCCAACAACTAACTTCGATTTGGATCAGGTGGGGTAGCCCGCCCCCGCTAAAGATTTTGACTCAGCAGAAAACGATCCAGAAGACATCGTTACGACATCAGCTCTGCAACTCATTGGAGTGAACGATGACGACTTTCGCACCAAACTCGCCACCACAACCGACCCAGCACCCAGGGTTAATCGTCTCGGCGATTGGCTTGGTTTTACGCATCATCGGTTTGCTGATTGCCTCGTTGCTATTCTCAATCCTCATCGAGTTCGCCGGTCTACTGCTGCTCTGGGGCGACCAGGGTTGGCGACACGGCCAAGCCATGTTGAATAGCGAATTGGGATGGCTCAGCGAGCACTTCAAGGCTTCACTCATCCTCCAACAACCTGGGCGAACTATTGTCCAGTGGCTGGATTTCCTCAATCAGTGGCTGCTAGTGAAGACTGGCTTTGCGGATTTTGCCCGGCAAGCGCGAGTGTCGAGCCAAGGCAACGGCTTCTGGGGTTGGACCAATCAGCTCTACGTGAGCATTGAGGATTTCATACTGGCGGCGGTGTATGTCACCTTCACCTTCATGGTGCGCCTGACCATTCTAGTCTTGGCCATACCCCTCTTCGTGGTAGTGATGTTGACTGGTTTTGTCGATGGTTTGGTGCGTCGTGACCTGCGAAAATTTGGAGCGGGGCGTGAGAGCAGTTTTGTCTATCATAGGGCTAAGCGTGCAATGACGCCGTTGCTGCTTGTACCTTGGATTGTTTACCTATCGCTGCCCGTTTCGCTCAACCCTCTCTTTATATTTATACCGAGCGCCGCGATGCTTGGTGTAACAACGGCAATCACCGCGACGACATTCAAGAAATATCTGTGAAATTTGGCCGTTAAGCTTTCCTCAAGTCATTGGCTACGAGTGGAATTCATACTCGCATTTTTGCAGGCCGTGGCGATTGCCCCCATGAAATCCTTCAATTTAGGCCAAATCCTATCCGCACGTTTTTCATGCTCAGAGAATGGTTTTGAAAACATAAAATTAACCATATCTTTAATTTGACTCTCCGCATCTGGGGTTCCGAACTCCACTCCCATGCTCTCAATATATGAGTGTCGATGACTCAAAACGTCAGCGAGCGTATCGTCCAGGGTTTGCCCTACCAAAACATAACCGGCTTTCTGCTGATACTGTCGGGAACCATCACAGACTTGCAACATATCAATATCTCCTAGCCCCAATAAAGCACCCTTCCTATTGAAATTATTGAGATCAGCTAAAGCCTCCGCCATTGGGCCACTCCCGATCGGCAGTGCATCGGGGTTATGCTGCGACTGCTGAATTATCGCGCGTTCCACTCGACTAGTGAGTACAAACTTAACATACCAAGCATCAAAATATTTCAAAGGCAAGTCATCAGGTATTTCAACATACGCAATACCAATAGGAAGTTTCACACCGAAAGGCGCCTTCAAGTCTCTCTTCCAACTCATGCCTTCTATTTTCTTAAAGTATTGCGTAAGGTACATATCGTCAGCATGTACCGCGGCGAGAACCCCCACCAAAGCTTCAACCGACTTAAAGCCGATCCATGTCATGCGCAGACCTGTATCAGAGAAATACAGCTGAAGTTCTTCGAGTGCATTTACTGCTTCAGCTGACGTAATATTTCCACGACGCCCCATATGCTCATAAAGGGCTGCCGGTGTTACAGCCAAGTGGGTTTCTCTATCACTCCAGCCTGTTACGAACCTGGTAAACGCGGTATATGATAATGCCTGCAAATCGCGATTTGGCTTAGAGCCTCGATGTTTAAAAGACTGAATTATACTGTTATCGAGAACCAAATACATTGGCCCTTCCAACTCGTAGCTGACCGCGTATTCTCTTGCAAACGTCTCAGTCGACATAAAAAATTGAAAAATCTCTTCGTCACTGCGGCCATGTAAACGCTCCGCGACCTCAACTATAACTTTTTCCTTTACGCCTTCCACTACCACCTTCCTTAACGACAATTTAATAAAACCGATCACACTCAGCTCGAATAATCTGCTGACGTTCACTCTTCAAACGGAGATCTTAATTCCAGACCAACGTCGGGACCACCACAATGTCCATTTCTCCTATTCGTTTGCTCACGCTTGCTGTTATCGCATTTCACAGCAACAGCTTTGCGGCGGGCGGGCAAGAGCAGCAGCTCACTTTAATCCTCCGACAGCTCGATACCCTCGACACGTTAGTACGCAGGGCGCCACGTTTCGAAGCACCAGAATTAAATACACGTTATCGCTTTGACTACCCTCGTCTGACTCAGGATATCCAGCGCATTCGCCAAGGTGTGAAGGGCTATTTATCCCCTTCCCGTGCCCAACCTCGCGACCCCAGTGAACTGTTCGGCGATTACCGCCTCGATACCACGCCACAGAGTCCTCGCCATGAGCATGACTGACGCCCAGACCGCTGCCTTCCAAAACGCCTCCGGCTTTTCGGCGCTGAGCAGTTCGACGCTCTGGCTGTCCCTGGTTCTCGTCCTGACTTTGCTTTGGTGTGCCTGGGTGATTTGGATGGGTTACCGGGGTTGGGCAGCCGGCAGTGTGCGCTTTGGAGCCTTAGGCGGCAGCGCCACGCGTGTGCTGCTCGCTCTGCTCGTTCTGATGTTCTTCACCCTGTCCTAACCCATGAGATCGCCATCATGCTCAAGTGCCTTTACCCCCTGAAAAACAATCTGCGTGACCGTGCCAGCCAGCGCTTGATCGGTCTGCTGCTGGTGTTTGGTCCGAGCCTAGCTTTCGCCGAGCTCCCCACTATGGAAGCCCCCTCTCGCGGCGAAGGGTCCGGATTGATCGAGACGATCAAAAACTATGCCTATGACGGCGGCATCCTGCTCGGTCTGTTGATCGCCCTGCTCGCGTTTCTCGGCGTGGCTTGGCATTCCCTGACGGTGTATGCCGACGTGCAGAACCAGCGCAAGACCTGGAAAGACCTTGGCGCGGTGGTCGGTATCGGTGCCCTGCTGGTGGTGATCATCATCTGGTTCCTGACCAAGGCGGCCGCGATTCTGTGAGGTTGGTATGAATGACTTTATCGAATGCCTTGCCGACGGCACTTTGGTCTTTCTGCCGGAGCGACTCAATCGTGATCCTGCCGTATTGCGCGGTTTAACCAATGATGAGATGTGGGTAGCACTTGGCGCCGGCGCAGTCGTTGGCCTGTTGTTGGGCGTTCCTCTGGCGATCGCCACCGCCTCTATTGCAGTGGCACCGACGACCATGATCGCTGGCATGACCGTGGTGTTATTTGCAGGTGGCACGCTACTGCGTCGTACCAAACGGGCTCGCCCCGAGACCTGGTTGTACCGCAAGCTCGAATGGATACTCGCCAGCCGTTGGAGCTTGGGGCGCGGAAGTTTGATTCTCCACTCCGGCGCTTGGACGGTTCGCCGTTCGCGTCGACTGCGCCCTGCCCTGTCCCGGTGGCAACCATGAGTCGTTTTCGGAACAAGGTGGATGCCCAGCAGGCCCACACCTTCAGCCTGCGTCTGGTGGTAATGATCCTCGCCCTTGTGTAGTGGTCTAATGAAACCGGACACCCATTTAGGCGAGAATGCTCGCCAGATCGAGGTGTCAGATGACCAAACAACGCCGCTCCTTTACTCCTGAATTCAAGCGCGAGGCTGCCGACCTCGTGCTCAAACAAAACTACAGCTACATCGAAGCCAGCCGTTCACTCGGCATTGGTGAGTCGGCATTGCGCCGCTGGGTTGACCAGATTCAGAAAGAACATAAAGGCATCACCCCGCAGAGCAAGGCACTGACTCCGGAACAACAAAAAATTCAGGAGTTGGAAGCTCGGATTGCTCGGCTTGAGCGAGAGAAATCAATACTAAAAAAGGCTACCGCGCTCTTGATGTCGGAAGATCTCGAGCGTTCGCGCTGATTGACCAGTTGAGCATCCACGAGCCGGTTGATTGGCTGTGCAAGGTGTTTGAAGTGACCCGCTCGTGCTACTACGCTCGGCGTCTCAGGCGCCGCACACCGGATGTAGAACGCCTTCGATTGCGCAGTCGGGTGAACGAGTTGTTCACCCAAGGCCGCAGTGCTCCCGGTAGCCGTAGCATCATGGCCATGATGCAGGACGACGGCGAGCAGATCGGGCGATTCAAGGTGCGCAGCCTGATGCGCGAGCTGGAGTTGGTCAGCAAACAACCGGGATCGCATGCCTACAAAAAGGCGACGGTCGAGCGGCCCGACATCCCTAATATTTTGAACCGGGAGTTTGATGTGCCCGCTCCTGACCACGTCTGGTGTGGCGATATCACTTATATCTGGGCTCAAGGGAAATGGCAGTATCTGGCGGTTGTGCTAGATCTTTTTGCCCGCCGTGTTGTGGGTTGGGCGTTGTCGGGAAAGCCGGATGCCGACTTGGTCATCAAGGCCTTGGACATGGCTTACGAGCAGCGAGGGAAGCCTCAAGGTTTGCTGTTCCACTCCGACCAGGGCTCGCAATATGGAAGCCGTAGTTTTCGCCAGCGCCTTTGGCGATATCGCATGCGTCAGAGCATGAGCCGGCGAGGAAATTGTTGGGATAATGCGCCGATGGAGCGGGTGTTCAGGAGCCTGAAAACCGAGTGGATACCGACCATGGGCTACACGACGGTCCAACAAGCTCAGCGGGATATCAGCCATTTTTTGATGCACCGGTACAACTGGATTCGACCGCACCAATTTAATGGTGGGCTGCCACCGGCTCAGGCCGAGAAAAAACTTAACGTCGTGTCCGGGATCAGTTGATCCACTACATAGGCATCCAGAAGCGGCTTAATTACGGCCAATCTGTCTTTGATGAACTGGAGAGTGCCCTCGTACTCGGTTTTAGGCTTGCTATCGTAGTCCTCGATAACCCCCTTGATGCGGTGCTTCACACGCAGCGCAATCTCATCAACCGTCTTGCTCTTCTTGAGGTCTTCGACCTGCTTGGTCAACTGATTGATGCTGGTCTGGATACCCGAAAGGATATCCTTTTCCTTGGCCAGCGATTTAATGAGTTTGTTTTCCTCATCTCTGAAACTCTCCCGCGCGTAAGACGTGGTTTTGAGCTCACGGTTCATCCAGCCAATCGCGGCAGTCAGCTTATTCGCCTCCACCTCCACTTGCTCATGGGGCGCATCACAGAATGGGCAATACGCGTCGCTAACCTCGGCGTACTCCGGCACCGGAATCTCGGCGATATTCTTGGCGAAATCTTCTGTGAGGCTGATCGACGACCGCACCGCGTAGAGTTTGTCCTGAAGTTCACGAACAATTATCGTCTGTTTCGACCGATCGTCTTCGAGCGTTTTTTTGCGTAGCGAGTAAGCGTCTGCCTGACTGTCGATTCGAACGTTCGCGTCGTGGATCTTGCGGAAAGACGGCTTAAGACTACCTGCGATTTGAGCGCCCGTAAGCGGGGTCAGATCCGTACCACTGATCACCTTGTACTCGGCTAGGAGGCCGTCTATGCGTTTAATGAAATGCTCTTTTTCACCCTTTGTCTTAGGTAGCTGCGCCTCGATCTTCTTTTGCTCAGCCCGAAGTTGATTTTGCTCTTGGGACAGATAGAAGTAGTCCTGATCGACAAAGTTCATGAATATTTTCAGGTGCTCAATCGCCTGGTCACGCTTCTCTTTTTCATCGAAGCGGTAGAAGAGCGCATGCTTGTTAGCCACCAAATTCTGATGTTGAAGCATGTACGAGACGAAGCTACGTACTGAAGGCGTTGCGCTCTTAGACTTCCCATACTCACGCGGCGAGTCGTCCTCATCAATATCCGTCATGGTGACAGCAAAGTAGCGCCCTAGCTCTTTATTAAAGTCGCGCACCGACAAAAACATATTCGGCGTAAAGAATGCATTAATATTCTTCATCCGCTGAAAAATCTCGTCGAGCGAGCCACTGACCTCAGCAATGAAAATCTTATCGACATCGCGAGTTCGCGCCAAACATAGAAGTTCAGCCTCTAACTGCAGAATGGTGAAATACATCTTCGACCGGGCAGTAATGACACCTTTCGGAATCGTATCGTCGCTATTACCAAAGCAAAAATCAAATATTTCAATAATCGCACTTTTGCCCATCGAAGACTTGCCAGTGATGATATTCAGGCCAGACTTGAACGTGACCTGATGCACTTCATTATCACGATCTACAACACCGACAGATTTGACGTAACATTTCATAGCTGCACAATCCCTAGCGACTTGAATACCCGAGGAGCTTCTCGATCTTGCAGGAGCTTTGCCAGGTTGCGGGCAGACGCCACTTTCTGCCCCAATCCCTTCAGGGGTGGATACGTTTTTTGGGTGACCCTGACGATCATATCGTCATTGATCGTCAGATACTCCGCGCTCACCAGGCTCATCAATGTGACATTGGTGACCTCTCGCAGCGACTGTATCCGCTTATGAACGCCCGCGATCCGCGTTTTATCGCTCACCATGGTTCGCCAGGTATTCCGCTCGCTGATCCGGTGCAGGTACGCTGAAGTCGCCTCATGCAGCACAAAAGGCAGCACAAGATAGCTGAAAAGAATATTCTTCTGCGTCTCCTGTAGCTCGTCGTAGAACCCATGGAGAATGGGCGCCATGATCAACGGGTTTCGTTGCAGGGTATGAATATAGTCAATGGTTGTAAGGGTCATCACCAAAGCCTCCAATGCAACTTCTCATTACCCTGTTCGTCCTCGTCGTCCGCCAACATATGCCAGAGCCCATTTCGAAACTCCACGGAGGTGCCATCGAATGCAGGTATCCCATCGACGGGCTCGCCGCAACGAGTATCAAAGAAGTTCTGCGATTCGAAACACCACTCCCCTTCAGGCTTTCGGGAGCAGCGCCTCATCTCGACCGACCTTAAACTTTTATGCCGTTTAAGCTGATCATGTTTGTAATTATCGATGTCAATCTTTTCGACGGTGAACCGCTTAAATTCGTTGGAGATTGTGTGCACGGCCACCATGTGTTCTAGTACTGCAGAGGATACTTTGCCAGCATACTCAATTTCGTAGAGCTTTTTCACAAACAGCCGATCAGTATAGCCTGACTTATCTTCACCTTCGAAGATCGCCGGATCAACCACAGGAAACTTTCGCGAGTTCCTTCCGTACCGCGAGAACAACTTAGCAAGCTTAATATCGAAATCTTCGTAGGTAATCTTCCAACCGTCCTTGGCTAGGCAAGGCTCGATCAGGTAGCCCAGCAGCGCCTGGAAATACTCATCACGCTGTGTGGGATCAATCCCTTTACCGAAGCGGCTTCGAGCATCGAATGCACGCGATTTGAGGCTAGGTTCATTAGAGAGAATCTTGACCTTTTCAATCACGTCCTTCAGAACAGATCTTCTTTCATCTGCCATGACGAACTGCTGAGCCTGAACGGCCTTGGAAGGCTTCTTCCCGGATTCAGCTACACGCGCCTCACTATCAGCCAGTACTTTGGCAAGCAACGCTAGGCGATCATCACCACTGAGGTCGTTCCAATGGCGCAGCTCTGCCGTTGAGCCGTAGGACTGGGTCGTGAGCAAGATAAGCTCGGCATACTTCTCTTGCTTGAACTTCGGTGACAACCAGTTCTTCAGGGTATTCCAGAAATTGATATGTCCATCAGTAAGGTCATCAATGAAGTTTTTGACTTCGACCTGGACACTACCACTAACAGTGACATCACCATACACCTCAAGCCAGAGGGTCTGCCTTTCTACCAATTGGTGGCAGTACTCAAGCGTCACAATCAACTGGTAGTCGATGGCCTCCAGCAATCTGGTTGCATCGTTGGCAAGCTTAGCCACAAAATCCTCCACTCTTTGCTTCACCGTAGCGGTGTGCAGACTCGCGAGGAGATCAACGCCGTCCTGGCCAATCCGCCTACCAAAGGCGCAAAATCAATTCAGGCACGAAAACCCTGTACCTTATGTAGCCAGGCGATATAACTGTATCTATATACAGTTGTAGAGTGCGATAGCTTAGCGATTGTAGCGTGATGGCATTTCATTGGCAAAAAGCCATGTCGCGGTCTAATCCTTCTACTCTTAATTGCTGATTGTCAGCAACAAAGACGAAGGTACATGGGGCTCTTTCGACTGATAACGATGGGTTCGAACTTGATTGCAAATCCGCGAAGATATCGCTCGGTTCCAGCACATGGTCAACCCGACTGAGCCAGCTTAGCAAGATGACTGGGCGATTGAGTATTCTCACCGCTACCCTGCCGGATCCCGAATACGCCATTGGAGTCTCAGCAAACGCCCGGCAGATATCCACATCGTCGCTTATTTGAACGCAGCAACAGCGGCCAAACGACTGATCAGCGACCTGGCCCAACGGTTTAATTGATCAAGAACGGCACGGATAAGGCGCTTCCGTGCTTAAGGATATCGACACGTTACCAATGCTCTCTTACGAACGACCAAGGATCTTCCAGATACTGGTTGCTCATCCACTATGCGAACGCGCACTGAATACCAGACACGGCCACCGACGTCCGTGTCAGAAATCGCCATTCGCGGTCGCTCGCACATCCGGTGCAATTGGGGGCAAATCTGGGGGCAAAATTCGTCTTTTTTAGGCTGAAAACACCATTCTAGAGACACGTCAAAATGTTTTTTGGCGACCCTGAGAGTCTTTAGGCGTTGTCTGGCAGGCTGTTTAGCTGATCATTTCTGGCTTTTCATAGGCCATGGAGACCCATTCACTTCCAGACGATTGCTACATTAGGGGCATATCTGAGGGGATGCTTTGGATGGTTTGAAAAGGATGCCCCCAGCCTAAGGCCAAGTGGGCTATTGATGAGGATAGCTCCGACCGGACATTCTGCGATTCGATGGACCGGCCTGAAGCTTTCAGCGGAACGGTGGACACTGGAATCGACGAGAGAACAACACCGTCATTCACGGAGGCAACCTGATCGACCGCCCAGGCTGTAACGTCGAGCCGACGATCATCCTCGCCAACAGTGTCAACGACATCCTGCTCAACGAGGAAATCTTCGGGCCCATCACCACGCTCTTGCCGTACGACAGCGAAGAAAAACTGCTGGCTTTGATGAACCCACGGCTTGAGCGCCAGCCTCTGGACAAACGACTTGAGCAAAGCCCTGTGCATGGTGCCTGCCATCGAAGCCAGCACGGTGTGGGTTAACATGCACACGATGCTGGACTCGGCGGTGCCATTTGGCGGCAACAAATCCTCAGGAATAGGCCGGGAGTTCGGCAGCGCATTCATTGATGACTACGCCGAGCTGAAGTCAGTGATGATTCGTTACTGAGGCCAACCTCGACATTTTTCGATTTTCATGTGACGGCTTTTGCAGCTCTGGCGATCAAACAACGCTAGAGTATTTGCTGTCTCACATAAGGAATTGACAGATGTTCATTGGACGACTCGCCGAACTGACCGGCTGCACCCCAAAAGCCATTCGACTGTACGAGCAAATGGGCCTGATCAACGAGCCGGAGCGTGAGGGGCGCTATCGCCTCTACAATGCTCACCACTTGGAAATCGTCCACCTCATACGCAAGGCGCAGATGGCCGGGTTCAAGCTGGCCGAGATGAACCCGCTGATTGCCGCAAAAAACAAGTTGAAGTCCTTTCCGCTGGCGTTGGCCAACCAGGCCGTCGACGACAAGCGCCGGCAAGTCCAGGACAGGATCGCCGAACTGCAGGCGCTTGATCTTCACTTGATTGAACTCAAAAGCGAGATGAACTCAATGTTTGCGCCTAGCCCTTTGGCGGGTCTTAATAAGCTTGATGCGCCTGTCTGTGCAGATAAGCAAACGCTTGCCTCAAGGCCACTTCAGGCGGCCGTGGGTTGAAACCCAATTCGTTTTTCGCCTTGGTAATGTTGTATTCCTGTGCCACGTTGTGAAACAGGCGCACCTGGCTCAAGAGCAACTGGGCGGGTGTGCCCATTAATTGCGCCCAGTGTTCCTGCAGCGAGGCCACGCCCAGCAGTAGCCAGCGTGGCGCTGAGACAGGCTGGCGATACCCAGGCGCCTGGGTGTTGGCGGCTGCGATCAAATCGCTGAGCGGCGACGAACGCTCATTGGCGAGGATATAGCGCTGCCCCGGCCGGCCCTTTTCGGCGGCGAGTATCATCCCGTCGGCCACATCACGAACATCGACGAAGTTGAAACGAAACCCCGGATCAAAGGGCATCTGCCGCTGCCGAACCGATTGAAGGAAGCCCATGGTATCCGTGAGGTAGCCGGCATTGGGGCCAACCATGGCCGAAGGCAATACCGATACCATGCTCAACCCCAACGCCTCAGCGCACTGCCAGGCTGCCTGCTCGGAGAGAATCTTCGATTTGTAGTAGGCGTTTTCGCTTTCCGTATTCCAGTGCGCCTCATCCAGCGCCGTACCATCATGACCGACGGCGGCCACCGAACTGACGTAGACCACACGCCGCACACTCGCCCGTGAAGCGGCTTGCAGCACACGCCGTGTGCCCTGGATATTCGGCTCGACAATCTCGGCCTGTGGGTTGCGCGCCCAGTGCTTGAACACGGCGGCCACTTGAAACAGTACCTCCACGCCCTCCAACGCCTTGTCCAAGGCCGCACTGTCCATTAACTCGGCATACACCAACTCGCAGTCCAGCCCGGCAAAGGGTGCGTGGTTATGGATATCACGAACGCCGGCTCGAACCCGATAGCCCTGGCCGAGCAACGCTCGCACCAAGGTATTGCCCAGATGGCCGTTGGCACCCGTCACCAGACATAAACCTTTCACAGGAACTCCTTGTCGGCAGCGCGCCAGAGTGTGCGCTTGAAAAAAGCATACGAGGTGTCCCATGGGGCAGAGTCAAGTAACCGTTGGTACGTTAGTTCAGTTTTCTGATTTCAGCGTCTCGGACACATCTAGACACATCTAGACACATCTATAATGAGCGCTTAGCAAAATATCATTGTCTGGCAGTTATGACACGAACGTTCCAAGTTTAAAAAAAATCATATAAAACAAGGACTTAATCATCTACCCCTTAGGACAGATGACACGATTTTAAATCAAAAACATTTCGAAGCACTCTTGTTGAATTAAGCAATGCACACTGACAGCATTTCGACACCGCTGAAATATTGCGCTTTTCGATTGATCATGCATGGACGCTTCAATGACGCTGAACAAACAACTTCCCCCTCATTATCACCTTCCAGGTGAGGGTTTGAAAAAACTGAGCCACGGCAGAAATAGTTTTATCGCCTACGCCACCGTCGTCACATCATACAACTACGCCCACCTCTAGTTTAATTACGACACTCCACAGTTCAATAATGCAGGCGCTTTTCGCTCTGCAATTAGTGCGCAGAATTCATCGATACGCATAATAATATTAGAGCTCGCTCTAAGGCGGCCCCATGTTCAAATCACTCATATTCTCAGCATCCGTGCTGCCTATGCTGGTGCTCGCTGGAGAATTAAACTCAGACTCAAGAGTGTCGTATCAGACGGCGGAAAACATAGTCGAGGGTAAACTTTTCAAAATCTGAAACACGCTTCTACAACTCACTGTCCTACGAGACCGAATCAGAAGCTCGGCTGTTCCTCTCAACCCGCCTGCGTTGGAATATGAGCGGCCAACTGGAACCGGGCGAACCGGACCAGACGGCACTTTCACCGATCAGCGATGGGCGCAAGATTTACGACAACTACCCTTTTCAGTTCGACTTGCGTGAACTCTATTACCGACGAGCGTTAGGCCAGGAAGGCACCATGACCCTGGGCAAGCAACAAGTGGTTTGGGGGCAGGCAGATGGGGTGACGGTACTGGATATCGTCAACCCGATGAATTACCGCGAATTCATTCTCGAAGACCCGGAGGAAGCCCGCATTCCGACGTGGATGGCCAATGTTGTCGGGCGTTCTGCGCCAGGCTTTCAGCGGTGCGTCGGTGCGCGCAGGGCTTGAGGTGACAATGTCGTCCTAAAACGTTGAAACAATACTCTTGGCCGGATTGGACGGGCGCTCGGGACCTAGCGATACCCCCGCGCCTGAACATCGAACAACTCGGCATAGCGCCCACCCGCCACCATCAGCTGTTGATGGCTGCCCTCCTCCAGGATTCGCCCGCCGTCCAGCACGATGATGTGGTCGGCATTGCGCACGCTGGAAAATCGATGGGAAATCAACAACGTCATGCGGCCCTTGGCGTGTTCGCGAAAGTGCTCGAACACCGCCGCCTCGGCGCCGGCGTCCAGCGCGGCCGTCGGCTCGTCAAGAATCAGCAGATCCGCCTCCTGGCGCATATACGCGCGTGACAAGGCGACTTTCTGCCATTGCCCACCCGACAACTCCTGGCCGCCAAGCCAGCGCCCTAACTGTGTGCCGTAGGCCCTGCTCAGGCGCTCGATGAATTCGGCGGCCACCCCCTGGGTTGCGGCCGTGCGCCAGCGCGCCTCATCGTTCAGCGCATCGACGTCACCCACTCCAAGGTTCTCGCCGACGGTCATCTGGTAGCGGATGTAATCCTGGAAAATCACCCCAATGCGCTGGCGCAGTGTCTGTTCATCCCAGTCTTGCAAGTCGCTGCCATCCAGCAGAATGCGCCCCTCGTGCGGGGTATACAGGCGCGTGAGCAGTTTGATCAGGCTGGTTTTGCCCGAGCCATTCTCGCCCACCAGGGCCAGGCTTTGCCCCGGCGCCAAGTGCAGGTTGATGTCAGTCAATGCCTGCCGCTCAGCGCCGGGGTAACTGAACCCCACGTGCTCGCAGCGCAGACCGTCGCCGGGACACGCGCCCTGGGTAAGCCGGCCACTCGGCAGGACCACAGGGGTTAGCAGGTACTCATAAAGGTCCGACAGAAACAGACTGTCGTCATACAGGCCGGCAATGGCGCTGAGGCTGGCGGTGATCGCGCTTTGCCCCTGCTTGAACAGCACGATGTACATGGTCATCTGTCCCAGGCTGGTCTGGCCGCGCACGGTGTCCAGCACCACCCAGGCGTAAGCCACATAAAACGCCGCGGTGCCCAGCAGGCCCAGGGCAAAGCCCCAGGCATCCCGACGCACTGTCAACTGGCGGTCTTCGGTGTACAAGCGTCGGGCGTTGTCGCGGTAGCGCTTGAGGAACAGCGGCGCCAGGCCGAACAGCTTGACCTCTTTGGCATGGGTCTCGTGGGACAGCAGCGATTCCAGGTAATTCTGCTGACGGGTCTCGGGCGCGCGCCGGTGGAACAGGCGAAACGCATTGCCCGAGAAATGCGTCTCGGCGAAGAACACCGGTAAGGCGCCGACCACCAGAATCACCAGCGCCCACGGCGAAAAGTGCACTAACAGCACGGCAAAGCTGATCAGCGCGATCAGGTTCTGCACCAGCCCCAGGCCCTTGGTGACCAGGCTCAGGGGTCTTGTTGACGCGCCCTGGCGCACGCGCACCAGCTTGTCGTGGAACTCGGCGTCTTCAAATTGCAGGAGTGAGAGGGTCTGGGCTTTCTCCAGAATCATCAGGTTGACCTTCACCCCCAACTGCACCCGCAGCAACGATTGCTGCATTGACAACGCGCGCTGGGCGGCGGCCAGCAGCGCCAATACGCCCGCCTCGGCCAGCACGTACTGCATCACTGGCCACACGGGCGCCTGGCTGCCGGCTGCATGAATCTGCATCGCGTGCACCACGCCATCGACAATACGCTGGCCGATCCAGGCTGCCAGCGCAGGCAACAGACCGGCAACGATGGTGGCCAGCAGCAGGCCTATGAATAAGGGACGCGACGTCCCCCACACCAGCTTCAGTGCCCTGCGCGCCTGGATGGAAAACGCGCTCAATCGATTGAACAGCACCATGAATGGCATGGACTCCGTGTGGGGGCTGGGGTGGGACGGGTGGATTATGACAGGCGATGACGTTGCGCACATCCAACGGCGAGGCGACAGGGGCAAGTGGTGGAGCAAGGGGCAACCACGGCAGATTCTCGGCGCGCCGCAGCATGACTACATCCGCGCCTTGATCGCCGCCGCCGATCCTGCAACTGCAACTGCAACTGCAAAACGTTGTAAGCAGAGACATGGCCCGCGACCCAGAAACCGATCAGCAGGCCAGGGTAATCAGGCCCTGGGCCGAGCTTCTTTCGTAGCCAGCCGGACAAGCGCTCATCAAACTGATGGCATCACTGGGCACTAACCTCTTGCGATTATACGACCGGTCATTACAGGTAAGAGGCGCAATAACACAGGTAAAAATCTCGCCTGACCTGGCAGCACCACTGAACGTTTGTTTGCCAGTGCTGTAAGGGTTTGCTTGGCGACCTCGGAGGGCGAAATCTTCTTGCCTTGCTTATCTCTTGTTGCACGAGTGTCGACACTGGGAGGCAATACCGCCAAGACATGCGTTCCATGTCTCACGAGCTGCCGGCGAAGCCCCTCGGCAAAACCGTGCTGGCCCGCCTTGGCGGCGCCGTAGGTCAGTGCTCGCCCGGGCGACACCAGGGCGAAGCCGAAGCTTACGATGACAATTGGCCGGCCAGCGCGCCAATGTGGCTGCCGTCAATTGGACCGGTGCCGTCAGGTTGAGGGTGATTTCATCGGCGAGAGCGATCATGTCCGAGAGGCCCGCAGCAAAATCCCGCTCAATGAGCTGGCCTGCATTGCTGACGAGAATGTCGAGCTTGCCAAACCGCTCCGTGACGGTGTCCAGTAGCATCGCCTGTTCAGCGACGACAGTCACATCGGCTTTGACCTCAAGGGCGGCGGGGTACCGGCGACGAAATGCTTCGAGTGCCTCCGGGGATCTTCCGCAAACCGCTACCCGTGCACCTACCCCCAGGAAAGCCTCGGCCAGCGCCAGGCCTATGCCAGCGGTCCCGCCGGTGATTAAAACGACTCGTTCATGCCAACTCACGCTTGCGTGCATCGCAGTCTCCCAAACTTATCAGTTAACGCTTCCAGCTCTGGACGGGTGGCTTTGCTTTGTTGCCCTTGAGGTGCAAGCGCGCGACTGCTTGTACATTGGCGGCCAAGGACGAGAGTAGTTTTCCCAGCGCCGGTTGTTCAGGCTGACGTCGCACGCTGCGCTCGACGGAGTCCATGCTGGGTAGGATTCTTGGAAAGGCCGCCCCGTCCAGCGGGCCACCAGGCTGCGAGGTGTACGCGTAATGCATCGCGCCTTGTACGACGTTGAACGGGACGTTCAGAGGTAGAGCCGGAACTACGGCCGCGAATACGGCAGGAAAAACCAGTGCCAATCATCGATGCCCTTCATACCATTCGCCTTTGAATTCATCGCTGCTGGGCATATTCATGATTTTTTGCTAGTGCTGCGACGTTTCTTCGTCGTTGTTGGCACTGGGCTGCTGCTCTTGACGAGCCGTCTTTCTCAGTTCCTGGGTGTCACCCTGCGGAAAAATCGTTATGGCTTTGTAATACGGCTGAGTCGTGCCCTTGCCGCCAGGCTCTTGTGCGCGGCGTTTGCTGGGCGTGCTGAGGTGGCGTTGTTCGCTGGGTTTGTTCATATAAACCTCTGGCAAATACCTAGACCGCTGCGAAGTTGCAGGGTCTCGACACTAGGATAATGCCAGTGGTGTGCATGCACGTCGGTGCGCTAGCGCGCTTAGAAATAGCCCAAGTTCGCGATTTAAAAGAGTCTCAAAACCTTCGCTGGCGGCGGCAGCGCATGAAGCGCAGCCCCAAGTACCGTGCACGTGTGCAGGACATAACAACGCTATGTGCGCTCAACGCGTTGACCCAGCGCTATCGCCAGCAGCGAGAGAAACGCTGATGGCCGCACTATGTTCGCTAACGCACGGTGATCGCGGCGCGTTGCAGGCACGCTGAATGGGTCACGGTTTGCGGCATACCTGAGTGCCACGACCGTGTTCCTAATACGCAGATTTGACGAGGTATCCGGGTGACGCAAAGCCGAGTAGAAACGCCAGCGGCTGTGGCCTCTGACGGCAAAGTCGTTGCAGTTCGCGGCAGTGTCATCGACATGCGCTTCGATGTGGCATTGCCACCTGTTCACAGCTTACTGCGCGCCGGTAAAGGCGGCCGAGTGGCAATTGAGGTATTGGCTCAACGCGATGAGCATCACGTACGCGGCATTGCGCTGACGCCCACCCAGGGGCTGGCCCGCGGTATGCACGTGCACAGCACCGGCGGGCCGTTGCAAGCGCCCGTTGGTAAACCCATTCTCTCGCGCATGTTCGACATTTTCGGCAACACCATAGACCGCGAGCCGGCGCTGGAAGGCGTGCAATGGCGCTCGGTGCACAGCCAACCACCACCGCTGGTGCACCGCTCAACTCAATCCGAAATATTCGAAACCGGCATCAAAGCCATCGACGTGCTCACCCCGCTCGAGCGCGGTGGCAAGGCCGGTTTGTTCGGCGGCGCGGGCGTCGGCAAGACGGTGCTGCTGACCGAGATGATCCACAACATGGTCGGCCATCAACAGGGCGTTAGCATCTTTTGCGGCATCGGCGAGCGCTCGCGCGAAGGCGAAGAGCTTTACCGCGAAATGAAAGCCGCCGGGGTGTTACCCAACATGGTGATGATCTTCGCGCAAATGAACGAGCCTCCTGGCGCTCGCTTTCGCGTCGGCCATGCGGCGTTGACCATGGCCGAGTATTTCCGCGACGACGAGCAACGCGATGTACTACTGCTGATCGACAATATTTTCCGTTTTATCCAGGCCGGATCAGAAGTCTCGGGGCTGATGGGGCAAATGCCGTCGCGCCTCGGTTACCAGCCAACCATGGGCACCGAGTTGGCGGCGCTGGAAGAACGCATCGCCAATACCGACAGCGGAGCCATCACCTCGATTCAAGCGGTGTATGTGCCGGCAGACGATTTCACCGACCCGGCCGCGGTGCACACCTTTTCCCACCTGTCGGCCTCTATCGTGCTGTCGCGCAAGCGCGCCAGCGATGAGCACAGTAGCAGGCGTCGTCATGCGGTGAACTTCTTCATAAAGAGTGCTGGCACGGACTTGGCTGCTTCAGATAAATGGCTGATGTCGTCAGTCGCTTATTACCTCGACTGTTTCAACCTCCCCCTCAACCTTCCTTGCAGTTCCCGTAAAAGACCTTTGTCATCACGCCCATTGATAGCTCCCTAACGAAAGCCCCAGGCTAGAGGGCTAAACTCGCGCTTATATCATTCCGAATGATAGTTACCTTTGCTTCATTCGATTCGTGACATAGCACATCGCCGCGCATGATCCGCCCATCTCAAATACATTGGCGGATGCACCTCATGGAACAGTCACTCAAACATTTGCGCTTCCCCTTGGCGATTTTGGCCGTAGTGGTGATGAGCGCGTGCGGCAAGACCCCGGAACAAGCGGCCGCCATGCCTGCTGCCAAAGTCAGCGTGGCGAAGGTGCTGGAACAACCGGTCAACGAGTGGGATGAATTCACCGGTCGCCTGGAAGCCCCGGAAACCGTGCAGATTCGTCCACGGGTCTCTGGCCAGATTGACCAAGTCGCTTTCACCGAAGGCGCCTTGGTCAAGAAAGGCGACTTGCTGTTCCAGATCGACCCGCGTCCGTTCCAGGCTGAAGTGCGCCGCCTTGAAGCCCAGTTGCAACAAACCCGCGCCGCCGCCTCCCGCAGCGATAACGAAGCGCGACGTGGCGAGCGCCTGCGCCAGAGCAATGCGATTTCCGCCGAACTGGCCGACTCGCGCACCACCGCTGCCCAGGAAGCCCGCGCGGCCGTTGCCGGGATCCAGGCGCAGTTGGACCTGGCCAAGCTGAACCTGAGCTTTACCCGTGTGACCTCGCCGATCAGCGGCCGCGTCAGCCGTGCCGAAATCACTGCCGGTAACCTGGTGACCGCCGACACCACCGCGCTGACCAGTGTGGTCTCCACCGACAAGGTCTACGCCTACTTCGACGCCGATGAGCGTGTGTTCCTCAAGTACACCGAACTGGCTCGCCAAGGCCGCCGTGGTGCAACCACGCCGGTGTACCTGGGCCTGTCCAACGAAACCGGCAACCCGCACTTGGGCAAGATGAACTTCATCGACAACCAGGTCAACCCGGCCACCGGCACCATCCGTGGTCGCGCTGTGTTCGATAACAGCAAGGGCGAGTACACCCCGGGCCTGTATGCACGCCTGAAACTGGTCGGCAGCGGCACCTACTCTGCCGTGTTGATCACCGACGAAGCCGTCGGCACCGACCTGGGCAAGAAATTCGTGCTGGTGATGGAAGGCGACAAGCCGGCCTATCGTTCGGTGGAGCTGGGGCCGAAGATCGAAGGTTTGCGCATCGTGCGCAGCGGCCTGAACAAGGACGACACCATTATCGTCAAGGGCCTGCAGCGCGTGCGCCCAGGGTCGCCAGTGGCCCCGCAAACCATTCCGATGGCCAGCCAGGAAACCCTCGCCGCCTTGGCCAAACAACGACAAGCGCTTGAAGCCAGCAACCTGGAACAAGTGGCGCCGGATAAAGCCTCGCCCAAACTTGCCAGCGCGACTCCACGCGGTTAAGGGATACGACTCAAGATGAATTTTTCCAAGTTCTTCATTTCGCGGCCGATCTTCGCAGCAGTGCTCTCGCTGTTGATCCTGATCGCCGGGGCGATCTCGCTGTTCCAATTGCCGATCAGCGAATACCCGGAAGTGGTGCCGCCGACTGTGGTGGTACGCGCCAACTTCCCGGGCGCCAACCCCAAGGTCATCGGCGAAACCGTGGCCGCTCCGCTGGAGCAGGCGATCACCGGCGTCGAGAACATGCTGTACATGTCCTCGCAGTCGACCGCCGACGGCAAGCTGACCCTGACCATCACCTTCGCCTTGGGTACCGACCTGGACAACGCGCAGGTGCAGGTGCAAAACCGTGTGACGCGGACTCAGCCGAAACTGCCAGAGGAAGTGACGCGCATCGGTATTACCGTGGACAAGGCCTCCCCCGACCTGACCATGGTGGTGCACTTGACCTCCCCGGATCAGCGCTACGACATGCTCTACCTGTCCAACTATGCGTTGCTCAATGTGAAGGATGAGCTGGCGCGTCTGGGCGGTGTCGGTGACGTGCAGCTGTTCGGCATGGGTGACTACTCCCTGCGGGTATGGCTGGACCCGAACAAGACCGCTTCGCGCAACCTGACCGCCACCGATGTGGTGACCGCGATCCGTGAGCAGAACCGTCAAGTGGCTGCCGGTGCCCTGGGTGCGCAACCCGCGCCGTCTACCACTGCATTCCAGTTGTCGGTGAACACCCAAGGTCGCCTGGTGACCGAGGAAGAGTTCGAGAACATCGTGATTCGCTCAGGCGACAACGGTGAAATCACCCGCCTCAAAGACATCGCACGGATCGAGCTGGGTTCCAGCCAATACGCCCTGCGCTCGTTGCTCAACAACCAGCCGGCCGTGGCGATCCCGATCTTCCAGCGCCCTGGCTCCAACGCCATCGAGATTTCCAACGAAGTGCGCGGCAAGATGGATGAGCTGAAAAAGAACTTCCCGCAAGGGATGGACTACAGCATCGTCTATGACCCGACCATCTTTGTGCGCGGCTCCATCGAAGCGGTGGTGCACACCCTGTTCGAAGCGCTGATTCTGGTTGTTTTGGTGGTGATCCTGTTCCTGCAGACCTGGCGCGCCTCGATCATTCCTTTGGTGGCGGTGCCGGTTTCGTTGATCGGTACGTTTGCGGTGATGCACCTGTTTGGCTTCTCGCTCAACGCGTTGTCGCTGTTCGGCCTGGTATTGGCCATCGGTATCGTGGTGGACGACGCCATCGTGGTGGTGGAGAACGTCGAACGGAATATCGAGCTGGGCCTGGAACCGTTCCCGGCGACCGAAAAGGCCATGAGCGAAGTGACAGGCCCGATCATCGCTACGGCGCTGGTGCTGTGTGCGGTGTTCATTCCGGCTGCCTTTATCAGCGGCTTGACCGGGCAGTTCTACAAACAGTTCGCCTTGACCATCGCGATTTCGACAGTGATCTCGGCGTTCAACTCGCTGACCTTGTCCCCTGCCCTGGCCGCCGTGTTGCTGCGTAGCCATGACGCGCCGAAGGATCGTTTCTCCAAGATGCTCGACAAGCTGTTTGGTGGCTGGTTGTTCAAACCGTTCAACCGCTTCTTTGACAAAGCCAGCCACGGCTACGTCGGCACTGTACGCCGAGTGATTCGCGGTAGCGGTATCGCGCTGTTCCTGTATGCCGGCTTGATGGTGCTGACCTGGTTCGGCTTTGCCCACACCCCGACCGGTTTCGTACCGGCCCAGGACAAGCAATACCTGGTGGCCTTCGCACAATTGCCGGACGCCGCGAGCCTGGACCGCACTGAAGACGTGATCAAGCGCATGTCTGACATCGCGCTGAAACAACCGGGTGTGGAAGCTGCCGTAGCCTTCCCGGGCTTATCGATCAACGGTTTCACCAACAGCCCGAACAGCGGCATCGTGTTCGTGACCTTGAAACCGTTCGACGAACGTAAAGACCCGAGCATGTCCGCCGGTGCGATTGCCGGCGCGTTGAACGGTAAATACAGCGACATCCAGGAAGCCTACATGGCGATCTTCCCACCGCCGCCGGTACAGGGCCTGGGTACGATTGGTGGCTTCCGCCTGCAGATCGAAGACCGTGGCAACCTGGGTTACGACGAGCTGTACAAAGAAGTGCAGAACATCATCACCAAGAGCCGTAACACGCCGGAGCTGTTCGGCCTGTTCACCAGCTACACGGTCAACGTGCCTCAGGTCGATGCGGCTATCGACCGTGAAAAGGCCAAGACTCACGGCGTGGCGATCAGCGACATCTTCGACACCCTGCAGATCTACCTGGGTTCGTTGTATGCCAACGACTTCAACCGCTTCGGTCGCACCTACCAGGTCAACGTGCAGGCTGAGCAACAGTTCCGCCTCGATGAAGACCAGATCGGCCAACTGAAAGTGCGCAACAACAAAGGCCAGATGATCCCGTTGGCGACCTTCATCAAGGTCAGCGACACCTCGGGCCCGGACCGCGTGATGCACTACAACGGCTTTATCACGGCTGAAATCAACGGCAACGCTGCACCGGGCTACAGCTCGGGCCAGGCAGAAGCTGCGATTGAAAAACTGCTGAAAGACGAACTGCCCAACGGCATGACCTACGAGTGGACCGACCTGACGTATCAGCAAATTCTCTCGGGCAATACCGCGCTGTTCGTGTTCCCGCTCTGCGTACTGCTGGCGTTCCTGGTACTCGCCGCCCAATACGAAAGCTGGAGCCTGCCGCTGGCGGTGATCCTGATCGTTCCGATGACGCTGCTGTCGGCGATTACCGGGGTGATCATCTCGGGCGGCGACAACAACATTTTCACCCAGATCGGACTGATCGTATTGGTGGGCCTGGCGTGTAAGAACGCGATTCTGATCGTTGAGTTCGCCAAGGATAAACAGGCAGAAGGCCTCGACCCACTGGCTGCGGTACTGGAAGCCTGCCGTCTGCGTCTGCGGCCGATCCTGATGACCTCGTTCGCCTTCATCATGGGTGTGGTGCCCCTGGTGTTGTCCAGCGGTGCCGGTGCCGAGATGCGCCATGCGATGGGCGTGGCGGTGTTCTCCGGGATGATCGGTGTGACCTTCTTCGGTCTGTTGCTGACGCCAGTGTTCTACGTACTGATCCGTCGCTATGTGGAGCGCCAGCAAGCGCGCAAAGCGGCCAAGGCCTTGAAGCTGGAGACACAGCAATGAGTGTGAAAGTATTCTTGCCGAGCTTGTTGGTGCTGGCGCTGAGCGCCTGTGCCGTAGGCCCGGACTACAAAACCCAGACCCCGGAGGCGGCCAATGTCACGGCCGCCGCCGATGCCAAGAAGTATGACCACGCCAAGTTCGAAGGCATCTGGTGGCAGCAGTTCGAGGACCCGACCCTCAACCAGTTGGTGACTCAGTCGCTGCAGGGCAACCGCGATTTGCGCGTCGCCTTTGCCCGTCTGCGGGCCGCCCGCGCCATCCGCGATGACGCCAGCAATGACGCCATGCCGACCATCACCAGCCGCGTCAGCAGTGACCAGGGCAAAGGCCAGATTCCGGGCCAGACCACCCGGCGCGTCAAGACCGAGCGTTACGATCTCGGCCTGGACATGGCTTGGGAACTGGACCTGTTCGGCCGCATACAGCGCAACCTGGAAGCCACCGACGCCGACCAGCAAGCCGCCGAGGCTGACTTGTACCAACTGCAAGTCACTATGATTGCCGAACTGGTGGATGCCTACGGTCAACTGCGCGGCGCGCAACTGCGTGAACGCATTGCCCTGGACAACCTGAAGAACCAGCAGGAATCGCGCACCATCACCGAAAGCCTGCGCGATGCCGGCGTGGGTGATCAGTTGGATGTGGAACGTGCCGACGCACGCCTCGCGGCGGTTGAAGCCAGCGTGCCGCAACTGCAGGCCGAGCAAGTGCGCGAGCGTAACCGCATCGCCACCCTCCTCGGTCAGCGTCCTGACAAGCTGACGGTGGACCTGAGTCCTAAAGACCTGCCAGCGATTGCCAAGGCATTGCCGATTGGCGACCCGGGGCAACTGCTGCAACGTCGCCCGGACATTCTCAGTGCCGAACGCAAACTGGCCGCCGCCACTGCGCGTATCGGTGTGGCCAAGGCCGATTTGTTCCCACGGGTCAGCCTCAGCGGCTTCCTCGGCTTTACCGCCGGGCGCGGTTCGCAGATCGGCTCGTCCGCTGCGAATGCCTGGGCCCTCGGCCCTAGCATCACCTGGGCCGCCTTTGACCTGGGCAGCGTACGCGCCCGTTTGCGCGGTGCGGATGCCGAGGCTGATGGCGCGCTGGCGAACTACGAGCAGCAAGTGCTGTTGGCCCTGGAAGAATCCGAAAACGCCTTCAGTGATTACGGCAAGCGTCAGCAACGCCTGGTCTCGCTGATCCGCCAAAGCGAATCCAGCCGCGCCGCCGCCGACCTGGCTGCGATCCGCTACCGCGAAGGCACCGTGGACTTCCTGGTGCTGCTTGACGCGCAACGTGAGCGTCTGGCGGCCGAAGACTCCCAGGCCCAGGCCGAAGTGGATTTGTATCGCGGGATTGTAGCGATCTACAAAGCACTCGGTGGTGGCTGGCAGCCAGACACGGTTGTTGCCACCGCCAAGTGAAGTAAAGAGCTCCTTTGGTTGGTCGCATCCAGCCAATTTTTAGCCCCGTGGTCCATTCGGTCACGGGGCTTTTTTTGGTCGGGTGTTTTACAGGGATGATAGTTAGGAAGTTGCCTGCACATTAGTCAGCCTTATCTGTCAGAGGGTTCTGAAATTTCTTCAAAAGCTAATGTTGGACTCTAGTACGTCGATAACGGGGGTGTAATTCTTAATACAGACAGGAGATTGTTATGGGCATGCTTGTTACGAACACAGCGACCACGTTATCGAAGCAAACTGATGCTCGTGTGGTCAGAAACCCAACCATGGTGACGAATGCGTTTACGCTGACGGAAGAATCCAAAGCGGCGGAGACGCTGAAGCTAAAAAATTCAGAAAAAATTAACGACCTAAAAATCTTTTTAAAAAGCTATGACCTGACTTCTATCAGCACCAACGAACTTAAAGAAGTGGGCAGCAAACTTTACGATAACGGACTCATCGATGACAATACGTTCATGATGTTCATATCGGGAGACGGCGCATCAGATGCAAATGGCCGCCAAACGAAAATGGACGTTAAATTCAATGCGATCGCTTTATTTAACGAGAAACTGGAAGATAACATGGCGTATTTCAAAACTGATCGCTATTCGAAGCCGGAGCATATTGCGTATATTACTCACCGAATGGTTAGTGCCAACCAAGCAATCAATGCCCTGGCCTACCTAGGAAGCTCCACAGCCAGTACCTTATCTATAGATGATCACGCATGATCAAAACACTCAGAAAGCAGCGCGCTGATGATACCTTCAGCGCGCTACCTGCAAGCGTATTAACGCCCGTACCTGACACTACCTGAATAAGACTTTGATATTGCTTCAGGATTGTCCAACCTCACTCGATACGTTCCGAAACTGCCGACGTGAGAAACACTATTTCCTATGCTAGTCGACACCGACTGCCAGCTCCCTCCCAACTCTCGCTCAATTAGAATTCGAGGGGCACTCCCCGCACCACCCGGAGAAACAAAGGCATCAATGCTAGCTCCGGAACAGCCGTTGGCAGGTGTAATCGTAAAAGGGCCATGCGCAGTCAGTTCCGTCTTACCCTCTATGATACCGCTATAACTTTCAGAAACGTTTAAGCACAAGGCCGACGCCTGAAACGACAACCCCATCAATAATGCAAATGGCAATGCAATAAGACTTTTCATAAATCCACCTTCATGAATTAATAATCAAGATCTCAACATGCGACGCATGCAGCAAAGCAACTGCAGGTTTTTAGTTATGCATAGGCATTCCTCACAGCCGGAGGGAGGATTGTTTACACCGAGCGTTTAATATCGCGAAACTCCAAGTAGGAATCAGCGAAAGCATCGGCGAGAACCATGCCAACCACTGTGCACGAACTATCAGATGAGATATGCCGGCCACATCCTAAAAAGTTGCGGGAAAGCTCTTCAGACGCTAATGAAAGATAAGAGAAGTTATTTCTTGCCGCCTTACACCAGAACTAACACCGCGCGACTTCATTCAAAATCAAACTTCGGTAATGCCCCGGATTCGACCCCGCCCACTTACGAAAAGCCTTGTAGAACGAACTGGTATCAGCAAACCCCAACCGCTCGGCGATCTCGGCAAAGCTGATCTGCGGTTCGGCCAGCCAGACAATCGCCAACTCCTTACGCACGCTGTCCTTGAGGCCCTGATAAGTCTGCCCCTCTTCCGCCAGGCGGCGGCGCAGTGTGGAAGCGGAGATGCACAGGCTGGCGGCGAGGCCTTCGGTTTCCGGCCAGGTCTCGGGAGGCATTTGGCGCAGGTCGTGTTTGATGTGGGTAGCGAGGCTGTCGGGGTCGCGGTACTTGACCAGAATATTGGCCGGCGCATGGGCCAGGAAACGTTTGAGCTCTTCCGCGCTGCGCTTGATCGGCAGGTCCAAGTAGTCGGCGGAGAAGATCATGCGGGTGCGCGGCCGGTCGAAGCGCAGGTTGTCGGAGAACATCACCTGGTAATCATCGCAGAAGTCCGGTTTTGAGCAGCGCAGTTCAATCGCGAGAATTGGAATCCGACGTCCCGCCAGCCAACAGGCTACGCCATGCACAATCATCCAATACGTAAAGTAGGTGAAGGCCCTGTTGGGTTCGGGCTCCGGTTCCAGCAGCACGATCTCCGCCAGGCTTTGTTGACGCACCAGTTGCGCGGGCATTCGCTCCAGCACCAGTGACAGAAACCCCAGGCCGGTTTCCAGGCTGGTGGCGAGGGTCGGCTGCGCTATCGCGGCGCGGCACAGGAACGCCAGGCTGCCGGACTTGAGCTTGCGTGGGTCCATGCCGAAGAACTCGTCATCCCTGCGCCGCGCCAGCAGGCGCCACAGGCGCGCGTAGGTCGTGGCAGAGACGCGTGCGGTGGGCTCGCTTAACAGTGCCGGATCGATACCGGCTTTATGCAGCACTTCGGCACTGGCCGTCCCGGGCACGCAGCTCTGCAACAAAGCTTCGCGCACGAGGTGGATGGAGATGGTGTCTTTTTCCGACATGAGCGATCGGGCATCCGGTTGTACGGCAAATAATGGCATGCATCATAAAGTGGGTCGCGATTTGCCACCACCGTTCAGGCCCTGTTCAGCTAAAGTCAATATTTCTTGTTTAGCAATGAGTATCATTATGATACAACTTAGCACCCTATCTAGTTCTACTGCGGTGCCAAATGCTCGTTCCTTTTCTCATCATGCTGCGCGAAGGCATTGAAGCCGCATTGATCGTTGGCATCATCGCCAGCTACCTGCAACAGACCGGCCGTGGCCAGTGGATGCCCGCCGTGTGGATCGGTGTATTCCTCGCCGCTGCGCTGGCCCTGCTGGTCGGTGGTGGCCTTGAATTGGTCAGCGCCGAGTTCCCGCAGAAACAGCAGGAACTGTTCGAAGGCATCGTCGGCCTGGTCGCCGCGGGCATCCTCAGTTCCATGGTGTTCTGGATGCGCAAAGTGGCGCGCTCCATCAAGCATTCCCTGCACGCCTCCCTGGATCACGCGTTGGCCGGTTCCAAACACCAGGTGACCGCGCTGATCCTGATGGTGTTTTTCGCGGTGGCCCGTGAAGGCCTGGAAACCGTGTTCTTCCTGCTGGCGGTGTTCCAGCAGAGCGAAGGCCCGGGCGCGCCGATGGGCGCCCTGCTCGGCCTGATCCTGGCGATCATTGTCGGCTTCCTGATTTACACCGGCAGTATGCGCCTGAACCTCGGCGCGTTTTTCCGCTGGACCGGCCTGTTCATCCTTGTCGTCGCCGCCGGCATCCTCGCCAACTCGGTGCAAGCCCTGCACGAAGCGGGCGTGTGGAACCACCTGCAAACCGTGCTGTTCGACTTCAGCACTGCTTTGCCGATGGACAGCCCGCTGGGTTCGGTACTGGCCGGCATGTTCGGCTATCAGGAAGCACCCACCGTCAGCACCCTCGGTGCTTACGTGACTTACCTGGTGGTGGCGCTGGTGATGTTCTTCCTGCCCGCTGCACCGCCCAAACCTGCCGCCACTCCTTCTTCCGTTTCCACCCACTAAGGACCGCCTCTTGTCCAACCCAACTCCTCAACCGGCTCTGCCACCCCGCGCCTTGCGTTGGGCCGTGGCGGGCTCGGTGGTCGTGATGATCGCCGCCGGTGGCCTGTTCTATTACGCCTCGCAACTGGCGGCCAGCAAGCGCCAGGTCAACCACAATGAAATTGCCGTGACCATCCACGGCCATGCCTGCGAACCGAATGAACTGACTGTACCCGCTGGCCGCGCGAGCTTTCGCATCATCAACCGCTCCGAGCGTGCCGTGGAATGGGAAATCCTCGACGGCGTGCTGGTGGTCGAAGAGCGCGAGAACATCGCCCCCGGTCTAAGCCAGGTGATCAACGCCAACCTGTTGCCCGGCGACTACGCGATTACGTGCGGCCTGCTGAGCAACCCGCGCGGCACCTTGCACGTAACGCCCACCGCCGAATCCGACGCCCAGGCCAGAGCCAAGCCGTCGATGGTGGCGTTTATCGGCCCATTGTCGGAGTTCCGCGTGTATCTGAGCAGCCAAGGCAGCGCATTGGTCAAGGCGGTGACTGCCTTACAGAAAGCCATCGATGCGGGTGACCTGGCGCAAGCCCAAGCGCTTTACCTACCGGCGCGCGAGGCTTACCAGCGACTGGCCCCGGCGGCGCAACGCCTGGCGGAGTTGGACAACGCGATCAACGCCCGCGCCGACTACTTTGAGAAACGCGAACAGGATCCGGCCTTCAGCGGCTTCCACCGCCTGGAATACAGCCTATTCCAACAACGCAGCCTCGACGGCCTGGCGCCGATTGCGCAGCGCCTGGTAACCGACGTCACGACACTGAAGCAACAACTGCTGGCCCAGTCCCTGCCGCCCGAGCAACTGGTGAGCATCGTGGTGCGCAACCTCAATGGCCTGGCCGATGTGCGCGCCATCAGCGGTGAAGAAGAGCGCTACAGCCACGTCGACCTGAATGGTTTTGCCGCCAACCTGCAAGCCGCCCACAAGGTCGTCGAGCTGATGCGCCCGCTGCTGAGCAAGTCCGCCGCCGACCTGTTACCAAAAGTCGACAGCGCCCTCGCGGCGTTCGACAGCGAACTCAATGAGTTGAAAGTCGACGGCCAGTACCGCCGCTACGACAGCGTGACCGCCGATCAGCGCAAGCAGATCGCCGACAAGGCCAAGGCTCTGGCCGTTGCACTCGATGGAATCGACCCCGCCCTTGGCCTTTCCGGCCTGCAGTGAAGACGACCGCCTACATGAGTAATTCAGAACAGTTTGACCTTCAGCGGCGCCGTGTCCTGTTGGGCATGGCCGCCACCGGCGCCGCGATTGCCGGTAGCACATTGAGCTGCCCGGCCATGGCCGCCGCAGCGGAACAAGTCACCGCGGCACCCCGCAGTGACAAAACCCAGGACCACCACGATTTTTTTGGCAAGCACCAGACTGGCATCGTCACTCCGCGCCCGGCCTGCGGCATGCTCGTCGCATTCGATGTGTTGGCCAGCGACCGTGAAGACCTGGAACGCCTGTTCCGCACGTTGAATGAACGCATCGCTTTTCTGATGACCGGCGGCACCGTGCCGCAAGTCGATCCGAAACTGCCGCCCACCGACTCCGGCATTCTCGGCCCGGTGGTGACGCCGGACAACCTCACCATCACCGTGTCTGTCGGTGAGTCGCTGTTCGACGAGCGCTTCGGGCTCACGGCAGTCAAGCCCAAGCGCCTGAGCCGCATGGTCGGTTTCCCCAACGACGCGCTGGAACCGGCGCAGTGCCACGGTGACCTGAGCCTGCAATTTTGCGCCAACACCACTGACACCAATATCCACGCCCTGCGCGACATTGTGAAGAACCTGCCGGACCTGCTGATGGTGCGCTGGAAGCAGGAAGGCAGCGTACCGCCGCAGGCGCCGAGTAAACCCGGAGAACCTGCGCAGAGCGCGCGTAACTTCCTCGGTTTCCGTGACGGTTCGGCTAATCCGAATTCCAACGACGCCAAGGCCATGGACCAGATTGTGTGGGTCCAGCCTGGCAGCGACGAACCGGCCTGGGCGGCCAATGGTAGCTATCAGGCCGTGCGCATCATCCGCAACTTCGTCGAGCGTTGGGACCGAACCCCGCTGCAAGAGCAGGAAAGCATCATCGGCCGCATCAAGCCGACCGGCGCGCCGATGGACGGCGCCAAAGAAACCCAGGTACCCGACTACAGCAAGGACCCGGAAGGCACATTGACCAAGCTCGATGCCCATATCCGCCTGGCCAACCCGCGCACCCCGCAGACGCAGGCCAACCTGATCCTGCGCCGGCCGTTCAACTACTCCAACGGCGTCAACAAAAACGGTCAGTTGGACATGGGGCTGTTGTTCATCTGCTACCAGGCTGACCTGGAGAAAGGCTTTATCAGCGTACAAACCCGGCTCAACGGCGAGCCCCTGGAGGAGTACCTCAAGCCGGTCGGCGGCGGATACTTCTTCACCTTGCCGGGGGTCACTGGGCCCAAGGATTTCATCGGGCGCACGCTGCTGGCTGCAACGCACCCTCACACCACTGCCACTCCCTAAAACAACCCCCAGAGCGGAAATCGTCCTATGAAGAAGTCGACCATTGCGTTGTCGTTGTTGCTGACCCTTTCGCCGCTGGCAGCGTTTGCCGCTACCGCGCCGCTGGACCTGGTAGGCCCGGTGTCGGACTACAAGATCTACGTCACCGAAGAAATCGGTGAGCTGGTCACCCAGACCCAGGCGTTCACCGACGCCATCAATAAAAGCGACCTGGCCACCGCCAAAAAGCTCTACGCGCCGACCCGCGTACATTATGAGTCCATCGAGCCGATTGCCGAACTGTTCAGCGATCTCGATGCGTCCATCGACTCCCGCGTCGATGACCATGAAAAAGGCGTGACCGCCGAAGATTTCACCGGCTTCCACCGCCTCGAATACGCACTGTTCTCGCAAAACAGCACCCAGGGCCTGGAAACCCTGACCGCCAAACTCAACACCGACGTCAACGACCTCAAGACCCGCGTCGACGGCCTGACCTTCCCGCCGGAAAAAGTCGTCGGCGGCGCCGCAGCGCTGCTTGAAGAAGTCGCCGCCACCAAGATATCCGGCGAGGAAGACCGCTACAGCCACACCGACCTGTACGACTTCCAGGGCAACATCGACGGCGCAAAAAAAATCGTCGACCTGTTCCGTGGCCAGATCGAGAAGCAAGACAAAACCTTCCTGGCCAAAGTCGACAAGAACTTCGCCGCCGTGGACAAGATCCTGGCCAAGTACAAGACCAAGGACGGCGGCTTTGAGACCTACGACAAGGTCAAGGAAAGCGACCGCAAGGCGCTGGTGGGTCCGGTCAACACCCTGGCTGAAGACCTGTCCATGTTGCGTGGCAAGCTGGGCCTGAACTAAACGCTGGATAAAAAAAGACCCAGCCCTGTTGAGGGGCTGGGGTTTTTTTCGCCTGCAGTTCTACAGGATGCGGTACAGCAGCCGCTCGATCCGAACGCGGCTGACCCGACGCAGGAATTTGCCGACCGCCTCCGGGTAGTCCAGCAGCGTTTGCAGGTCCTGATAACGCTCGATGCGCGTGCTGTGCTGGAAAATCTGCGCCAGCTCGGTGCGGCGCGGTTCAAGCCACTGGCCTTGCGGGTCGTCGATCAGCAAAGCGTTTTCCAGGTCGAGACGGAACGCCCGCGGGTTGAGATTGTTGCCGGTGAGCAACGTGTAGCGCTGGTCGACCCACATGCCCTTGAGGTGGTAGGTGTTGTCGCCGTCGTGCCACAGGTGCAGGTTCAACTGGCCGTGGTCGATGTCGCGCTGATGGCGCTTGGCGAAGCGGCGTAGACTGATTTCGTAGAGGTAGGGCAGCGCAGCAATGACCTTGAACGGCTCGCTCGGCGGAATGTAGAAATCGTTGGCGGTCTTGTCGCCGACGATGATGTCGACCTTCACACCTCGCGCCAGGGCGCGGTTGATTTCGCGAGTCACCGGCAGCGGCAGGTTGAAGTACGGCGTGCAGATGGTCAACTGGTGCTGGGCGCTGGCGATCAGTTCGAGGATCACCCGGTTCAGGGGGTTGTTCTTGCCAACCCCGAGCAATGGGCTGACCAACAGGTGACCATTGGGCAACTGCCCCGTCGTGGTGTCATAGGTCGCGTGTTTCAAACGGCTGCGCAAGTCGCCGATATCATTGCGCAAGCTGCGCGTGGTCGGGGGATTGGGCAGGTCCAGGCGATTAACCGCCTTGGAGGCGACAAGCCCGTGTTCCACCAGGTGCTGCATGGAGTCGGCAAGCGGTTGGCTGTGGATCAGGTGGTAACGGTCGAAGCGGTACTTGTCGAACTTGTGCAAGTACACGTTATTCAGGCTGGCACCGCTGTACAGCACCGTGTCGTCGATCACAAAGCCCTTGAGGTGCAGCACGCCGAACAACTCGCGGGTTTGCACCGGCACGCCATACACCGGCACTTCAGTGCTGTGGCTTTGGGTCATGGACTGATACCAGGCGCTGTTGCCTGGCTGCTTGCCGGCGCCGATCAAACCGCGCTGGGCGCGCAGCCAGTCGACCACCACCACGATGTCCAACTGCGGCCGTGCCGCCTTGGCCGCGTGCAGCGCATCGTAGATCTCCTGGCCCGCCTCGTCCTGCTGCAAGTACAGCGCGACAATGTAGATACGACGCGTGGCCTGGGCAATCTTCTCCAGCAGGCAACGGCGATACGCGTCGGCGCCGGACAGCACCTCAAGGGCGTCTGGAGTGAGGGGGAAACCGCGCAGTTTGGGCAACAGGGAGCGTTTGAAGAACAACGGCATAAGGCTCGCAATGGGTCGAATCCGAAGAAGCCCTGAGCTTACACCATGGGGGGGCTCAGGTCTCGCTGTGCGGCATGGAAAAAAATTAATTGACCAAGAAGAACGATCGTTCTACTTTTTGTGACATGAACGACATAGCCAGTAATGAAACCCGCGATATTATCCTCGACGTCACCGAAAAGCTGATCTACCGCCATGGCATCGCCGCCACTGGCATGGACTTTCTGGTGAAAACCGCCGGTGTCTCGAGAAAAAGCATTTACCGCTACTTCGCCAATAAAGACGAACTGGTGATTGCCGCTCTGCAGCGCCGCGATGAGCGTTGGATGCAGTGGCTGCGCGATGAGGTGGAACGCAGCGAAGGCACAGGTGAGCGCCTGCTTGCGCTGTTTAGCGCGCTCAAGGCCTGGTTCGGTACTGCAGATTTCCGTGGCTGCGCCTTTATCAATACCAGTGGCGAAACCGGCGACCCGCAAGATCCAGTGCGTCTGCTGGCCAAGGCGCATAAACAAAAACTGTTCGAGTATGCACTTGAACTGTGTCAGGCACAGGGTACCCCTGCGCCCGAACGGCAGGCCGCGCAACTGCTGATCCTGATCGATGGCGCCATTACCGTTGCCCTGGTGATGGGCGATTCAACAGCAGCCGATCATGCGCAAGGCATGGCGCGAACGTTATTGGGACTTTGAATGCACAGGCAGGCGCAACGCTCGATAAACCCTATTGCTTGAGGAATTACACGATGTCATCGATTGCAGAAACACGTCCGCCCTTGCCGCCGTTTACCCGCGCGTCGGCCATCGAAAAAGTGCGCTTGGCCGAGGACGGCTGGAATTCGCGCGACCCGCAGCGGGTGTCCTTGGCCTACACCCTGGACACGCAGTGGCGCAACCGTACCGAATTCGCGCATAACCGCGAAGAAGCCAAAGTTTTTCTGACCCGTAAGTGGGCCAAGGAGCTGGATTATCGGCTGATCAAGGAGCTGTGGGCGTTCACCGATAACCGCATCGCGGTGCGCTATGCCTATGAGTGGCACGACGATTCGGGTAACTGGTTCCGCTCCTATGGCAACGAGAACTGGGAATTCGATGAGAATGGCCTGATGGCCAATCGTTTTGCCTGCATCAACGACCTGCCGATCAAGGAAAGCGAACGCAAGCTCCACTGGCCGCTGGGCCGGCGCCCGGATGATCACCCGGGGCTGTCCGACCTGGGCTTGTAACCCTTTGGAGCTGGCTTGCCTGCCTTGGTGCACCTGATACACCGAGGTGCCTGCATCGCAGGCAAGCCAGCTCGCACAGGGAAGTGTCGGTCTACCTCAGTCCTGATTCAGCCCAATCCGATACAGCACGCCATCCTTCTCATCCGTCAGCACGTACAAAAAGCCATCGGGCCCCTGCCGCACATCGCGGATCCGCGCTTTCAAGCCGCCCAGCAAACGCTCCTCGTGAACGACCTTGTCGCCATCGAACTGCAACCGGATCAACTCCTGGCTGACCAGCGCGCCGATAAATACGTTGTGCTGCCAGGCTTTGAAGCGGTCTGCATCGTAAAACGCCATCCCGCTGATACCCGGTGATTTCTCCCAGACGTGATGCGGCGGCACCGTGCCCTCCACCGTTTTGCCCTTGGCTTCGGGTATGGGTGTCAGCGAATAATTGATGCCATGGGTTGCCAACGGCCAGCCGTAATTCTTGCCCCGTTCGATGATGTTGATCTCATCGCCGCCGCGCGGCCCATGTTCGTTTTCCCAAATCGTACCGCTCCACGGGTTCAACCCCAGGCCCTGAGGATTACGTTGGCCGTAGGACCATATCTCCGGGCGTACGCCTTGCTGGCCGACAAACGGGTTGTCATCCGGCACGCGACCGTCCGGGTAGATACGCACGACCTTGCCTTGCAACTTGTCCAGGTCCTGGGCCGTCGGGCGATCGTTGTTTTCCCCAAGGGTCACGAACAGGTAGCCGTCACGGTCGAAGGCCAAGCGCGAGCCGAAGTGATTGCCGGTGGACAGTTTAGGCTCCTGGCGCAGGATCACTTTGAAGTCGGTCAAGCCACTGAGATCTGTCGCCAGCCGGCCACGGCCCACCGCAGTGCCGGCCGTGCCGCCCTCGCCGCCGCCTTCCGCGTAAGACAGGTAGACCATGCGGTCCTGTTTGAAATCCGGTGACAGCACCACGTCCAGCAGACCGCCCTGCCCTTTGGCCCACACTTCAGGCACGCCCGTCAGTGGCGCGGAAAGCTTGCCGTCCGGGCTGACAAAGCGCAGGTGGCCGGGACGTTCCGTCACCAGGAAGCCTTGCTTGTCCGGCAGAAAGGCCACCGCCCATGGGTGGTCCAGGCCTTTGGCAATCGGGGTGGCGGTGATACTGCCTTGTTCGCTGGGGAACTGCTGGGCTTCGGCGGCGACAGCCGCCGTCAACGGCAGCAGCGTGGTTGCACAAACGGCGGCTAGCAGGGTTTTGCGTAGAAACATAAGGCTGGATCCTTACCGGCGATTGCCGCTGGCGTCATAAGTGGGGGCTTTGGTTTCGGTGGCCGGGCGGCTCGGGGCGGCATCGCGCTGGGGATAGCGGTTGCCGATGCCGCCGTTCTCCAAGGTCGGCGAACGTGTGGTCGGCCCAGTCTGAATACCGCGAATGGCCGGCGCATTGGGCTGTGTGCCCTGCATGCTGTTGGGGTTGGCCCGGTGAATCGGACCGTTGTTGGAGTTGTTGTTGCCGGGCAGGTTTTGCGCATGGGCCAAAGGGACAAGGGCCAAACCCAACACCAGCGCTGCAACGTGACGCACACAGCTGTTCATGACAAAGCCTCTCTGGGGCGAGGAGTACGTGCTTTCGATAACACGCTACGCCTCAGGTTCGGCTTTCGACACTAAATAGTTTCTCATCAGGTGTAACACGATCTGTCCGTGCATCTGTCCGTGGAAACTTTTCCCACAGGGTCCGAGTCACCTGAACACAGCCTCTATGTAAGGAATCGCACATATGCCACGGGCAATCTGGAAAGGCGCCATCAGCTTTGGCCTGGTGCATATACCGGTGTCACTGGTCTCGGCCACGTCATCACAGGGCGTTGACTTTGACTGGCTCGACAAACGCAGCATGGACCCGGTGGGCTACAAGCGCATCAACAAGACCACTGGCAAGGAAGTCACGAAGGCGAACATCGTCAAAGGCGTCGCGTTCGAGAAAGGCCGGTACGTGGTGCTCAGCGAAGAAGAAATCCGCTCGGCCCACCCCAAGTCGACCCAGACCATTGAAATCATGGCGTTTGTTGCCAGCGACCAGATTCCGTTGCAGAACATCGACACCCCCCCCTACTTTCTCGCCCCGGACAAACGCGGCGGCAAGGTGTATGCGTTGCTCAGGGAGACTCTTAAAAAAACCAGTAAAGTCGCCCTGGCCAATGTGGTGCTGCACACCAAGCAGCACTTGGCCGCATTGATGCCCCTGGATTCGGCCCTGATACTGGTGATGTTGCGCTGGCCCGCTGAGGTGCGCAGCCTGGACGATCTTGAACTGGGCAGCGACGTGACCAAGCCCACGTTGGCCAAAGGTGAGTTGGAAATGGCCAAGCGCCTGGTAGAAGACATGAGCGCCGACTGGCAACCGGATGACTACCGCGACAGCTTCCAAGAGAAAATCATGGCGCTGGTGGCCAAGAAGGCCAAGGCCGGCAAGATCGAGGACGTCGAAAGCAGCGCGGACGGTGAGGAGCGTAAGTCAGCCGATGTGATTGACCTGACGCAATTGCTCAAGCGCAGCCTGGCCGGCAAGCCGGCAAAGAAGCCCGCCGTGAAAAAATCCACCAAGGCCTCATAAGTCATGCCAAAGCCCCTCAGCGACTACAACCGCAAACGCGACTTCGGGATTACCGCCGAACCACAAGGGAGTGCGCCCGCCGGTAAAAGGAAGGCCTCAGCGCTGTCGTTCGTGGTCCAGAAACATGACGCGCGCAACCTGCACTACGACTTCCGCCTGGAGCTTGATGGCGTGTTGCTCAGTTGGGCGGTGCCCAAAGGCCCGAGCCTGGACCCCAGCCAGAAACGCCTGGCCGTCCACGTTGAAGATCACCCCCTCGGCTATGGCAGCTTCGAAGGCAATATTCCGGCGGGTCAGTACGGCGCAGGCGACGTTATCGTGTGGGACCGCGGCGTGTGGCAACCGCATGACGACCCGCGCAAGGCTTACGCCGCCGGCAAACTCAAATTCACCTTGGTCGGCGAGAAACTCTCAGGCGACTGGACCCTGGTGCGCACGCGCCTGAAGGGCAGCGGCGATAAACAACAATGGCTGCTGATCAAGGAAAAGGACCCACAGGCACGCCCTGCCGATGACTACGATATTGTCCAGGCCCAACCGAATAGCGTGCTCAGCAACGCCTCGGTCGGCAAACCCAACGCTAAAGCCAAGCCCAAGCCCAAGCCCAAGCCGCGAAAAACTGCAGTCACCCTCCCCGAGCAATTCGCCCCGCAATTGGCCACGCTGGTGGACCGCGCGCCAGAAGGCGACTGGCATTACGAAATCAAGTTCGACGGTTACCGCATGCTCGCGCGCATTCGTGACGGCGAGGTACGCCTGTTCACCCGCAACGGCCATGACTGGACCGAACGCCTGCCCCGTCAGGCCAAGGCCCTGCAAGCGCTGAAACTCAAGGACAGCTGGCTCGACGGCGAGGTGGTCAGTCTCAACGGCGACGGCGTGCCGGACTTCCAGGCGCTGCAAAACGCGTTTGATATCGGGCGCAGCCTGGACATTGTCTACTACCTGTTCGATGCGCCGTTCCTCAACGGCCAGGACCAACGCGAAGCGCCTGTCGAGGATCGCCGCGCGGCCCTCAAGGCCGCGTTGGCCGGTAGCCGTAGCAAGTTGCTGCGCTTCTCTGAGGCGTTCACTGCGCACCCTCGTGACATCTTTGAAAGCGCTTGCGACTTGGCCCTGGAAGGCGTAATCGGTAAACGCCTCGGCAGCCCCTACGCGTCGAGTCGCAGTGCCGATTGGATCAAGCTCAAATGCCGCTTGCGCCAGGAGTTCGTGATTGTCGGCTACACCCGGCCGCAGGGCTCACGCAGTGGTTTCGGGGCGCTGTTGCTGGCGGTGAATGATGATTCCGGGCTGGTGTACGCCGGGCGTGTGGGCACAGGCTTTGATCAGGCGTCGCTGAAGTCGATCTACGCGCAACTTACGCCGCTGGAGTGCAGCACGTCACCCTTGGAAAAACCGCTGACCAGCGCCCAGGCCCGCGGTGTGCATTGGGTGCGGCCGACGCTGGTTGGCGAGGTGCAATTTGCCGAATGGACCCGAGAAGGCGTGGTTCGCCAGGCAGCGTTTGTCGGCATGCGTACCGACAAGCCCGCTGCGCAGATCATTCATGAGCAACCGCGCGCGGCCAAATCCATGAAAACCGCGAAAAAACCCAGCGGCAACGTGAACATCACCCATCCCGACCGCGTAATCGATAAGCAAAGCGGTACGCAAAAACAGCAGTTGGCGCAGTTCTACGACAGCATCAGCCAATGGATTCTGCCCTTCCTGCGTCACCGTCCGGTTTCGCTGCTGAGAGCGCCCGAAGGCATTGAAGGCGAGCAGTTCTTCCAGAAGCATTCCGAGCGGCTCGCCATGCCTGACATCAAGCAACTGGATCAGGCGCTCGACCCTGGCCATTCACGCCTGATGGAAATCGACAGCGCCGCTGCATTGATCGGTGCCGTGCAAATGGGCACCGTGGAATTCCACACCTGGGGCGGTACCACCGACAAGCTCGAAACCCCGGACCTGTTTGTGCTCGATCTCGACCCGGACCCGGCACTGCCTTGGAAAGCCATGTTGGAAGCGGCGCAGCTCACGCTGTCGGTGCTTGACGAATTGGGGCTGCAGGCGTTCGTCAAGACCAGCGGTGGCAAGGGCCTGCACCTGGTCGTGCCACTGGCGCGGCGCGACCATTGGGACACCGTCAAGGCATTCGCCAAGGCGATTGCCCAGTTCATGACCGCGCAATTGCCGGAGCGTTTTACCGCAACGTCAGGGCCCAAAAACCGTGTCGGCAAGATCTTTATCGACTACCTGCGCAATGCTCGAGGCGCCAGTACCGTGGCGGCCTACTCCGTGCGCGCCCGCCCGGGATTGCCGGTATCGGTGCCGGTCAGTCGTAAGGAATTGAAGGGCTTGCGCGGTGCCCAGCAGTGGACGGTCGCCAACGTGCATGAGCGTTTAAAGGCGTTGAAGGTTGATCCCTGGGCCGGGTATGCCAATCGCCAGAAAATCAGCAAGAAGATGTGGGATAAGCTGGGCGCCCATCCACCGCAGTGAAGAGCGCCCAGGGCGCCCCTCAGATCAGTACAAAGATCAACGCCAACCCAGCGAAGATCGCCCACTTTTCCAGGTAGTAGCGCATGCGGTTGCGCTTTTTCAGCGCTTTGCCGCGCAGACGGATCTTATACAGGCGCGTGAAGGCGCGGTTGAGCCCACCGGTCTGGTCACCGGCATCGTTAGGCGAGCCCGCAGCGGCCATGACGGTACGGCTGAACCAGCGATTGAACGCCGCGGCCCAGCGGTATTTCATCGGACGCTCGATATCGCAGAACAGGATGATGCGGTTCTGCTGCGTGGTGTTTTCGGCGTAGTGGATGTAAGTCTCGTCGAACATCACTGGCTCGCCGTCACGCCAGTAGTAGTTTTCGCCATCCACATTGATGTAGCAGCCCGGGTCATTCGGGGTATCCAAGCCCAAGTGATAGCGATACGAGCCTGCATACGGGTCGCGGTGACGCACCAGCCTGGAACCTGGCGGCAGTTCGGCGAACATCGCGGCCTTGATCGAGCCAATGCCCTGGACCAGCTCAGTGGTGCGCGGGCAGAGCTTCATCGCGGAAGGATGGCTGTCGCCATACCATTTCAAGTAAAAGCGCTTCCAACCGGATTTGAAGAAGGAATTGAAACCTACGTCGTTGTACTGGTCCGAGCACTTGATCTCCCCGGCGCGCATCAGGGCCAGGCCTTCCTGGCGAATTTCTTGCCAGTGCGCCTGCAGCGGGCTCAAGTCCGGGAAATCGCCGGGCGACAGATAAGGTCGGCTGGGCAGTTTAGAGAAAAGGTAGAGAAAGCAGTTGATCGGTGCCAGGAAGGTCGAATGATCACTGAGTTGGCGGCCTAGCTTATGCCGCACCCGACCGCGCAGGTGTACATATGCAATCGAGGCAACGTAAAGCATAACAATGATGAGTTTCACGGGGATTCGTCACACGTCAGAAGAAAACAGGCTGCTCCTGCGTGCCCACTACGGCCGAGGTTGGATAGCAATACCTGAAATCACAATTCACACAATCGGCACGACCGGCAAAGTGACAATCCGACCGGTAGCCCTTTGCCGTTATTTAGCCACAAGTTGTAACCAAAAGTTAAACAGGAATTGTGAAAAGCTGTCTTGTGAATGTGTTCAGCGGGCTTGTTGCAAGGCAAGCCCACGATGGGTTCAGCTCGCTCTATCGACGTGGCAACAGAGGGTCATCGGACACGGAAAGAGGCCCGATTTTCCGCTGCGCCCGGATGAAGTGCCGAATCAACGCCACTAATATCCCGAGCATCAGTCCTGCCACCAGGCTCAAAGCGATGATCAAGGCCTTTTTTGGTTTGATTGGGTCCAAGGGTTCCAGGGCCTGCCGATCGACAGTCACCAGTTTCAACCCACTCATGTCGATATTCAGACCACGCAACCTAGCCTCCTCGGTTCGGAGGCGTTCCACGTCTTGCAAGAACATGTCTTCAGTCTGGCGACTGCTGAGTACTTCCACTTTGCGATTGACCTCAAGCATGCGCAACTCCTTGCCAATTTCGGCAACGCGAGTATTGGTGAAGTCATCATTGGTACGCCGCGCCAACGCGGCCCGCTCAGCTTCCAGCGCCTCGGTGCCCATGAAGTACAACGGGATCTTCTGGTTGGTCACTTCGGTACGCATCACCTGGCTGGAGCCACGCTGCGCCTCAGCCCCCATTGCAGAGGGCGTAGTGGGTAATTTGATGCCGATCGACTTGGCTATCGAGATGGCTTCGGCCAGTTCGGCCAAGCGACTGGTGCGTTGCGCTTGCATCTGCAGGCGCAAGGCACTGAGTTCGTCCTGCAATTGAGCGCGCTCGACTTTGTCCGCCTCCAGCAATTTAGCGATTTGCAGCGACTTGTCCGTTTCATAGTTGGCGCGCGCCGCGTTGATCTTGCCTTTAAGTTCGTTGAGGCGATTATTGACGATGACCTTGAGGTCGGCTCCCACTTGGTCGCGCTGCTGCGCGATGGCGTAGGTCACGAACCCATTGAGAATTGCCGCCCCATCAACGCCACTGGGATATTGCATTTCCAGACGCACGTAATTATTGGGCGAGTCGGAGTTCTTGAGGTCCGGGATCGTCAGTTGAACGGCGTTGTTGTTGAAGGCCTCAAAACTTTGTTCCAGGCTACGCCCAGGCTGCTGGAACGCCTTGAACAGTTCGGGGTTGGCCCTGAAGAAGCTCAGTCGGGTTTCATAAGAGTCCAACTGCGCGGCAACTTTGGTCAGCGCCTCGGCCGGCGGCAGCTTGTAGACCTCGGAGCGATTAAGGGCGTCCAGTTCATTGATCGCCGCAGGCCGTAGCACGCTGCTGACCTCGTAAACCTTGGGCGCAAGATACGCGTAACCTACTCCCAAAAGGCCGGCCAGGAGCGTACAACCCACGACCAGCTTTTTTTGCTTCCAGATGGCACCGAACAGTTCAAAAAGATCAATTTCATCTGAAGGTAAAGGTTGATGCTGTTGAAGAGCCTTACTCAAGTTCATACACCCTGATCAATTGATTCCAACGTTTAGAGCAAGCACTAGAGCAACGACTGAATAACCAGAGGAAACGTTCCCCGCGCGCGACCTCCGGTAGAAGGAGCACCCGACTAACCAACAAGCCTTTCATTTTAATGGCACGGTTTCATTCCACCTGATAATCAGAGCACCAAGAGGCCGTTACAAAACGTTACCTAGATTATTCAAAATAGCACTAATTGTTTGTAATAAAAGGACTCTCAACGTAAAAAAAAATAAATTTTATACGTGATGCCGCAATGAACCTTCAGCCATAAAGGAATTTTTATGTCATCCCTTCCAGACCCGGATATCCAAGCCCTGCAAGGTACCTGGGAGCAAACTTCCCTCGAAGACAGTGGCGTGCTCAACCCAGTCGATGCCCACAGCGCCCCGGGTGCAATCACCTCTATCACCGGCGACCGGTTCGAAGTGAAGACCGTCAGCGGCGAGGTATTGCTGGCTGGCCGGTTTTCCCTGGACAGCAGCACCGTTCCCAAGAGCATTACCTGGGTCGACGCCATTGGGGATGACGCAGGCAAACACTTGCCCGCCAGTTATCGCCTGGAAGAGGATGAGTTCGTGTTTATTGCAGCCGAGGAAAACATGCCCAGGCCGCTCGCGTTCAGTACTGGCCCAGGTCAAACCATGCGCACCTTCGTACGTCGCGGCTGATCGCGCGCCATCCGAACTTGCGACAGTATTTTCACAAAGCCTTCACTTTCGCAGCTATAGGGTGATGCCTACCTACTCCAGTGCATCCCTTGGCCCGCCTCTCCTCGCGGGCTTTTTTTTGACTGGAAAAAGTCGTCTCAGTCGGGACACTTGGTGGCGGTCAAGGTAAAGCACATCGGCAATTGCGCAGGCTGGTGTTCGTATCTGTCGTAAAGCTCTTCGCGATTGGAGTGGGCATATTCCTGCAGGTCGCTGATCTGTAACTGCGCGCAGATCGCAGCATTTACTACCTCACCCAACGTGTGCACGTACCAGTAGGACGTTGGCCCGGCAACTTCGCCCTGGCCTTCATAGACAATTGACTCCTGCAGCACAAAGGGCTCGCGCTGGAAGTAAGAGCTGGCTGGCAAGAAGGGGTTTTGCGCCCGAGGATCAAACACCTCCAGGAACGGATGGGTTTCATACATCACCAGCGTGCCGCCAGGTTTCAAGGCGCTGGCGACGTGGCGCATGAACAGCGCCACATCCGGCATCCAACCCAGCACGCCGATAGTCACCAAGGCGATATCGAAGCGTTGGTGCAAATCCTGCGGTAGGTGATGGATATCGCTTTCGATGAACTCGGGGTTGTGCGGCGAAACACTGGCCAGTTCACGGGCCTGCTGCAGAAACGCCCGTGATTGATCCACGCCTACCGCCGAGCTCGCGCCCAGGCCAAACAACGACAAGGTTTCACGACCGTTGTTGCAGCACAGTTGCACCACATCCTTGCCGGCTACGCCGATGTCTTGCAGCAAGCCGGTAAGGGTGGGGTCCAGGCAAGAAAAACCGGCGTCACCCACGCTGTTGAGCAACGCGTTCCAGGTGTCGTTGGTTTTATGCAGGTTGGCAGATTGGTCCCAGGCGTCCTTGTTGCTTGCAATCGCCTGTTGCGCTGAGGGCATGTCCATTGCATCTCCAGATAATCAGTACTGCGGGACTCAGAAAATAAGCCAAGTGCCCATGGATTAAAACCCCGAGCAGCGTGCGAAACTTATCGCAAAGCCCGGGGGTCATCAACGCAATGAGCGCTCAGCCCTTGAACGCCGCCTCCGAAGATCTAGCCATGGCCACACAGTCTGACCTGCGTAACGCCTTGTCTCTGGACAGCCTGAATTTCTTCCTGGCGGACGTCCGCGATGGCCTTGGCCCCTACCTCGCTATCTACCTGCTGGCCGTGCATAAATGGGACCCGGCCAGTATCGGCGTGGTCATGACCCTGGCAGGTATCGCCGCGCTGCTCACCCAGGGCCCGGCGGGTGCGCTGATTGATCGCACCCGCAGCAAGCGCGCGGTGATTGCGCTGGCCGCCATCGTAGTGACCCTCAGTTGCGTGCTGCTGCCTTTCGTCAGTTCTTTCGGCCTGGTAGCGCTGACCCAGGCCGCCAGTGCTGTTGCAGCGTCGGTGTTCGCGCCGGCGATCAGCGCGATTTCCCTGGGCATTACCGGGCCACGCGCCTTCACCCGTCGTACAGGGCGCAACGAAACCTTCAACCACGCCGGCAACGCCGTGGCCGCATTGCTGGCTGGTGGCCTAGCCTACCTGTTTGGTCCTGTGGTGGTGTTTTACCTGATGGCGTTTATGGCAGTCGCCAGTGTTTTGGCCGTGAGCTGCGTGTCGGCAGCAGCGATCGACCACGACGTTGCCCGCGGCTTCGATCCTGAGCATCACACCGATCATGAACAACCTTCCGGCCTCAAGGCATTGCTGGCGAACCGCCCGCTTTTGTTATTCGCCATCTGTTGCGCCCTGTTCCACTTGGCCAATGCCGCCATGCTGCCGCTGGTCAGCCAAAAGCTCTCACAGATAAACCTGCAAATGGCCACGCCGCTGACGTCGGCCTGCATTGTCGCCGCGCAATTGGTGATGGTGCCGATGGCCTGGCTGGTCGGGCTCAAGGCCGACATCTGGGGGCGCAAACCCTTGCTGATGGCCGGTTTCATGATCCTGCCGCTGCGCGGTGTGCTCTACACGCTGTCCAGCGATCCTTACTGGCTGGTGGCGGTGCAAATGCTCGACGGCATCGGCGCAGGGATTTTCGGCGCTTTGTTCCCGGTGATCGTCAAGGACCTGACCCAGGGCACCGGCCGCTTCAACGTCAGCCTGGGCACCCTCACCACCGTGTTCGGCCTGGGAGCGGCGCTGAGCAGCAGCCTGGCCGGTTTCGTGGTGCAACAAGCGGGCTACAACGCGGCGTTCCTGACACTCGCCGGCGTTGCAGCGCTGGCCCTGGCGCTCTTATGGCTGGCGATGCCGGAGACGTTGATGAAACCATCCTTCGCTCGACATACAACTGTCGCCTGACATATGCGACAATACGCGCCAAATTCCAACACACATCCAAAATTTTCTGCTCAGCGACCGGGTTTCGCGCCTTGATGTCGCTGTTGACGCATGCCTGAAGGCTCCTGCCGACACGCTCGCAACCCATTGATAGGTAAAGTAATTGATCTCCACAGCTAACATCACCATGCAGTTCGGCGCCAAGCCGCTCTTCGAGAACGTCTCGGTCAAGTTCGGCGCAGGCAACCGTTATGGCTTGATCGGTGCCAACGGTTGCGGCAAGTCGACCTTCATGAAAATCCTCGGTGGCGACCTCGATCCGTCCGGCGGCCAGGTCATGCTGGAGCCGAACGTGCGCTTGGGTAAACTGCGCCAGGACCAGTTCGCCTACGAAGAATTCACCGTGCTCGACACCGTGATCATGGGCCACGAGGAACTGTGGAAGGTCAAGGCCGAGCGCGATCGTATCTACTCGCTGCCGGAAATGAGCGAAGAAGACGGCATGGCCGTGGCCGAACTGGAAACCGAATTCGCCGAGATGGACGGCTACACTGCCGAATCCCGCGCCGGTGAGCTGCTGCTGGGCCTGGGCATTCCCCTGGAACAGCACTTCGGCCCGATGAGCGAAGTGTCCCCTGGCTGGAAACTGCGCGTATTGCTGGCCCAGGCGCTGTTCTCCGACCCTGAAGTGCTGTTGCTCGACGAACCGACCAACCACTTGGACATCAACACCATCCGCTGGCTGGAAAACATCCTGACCCAGCGTTCCAGCCTGATGATCATCATCTCTCACGACCGTCACTTCCTGAACAGCGTGTGCACCCACATGGCTGACCTGGACTACGGCGAGCTGCGCCTGTTCCCGGGCAACTACGACGAGTACATGACTGTAGCGACCCAGTCCCGCGAGCAACTGCTGTCGGACAACGCCAAGAAGAAGGCGCAGATCTCCGAACTGCAATCCTTCGTCAGCCGCTTCTCGGCCAACGCCTCGAAAGCCAAGCAAGCCACCTCCCGCGCCAAGGCGATCGACAAGATCCAACTGGCCGAGGTCAAGCCTTCGAGCCGTGTGAGCCCGTTCATCCGTTTCGACCAGAACAAAAAACTGCACCGCCAGGCGGTCATTGTCGAGCGCATGGCCAAAGGCTTCGATGGCAAACCGCTGTTCAAGGACTTCAGCTTCCAGGTTGAAGCGGGCGAGCGCGTGGCGATCATCGGTCCGAACGGTATCGGCAAGACCACGCTGCTGCGTACTCTGGTCAACGAGCTGACGCCGGATGCCGGTAGCATCAAGTGGACCGACGCGGCTGAGCTGGGCTACTACGCTCAGGACCACGCCCATGACTTCGAAGACGACATGAGCTTGTTCGACTGGATGGGCCAGTGGACTCAAGGCGAGCAAATGATCCGTGGCACCTTGGGTCGCATGCTGTTCTCCAACGACGAGATCCAGAAGTCGGTGAAGGTGATTTCCGGTGGTGAGCAAGGCCGTATGCTGTTCGGCAAGCTGATCCTGCAAAAGCCGAACGTGCTGATCATGGACGAACCGACCAACCACTTGGACATGGAATCCATCGAGGCACTGAACCTGGCGCTGGAAAACTACCCAGGCACGCTGGTCTTCGTCAGCCACGACCGTGAGTTCGTATCCTCCCTGGCCACCCGCATCATCGAGTTGAGCGCCACCGGCGTGATCGACTTCAGCGGCACCTATGACGACTACCTGCGCAGCCAAGGCGTGGTGTTTTAAGAGCAGCGATTAGTTTTCGGCTGCAAGCAGCAAGTTAGAGCCCCGTCCAGTGTGACGGGGCTTTTTGCATCTTGAGATGAGCACGCTTTTTGTGGCGAGGCAGCTTGCTCCCTCGCCACAGGTTATTCGCTCCGGGAGGGATGTTGTTTAAGTAGTTAGTCTGCTTTCCTTTGCCCCTGGCCCTTGCGATGATGCGCCTACCGCCCGCCAGCGAACGAGTACCCATGTCTGCCGCCACGCCCAACTCCCTGTCGATCACCCTGCAGATCGTCTCCATCGTCTTCTACACCTTCATCGCCTTTATCTGCATTGGCCTGCCGATTGCGGTCATACCTGGCTATGTACACGAGCAACTTGGGTTCAGCGCTGTAGTGGCCGGCATCACGATCGGCTCGCAATATCTCGCCACCCTGCTCAGCCGCCCCATGGCCGGGCGCATGTCGGATAACGTCGGCACCAAGCGTGCAATTGTGTTGGGGCTGGCCGGGATTCTTGTGAGTGGCGTGCTGACGTTTTTCGCGACGCTGGTGGAAAGCCTGCCGTCGCTGAGCCTGGGTATTCTGATCGTCGCACGTCTGTTGTTGGGCGTGGCCCAAGGGTTGATCGGCGTGGGCACCATCAGTTGGTGCATGGGCCAGGTCGGTGCCGAACACACCGCGCGGTCGATTTCGTGGAATGGGATCGCGTCCTACGGTGCCATTGCCATTGGTGCACCGCTGGGTGTCGTGATGGTGGCCGAATACGGCTACACCAGCCTCGGCATTGCGCTGTCAGTGTTGGCGGCACTGGGCCTGGCGCTGATCCGCAACAAACCGTCGGTGCCGGTTGTGCGTGGCGAGCGTCTGCCATTTTGGGCGGTGTTCGGGCGTATCGCGCCGTTTGGCGCCAGCCTGTGCCTGGCATCGATTGGCTATGGCACCCTCACCACCTTTATCACCTTGTACTACCTCAATCGAGGTTGGGTCGGCGCGGCGTACTGCCTCACGGTATTTGGCGCGTGCTTCATCCTGTCACGGCTGGTGTTTATTGCCGCCATCAGCCGTTTTGGTGGCTTTCGGGCAGCGATTGCCTGCATGACCATCGAAACCCTCGGCCTTACGCTGCTCTGGCTGGCACCGTCCACCGCGGTGGCGTTGGTTGGGGCCGGGCTGACCGGCTTTGGCTTGTCACTGGTGTACCCGGCGCTGGGGGTGGAAGCCATCAAACAGGTGCCCAACAGCAGCCGTGGCGCGGGGCTGAGTGCGTATGCGGTGTTTTTTGACTTGGCCCTCGCGATCGCCGGGCCGTTGATGGGCGCCGTGGCCTTGAACCTCGGCTACGGCTGGATCTTCTTCTGCGCCGCGCTGTTGTCGGTCACCGCCCTGGGCGTGACCCTGTTGCTCATGCGCCGCGATTACTGATCAGCCGTTTGCATACCGGCGCGGGTGGATTGACCGAGGGTATGGCTGAAAAAACGCCCCGCCTCAGAGATCAAGTCACGGTGAATGCCTTCACGGTCGACCCCGTCAGCATCCGTGCAAATCGCCGGCATCGCCGCCAATTGGTCGCTGTCACACGGCGCCATGAACACGAAGTGCCCTGCCCCGGCCAGCAGCTTGAAGTCGGGCGGCTCTGGCAGCTTGCGCGCCAGGGCGGCAGCGTTCTTGTCCACGGCCACCAACTTGTCGCCATCGCCACTGTAGAGCAGCACCGGCACATGCACGTCGACCAGGGTGTGGCGGCCGAACATCAGGCTCAACGGCGCCATCAGCATCAAGGCGTGAATGCGCAGGTCGGATTGCGGTTGCAGGTCATCGCGGTCCACCACCAATTCGCCTTTGGTGGTGCAAGCATCGCGATCCTCCGGGCGCTCCTGGCAGTAACGGCGCAGGCGGTCGAAATCCGGCTTGGCACCCGCCAGGATCAACGCGGTTTCACCCCCGGCCGAGTAACCGATAACGCCCACCTGATCGACGTCAACGAATGGCGACAGCATCGGATCGCCCAGGGTGGCAGTGATCGCTTCAGAAATCTGAATCGGCCGGCCATACAGGTTGCTCACCGTGCCCAGTCGACTGTGGTCTTTGTAGTTGTCGCCAGGATGCAGCACCGCCACCACCACAAAACCTTTAGGCGCCAGCGACGTGGCCAGGTCGTGCAGGGCCAGAGGTGTGCCGGTGTTGCCGTGGGACAGCATCAACATCGGAAATCGGCCAATGGCAATCTTGGAATCTTCGGAGGCCGCGACGTGATAGGCGCCCAACGGCGTGGTGTGTTCAGCGTCGGTGGACGGGTAGAACGCGATGGCTTTCATCGGCTGCAAGTCCACCGGGTCGAGAAAAGTCATGCGGTGGAAACCCACACTCCAATGGGGGTGAGGCGCAGGGGCGGCGTGCACTGAAACCAGGCTGCCGAGCAGGGAAAGAACCATAACAGCACAAAGACGCATCATGGGGATGGCCACCTTTGCTGTGTGCCCACGTTCAACATCCGCGGCATATCTGGTTGAAAAATCCATGGTTCAGGCGCTCGCACCGGGTGATAAACCCATGCGTGCATAACCTGGGCCAGAGTAATGACAGCGGGTAAACGAAAAAACTCCGTAGTCCGGTCGTTTCGAGGCGATCAGAATACAGAGTTTAGACGCGCCGCTTCAGATTGAAACGGGGAAAGGCGCTATTTTACATAAGCTTTACGCGGCGGCGAACAATTGTTCGTTGATGCGTACGTTGGCGTCGCTCAAAGATTTGCTACGCGCGTCATCGCCGTAGGCCAAGCCTTCGGCCCGTACGATTTCAATGTCAGTGATACCTAGGAAACCAAACAGCAGTTTCAGATAGCCTTCATGGGCAGCGCCAGACGCCTGCCCGGCGTGCAAGCCACCGGAGGTGGACACGATGATGACTTTCTTGTTGCCACACAGGCCTTCCGGGCCGGCTTCGGTGTAGCGGAAAGTCTGGCCGGCGACGGCGATGCGGTCGATCCAGGCTTTCAGTTGAGTCGGGATGGTGAAGTTGTACATCGGCGCACCAATCACCAAGGCATCGGCGGCGAGGAATTCAGCCAGCGACGATGCGCTCAGGTCGGCCTCGTGCTTTTGCGCGGCATCTCGCTGTTCAGCGGCAGTGCCCAGGGCGCCCAGGGTCGCGCCGGAGAAGTGGTTGATAGCTTCGCTGGCCAGGTCGCGGTAAGTCACTTCCACACCCGACTCCGCCGCTTGCCAGGCCTTGACCACACCCGCGCTGAGCTGACGGGATGCCGAGTTGTCGCCGAGAATGCTGGAATCGATATGCAAAAGTTTCATGTGAGATCTCCGGTTAGGATCGTCAAGGGCCATCAGATGGTGGTGATGCTACACATGAAACCAATAGCCGATAAGACGGCTTAAATGCGATAGTTCGTCCCACTCACAGGACAATAGGCTGACCATGCAAGACCTCAACGACCTCTACTATTTCGCCAAAGTCGTGGAAGCCGGTGGCTTCGCGGCGGCCGGGCGATTGCTGGGGATTCCCAAGTCGCGGCTGTCGCGGCGCATCGCTGAGCTGGAAGAACGCCTGAGCGCGCGCCTGCTGCAACGCACCACCCGCCAATTGACCCTCACCGCCGTCGGCGAGCGCTACCTGCGCCACTGCCAGGCCATGCTGCTGGAAGCGGAAATGGCCGATGAGGCCGTGGCCAGCATGTCCAGCGAACCCCGTGGTCGGCTGCGGGTCAGTTGCCCGGTGGGCATGGCGCAGCACATTCTGCCGGAGCTCGTCGCGGGCTTTCTCGCTGCCCACCCCCAGGTGCAGTTGGAAATGACCCTGGTCAATCGCCGTGTCGACCTGGTGGCTGAAGGTATCGACGTGGCGTTGCGCGTGCGTGAACTCGGTGATGAAGACCCGCTACTGGTGACCAAACGCCTGCGCCAGGCCCAGACCTTACTGGTCGCCAGCCCCGAACTCGTGCGCGAGCGTCGAGTCAACAGCCTCGACGACCTCAGGCAACTGCCCATCCTCGGTGCATTGGAGGCAGACCGCATGGTGCATCAACGTATCCTCGACCCACAGGGCACCCCTCACGAACTGGTGATGGAAGCCCGGCTGGGCATCGAAGACTTCATTGTGCGTAAAGCCAGCGCGATCATGGGCGTGGGTTTTACCGTGTTACCAATGATGTATTGCGAAGAAGAGTTGGCCAAAGGCCGATTGGTGCAATTGTTGCCTGAATGGTCGTTGCCGGGCGGCTGGCTGCAAGCGGTTTACCCGCATCGGCGCGGCGTGCTGCCGGCGATACGGGCCTGGATCGACTACCTGGAAGAAGGCTTCAAAGGCTGTGGAGACCGCCTGCTATGAAGATGACCGAAGAACACGTCGCCAGCTTCTGCCTGAGTCTGCCCGGCGCGCGGGAGGACTACAAATGGGGCGGTGTGCGCGTCTTTTCGATTGCCGGAAACAAGATGTTTGCCCTGCAGAACCTGCGCGGTGAATCGCTGGCGTTCAAGGTCGATAAGGAACTGTTCCTCGGCCATGTGGACCGCCCAGGCATCCACCCGGCGCCGTATCTGGCCCGCGCGCAGTGGATCATCATGAACACGCCCTACCCGCTTGGGGCTGATGAACTGCGTGGCTTGTTGCAGCGTTCACACCAGTTGGTGGTCAGCAAGTTGCCCAAACGCACGCAGGTCGGGCTGTTGCTGGGTAATTGACGCAAAAGCACCCTAGTTATCTAAGTGACTATCGGTTGCTCTGCTTTTGATTTGCTCTGCTCAGCTTTTGATCTTGATCTCAGGCGCCCCGTCAACCACGCTGGCCGAACGCAGGCTTGAATCCGTGGGTAACCCGACAGGACGCCGGGTTAGCCGCGCTGGGCCAAGGATGGCTCATCGCGGCGGCCCACGGATTCAAGCCGGAGTGAGGGCATGTCGAGCCTAGGCGAGACACCGAGTGGTGGGGCGAAGGCCTTTTGCTTACTTTTGGGCCTTTCCAAAAGTGAGTCGCTGTAAGAGCGAAACCCTAAGTGGCCGTTATCTAAATAACGGATATACACTCGATCCTAGTCGCCCGACACATAGCCATCGCAGGCAAGCCAGCTCCCACATTTGAACCGTTTCTCGCCAGATAAAAGTCGCCGCATGCCCCGCCGCCACGGGAGCAAGCTCCCTCGCCACAGGTCTGGCGCAGCACCAAAAGAGCTGTAGATACCCAAGCCTATAGGACTGAAACCAACGTGCCGCCGAGAAACATCTGGTCAAGCCAAAACACCTGATGCAACAACACAATCACCCAAAACAACACCTGATAAGACACCTTGCGCGTCTTGTGCCGGAACACCTGCTGGGCAATCAGCGCCCCCGGCCAACCGCCCGCCAGTTCCACGGCATGCAGGATATTTTCCGGCGTGCGCCAACTGTCGGTGCGCGCCTTGCGCTTGTCGCTCCAATACAGGAAAAACGCGATCACGCTGACCACGCCATAGGCCGCCAGCGGGATCACGGTCTCGCCGCGCTGCCACACCAGTACCGAACCCAACAGCGGCGCCGCGCACAGCAGCACGAAGAGCGCTGCCTTCAAGCGTGGGTGCTGAATCATCATGCCTTGGCCGCGGCCCAGTCGATCCAGCCGAATTGCCAAGTCGCCAGGATCAACAAGCCGAACGCAATGCGGTACCAGGCAAACGCTGCATAGCTGTGGCTGGCGATGAATTTGAGCAAGCCCTTGACCGCAATCATCGCGAAGATGAACGAGGTCACAAAGCCGATGGCGAACACCGGCAAGTCCGCAGGCTGGAACAGGTCACGGTACTTGTAGCCCGAATACACCGCCGCACCCACCATGGTCGGCATCGCCAGGAAGAACGAGAACTCGGTGGCGGTCTTGCGCGACAGGCCGAACAACAGGCCGCCGATAATGGTCGAGCCGGACCGCGAGGTGCCCGGAATCATCGCCAGGCACTGCGCCAGGCCCACCTTGAGCGCGTCTTTCCAGGTGATGTCATCGACGGTTTCGGCATGCACTTCGTGCTCGCGGCGCTCGGCCCACAGCATGATGACGCCGCCCACCACCAGCGCCGTTGCCACGGTGATCGGGTTGAACAGGTAGTGATGAATCAGGTCGGCGAAAATCACCCCCAACACCACGGCCGGGAAGAAGGCGATCAAAAGGTTGACGGTGAACCGCTGGGCCTTGCGCTGGGTCGGCAGGCCGCTGACCACTTCGAAAATCTTGCCCCGGAATTCCCACACCACGGCGAGGATGGCGCCCAGCTGAATGATGATGTTGAACGCATTGAAACGGTCGCCGGTAAAGTCGAGCAAGTCGGCGACGATGATCTGGTGGCCAGTGCTGGAAATCGGCAGGAACTCGGTAAGCCCCTCCACAACGCCAAGAATCAATGCCTGTATGGCGGTCCAAAAATCCATGCTTCCCCCAAAGGTCTTGCTCTATGGCAAGCCTCATTGATCTTTTTAATGGTTCACTGACGACAAGATACGATGCTGGATTTTAACCCCCAACCTGCAAAAATCTTGTGAAAAATCAGACAGTACTCAGGTTTTCCGAATACAGGCCGAAAGACTATCAGACAAGGCGGAAAAGTCGATGCACGCCCACAATTATAAAAAGCCCGGAGTGACAGGACGATGAACAGTTTGCGCAATATGTCGATCAGCCGGCGCCTCTGGCTGATCCTGATAGTCGCCGTGCTGATGCTGTTGGCCCTGGGTTTGCTGATGCTCAAGCAGATCCATGACGACCTGTACCAGGCCAAGCGCCTACAAACCCAACACGTGGTCCAGACCGCCAGCGGGATTCTGACGTTTTATCACAGCCTCGAGACGACTGGCGTGATGACCCGCGAAGCGGCCCAGAAACAGGCCATGAGCGTGGTGCGTGGCTTGCGCTACGACCATGACGACTATTTCTGGATCAACGACCTGACGCCGGTGATGATCATGCACCCGGCCAACCCCAAGCTCGATGGCCAGAACCTTTCGGCCATTCGTGACCCTGACGGGTTTGCCGTGTTCAACGAATTCGTGATCCTGGCCAAGGCCAAGGGCGCCGGCATCGTCAACTACCGCTGGCCCAAGCCTGGGGCCGACGCACCAGTGCCGAAAACTTCGTACATCCAACTGTTCCAGCCGTGGGGCTGGATTATCGGTTCCGGTGTGTACGTGGATGATGTGCAGGCCGAGTTCAGCACCCAGGTCTGGAAAGCCTCGTTTATCGGCCTCGGCATTGCGCTGGTGATGGCGTTGCTGGTCTCACTGATCGCCCGCAGCATTGTGCGGCCGCTGCAGGACGCGGTGAACGCCATGGGCAACATTGCCAGCGGCGAAAGCGACCTCACCCGCACCCTCGACACCCACGGCCGGGACGAAGTCACCCAATTGGCCAATCACTTCAACAACTTCACCGCCAAGTTGCGCGAGGTGGTGAGCCAGTTGCAGGTATGCGCCAACGCGCTGGGCCAGTCCTCACAGGAGCTGGGCAACAATGCGACCCAGGCCCATGACCGCAGCCAGCAACAGTCCCAGCAGATGGAACTGGTGGCCACCGCCATCAATGAAGTCACCTACGGCGTGCAGGACGTGGCCAAGAACGCTGAACACGCCGCCAGCGAAATGCGCGATGCACAGGCCCAGGCGCAGCAAGGCCAGGTCAATATCGACGGCAGCCTGCAACAGATCGACCAACTCTCCAACACCATCAGCCAGGCCGTGGAAGTGATTCGTACCCTGTCCGCTGAAAGTACCCAGATCGGCAGCGTGCTCGAGGTCATCCGTTCCATCGCCGACCAGACCAATCTGCTGGCCTTGAACGCGGCGATTGAAGCGGCACGCGCTGGCGAGCAAGGCCGCGGCTTTGCGGTGGTGGCCGATGAAGTACGCCTGCTGGCTCAGCGCACGCAAAAATCCACGGCGGAGATCCAGGGCATGATCGAGCGCCTGCAAGGCCACTCGGAAGCGGCGGTCAACGTGATCAGCGACAGCCACAGCGCGTCGCAACTGACCATCGAGCAAGCCGGCCAAGCCGGCGCCAGCCTGACCGCCATCGGCCAGGCCCTGCACAACCTCAACAGCCTGAATGCCTCGATTGCCAGCGCCACGCTGCAGCAGGCGCATGTGGTGGAAGACATCAACCAGAACGTCACCCAGGCCGCCGGTTTGTCCCACAGCACGGCGCTGGCGGCGGAACAGTCGAGCGTAGCAAGTGCGCACTTGCGCAGCCTGAGCGATCAGCTCGACGGACTCTTGCGCCAGTTCAAAGTCTAGTCCGGTAGTGAGCGGGCAAGCCCGCTCACTACAAGCCAATTCCTACGCCAATCTTCTTTCGTTACAATCCCCGCCCTCTCCCACTCTCCCAAGGAACGACCATGTCCGGGCTTGAACTGTTCGCCGCTGCCCTGGGGGTGATCGCCGTGTGGCTGACGGTCAAGCAAAACCCTTGGTGCTGGCCGATCGGGCTGGTCATGGTGCTGCTTTACACCTGGGTGTTCTACGATGTGAAACTCTATTCCGACATGCTGCTACAGGTGGTTTACGCCGCCCTGCAAGTCTACGGCTGGTGGCAGTGGACCCGCGCCGGCCAGATCAAGCAAGGGCGCCAGGTCACCCGCCTTGGTGGGCTGGCAATCATGGCCAGCCTCACGGTGGGCGCAGTCGGCAGCCTGCTGCTCGGCGCCGCCATGGCCCACTGGACCGACGCCGCCCAACCCTGGCTCGACGCCGCGCTCACCGGTTTCAGCCTCGTGGCGCAAATGTGGATGGCGCAGAAACGTGTGCAGTGCTGGGCGTTGTGGATTGTGGTGGACGTGATCTTCGTCGGGCTGTTCCTCTACAAAGGCCTGTACCTCACCGCCGCGCTGTACGCGCTGTTCACTGTGATCGCCGTGCAAGGCTGGCGTGAATGGCGCGCCGACCCGGCGTTGCACGCATGAAAGTGGTGGTATTGGCGGGTCCCGAATCCAGCGGCAAGAGCTGGCTGGCGGCTGAACTGCAAGCGCACTTCGGCGGGCTGATGGTCGGTGAATATGTGCGCCATTTCATCGACCATCATCGACGTGATACCACCTTGGCCGATATCCCGGCCATTGCCCGCGGCCAACTGGCCTGGGAGGACGCTGCCCGCGCCGAACAGCCTGAGTGGCTGATCCTCGACACGCATTTGCTGACCAACAGACTCTGGAGCCAGACCCTGTTCGGCGACTACCCGGCGTGGCTGGACAGCGAACTGCTGGCGCGGCATTACGACCTGCACCTGTTGCTCTCGCCGGATGATGTGGAATGGACCGCCGACGGCCAACGCTGCCAACCGGAACTGGCGGATCGGCAGGCGTTTTTCGAGGATAGCCTGGCGTGGATGCAGCAGCATCAGCAGGCAGTCGTAGTGATCAGAGGGAATTGGGAGAAGCGCCGAGTCGCGGCCTTCAAGGCTGTAGAAGAATTATTGTAGTGAGCGGGGCAAGCCCGCTCACTGCAGGCGTGGTTAGTAGCCCAAGGAAAGCCCGGTGTTGCGACGCGGGTCATTCGCGCCATAGAAGCGGTTATTCCCCACCGGTTTGCCACCCAGGGATGGAGCACCCACGAGGATCGCCGCCAAGTGGTTGGCGTCCTGCGGGCCTGCAAACGTGTGGCCCCAGCTTTCAAGGATCTTCTGGGTGTCCGGGCTGACCGCGAAGGTCTCCAGGTTAGTCGTCTCAGGCATCCACTGCTGGTGGAAACGCGGTGCGTCCACGGCTTCCTGGATGTTCATCTTGTAGTCGATCACATTCAGGATCGTCAGCAAGGTCGCTGTGATGATGCGGCTGCCACCTGGCGTACCCACTACCATCACCGTCTTGCCATCCTTGGTCACGATGGTCGGGCTCATCGACGACAGCGGCGCCTTGCCCGGTGCAATGGCGTTGGCTTCACCCTGGACCAGCCCGTACATGTTCGGCACACCGACCTTGACGGTGAAGTCGTCCATTTCGTCGTTGAGGATCACCCCGGTCTTGCTCGCCATCACGCCCGCACCGAACCAGTCGTTGAGGGTGTAGGTAACCGACACCGCGTTGCCCCACTTGTCGACGATGGAATAGTGGGTGGTGTTATTGCCTTCATGGGGCGATACACCCGGCTTGATCGCCTGGGAATCACCGGCCTTTTGCGGATCGATCGCGTCACGCAGTTTCGTCGCGTAGTTTTTGTCCAGCAGGTGCTCGATCGGGTTCTTTACGAAGTCCGGATCACCGAGGTAGCTGTTACGGTCCACATACGCGTGGCGCATGGCCTCGATCTGGTAATGCAGGCCTTGGGCCGAGTGATAGCCCAGGTCGGCCATCGGGAAGCCTTCGAGGATGTTCATGATCTGGCAGATCACCACGCCACCGGAGCTCGGCGGCGGTGCCGAAACGACATGGTAGCCACGGTAGTCGCACTCGATGGGCGCCAGCTCGCGGGTTTTGTAGTTGTCGAGGTCTGCCTGGGTGATGATGCCTTTGCCAGCCTGGCTGGAATCCACCAGTGCCTTGGCAACCCAACCTTTATAGAAACCGTCACTGCCCTTGGCCGAGATTTCCTTGAGGGTCTTGGCCAGGTCTTTCTGCACGAGTTTCTGACCCACCTGCAGCGGTTGGCCGTTATGCAGGAAGATTGCGCGCATGTCCTTGTCTTTTTCAAACTCACCGGTAGCGGTATGCAGCAGGTCGATATCACCCTGCTCCAGGGCGAAGCCGTTTTCCGCCAGTTTGATCGCCGGGGCGATGACCTGGGCACGCTTGAGGGTGCCGTATTTGCTCAGGGCCAGCTCCATGCCCGAGACAGTGCCAGGTACGCCCACAGCCAGATGGCCCTTGGCGCTGAGGCCTTCGACGACGTTGCCGTCTTTGTCCAGGTACATATTGGCGGTGGCCGCCAGCGGCGCTTTTTCGCGGAAATCGAGGAAGGTCTTGCGCCCGTCAGCCAGTTGCACGGTCATGAAACCGCCACCGCCCAGGTTACCCGCCGCCGGGTATACCACGGCCAGCGCGTAGCCCACGGCGACGGCCGCATCGACCGCGTTGCCGCCAGCCTTGAGCACATCCACGCCCACATGTGTTGCCAAATGCTGGGCCGTGACCACCATGCCATTTTCACCGGCCACCGGGGCCTGGGACGCGGCTTGTACACCACTGACCGTCAACACCAGGGCGGTGACAATCAAGGTACGGCTGAAGGGTTGGTATTTCATCCATGGCTACTCTGGTTATTGAGATGCACCAAAATAGCCCGTTGCGGATTTAATCCCCAGCGCAATGGCGTTTTTATTACAGAACCTGTCGGTCACAGAACCGGCCTGAAAAAGCCCATGCTCTATCGCTCGCTCAGGCCGGTAAGTTCGGCGAGAGTGCTGCGCAGAACCAGGGCCAAGTCTTTCGCTTGCTGAGCCGTCGCGACATTGGTAAATCCCATCATCAACCCCTGCCCCCACCCCACCTCGAGCGTCCACGATGACAACGCTTGAACTGCCAACCCTGCACGATCAGCCGCCTCAGCCACAACCCGATCCGGTACATCCACCATCAACCGAGCCAAGAGGTTAATCCCGCCCGCCTGCTCATCTACCCGCAAAAACGCCGCGCAATGCACCCGCAACGCCGCCACCCAATACCCCCGACGCTGCGCATACAACTGCCGCATTTTCTTCAGATGCCGGGTGAAATGCCCCTGCTCCAGAAAATCCGCCGCCGTCAGCTGCAACAACTGCGCGCTGCGCTGCTGCAACGCATGGGCACCCCGTTCAAACACCTCGACCAACGACACGGGCACCACCAGATACCCCAACCGCAAGCCCGGGAACAGCATTTTGCTGAAGCTCCCGGCATAGATCACCCGGTCATCCACATCCTGGCTCTTGAGCGCTGCCAGCGGCTGGCCGCGATAGCGAAACTCACTGTCGTAGTCATCCTCTACCACCCAACTGCCTTGCGCCCGCGCCCACTCCAGCAAGGCCTGCCGACGCGCCGGGCTCAACGCCACACCCAACGGGCTCTGATGCGCCGGGGTAACAATCGCCAATCGTGCCTCGCGTTCGCGCGCAATGCCTTGCTCGACATCCAGGCCATCGCGATCCACCGGCACCGGCACCAGCTCCACACCGTGACGCATCAACAATTGCCGCGCATGCAAATACCCAGGGTCTTCAAACCAACAGCGTTGCCCCGCCATCGCCAGCGTGTCGCACACCAACGTCAGGCACCCCGCATACCCGGCACACACAAATACCTGCTGCGGCGAGCACTCCACGCCCCGATACAACGCCAGGTAGCTGGCGATCGCCACACGCAGCGCCTGGGTGCCACGTACGTCACCCATCGCCAGGCTGTCGGCGTCGGTGCGGCGCACTTGCTGGGTGACCAACCGCGCCCACAGCTTGCGCGGGAACGCATCCAAAGCAGGCAAGCCCATCTGCAGCGGACGTGGACCTGAAGTGCCTGGCAACGAGGCCGGCATTGGCTTCACCGACTTCGGCGGCAACGCCTCGGCGATCACCGTTCCCGCTTGCCCGCGCGCCTCAAAGAAGCCCTCGCTGACCAATAGCTGATACGCCGCCTCCACCGTACCGCGCGCCACCTTGAGCTCCTGGGCCAGCGCCCGCACCGACGGCACGCGCTCACCGGGGCGCAATTGGCCCTGGTCGATGGCCTGGCGAAAGCGCCGGTAGATTTCCTGGTATTTGGGTAGTGACGACATCGCAAGTGGCTCGACGCAAAGACAGGCCGAAGTCTGATCATGTCCCAACCCACTTGTCCAATCATGCCCCTGTCGGCCCCCGTTCACCCCCACGACAATGGCGCATCCCTGACCGAACAAAGGAATGCCCATGAAACACCGCCTCGATTACGCCCAGGCCGCCCCTGTCGGCTACAGAGCCCTGGGCACGGTGCACAGCTACATCCATGGCTGCGGCCTGGAGAAAGAACTGATCGACTTAGTGTACCTGCGGGTCTCGCAACTCAATGGCTGCGCCTATTGCTTGGACAGCCACTCCCGCGACTTGCTCAAACAGGGCGTGAGCCTGGAAAAAATCATGCTGCTGGCTGCCTGGCGCGAGGGGCTCCCGCTCTTTACCCCGCGTGAACGTGCCGCGCTGGCCTGGGCCGAAGTGGTCACCCCCGTGGCGCAAACCCAAGTGCCGGATGCAGATTACACAGAGGTCGCGGCGGCGTTCAGTGAGAAGGAAATCGCCGACCTGACCCTGGCCATTTCGTTGATGAACGCGCTTAACCGCGTTGCGATCAGCTTCCGCAAAGTGCCGGCAGCGATCAAGGCGCACGTTGAGAACCAAGGCCATGAATGAACACGTCGAATGCGTACAGATGGAAACCCAGGCCGATTTCATCGCCTGCTTCGTAGTGATGCAACAGCTGCGCCCGCACCTCACCGACGCAACGGCCTTTGCCGCGCAAATCCAGCGCCAACGGCAAAACGGCTATCGCCTGCTGGCCGCACGCGAAAACGGCCAGGTGATTGGCCTGGCCGGCTACCGGTTGACCGAAAACACCCTGTATGGCCGCTTTATATACGTGGATGACCTGGTGATAGACGCCTCATTGCAGCGTCGCCGGCTGGGTGAACGCCTGCTGGATCGCGTGCGTGAGGAAACCCGCGCGCGTGGCTATCGCTGGCTGGTGCTGGACACCGGCATGCACATGGCCATGGCCCAGCGCTTCTATTTCCGCCAGGGCCTGCTGCCCCTGGGCATGCACTTTTCCCAGGATTTGAGCCAATGACTCACGCCCTGCTCCTCAGTTTCAGCCCCCACGGCAAAGCCGCGCAGACCTTCAAACTGGCCCGCGCACTGTTACGCGACCTGATGCCGGGCGCGCAGGTGACCGAACGCGATTATGGCAGCCAGGCACTGCCGCCCTTGACCCGTGAATACGCTAACGCGCTGACCACTCCGGGCGGACTCAGCGCCAGCGCGACGGGGCTGTCGGAACAGTTGATCGTGGAACTCGAAGCCTGCGGCCTGCTGATCCTCTGCGCGCCGGTGCATAACTTCACCGTGCCGGCGGCGCTCAAGGCCTGGATCGACCAAGTGGTGCGCATCCAACGCAGCTTTACGCTGAATGAGCAGTTTGAAAAAGTCGGCTTACTGAAGGACCGACGCACCTTTGTGCTGGTCAGTTCGGGTAACGCCCGCAAGGGCCATGAGCCGGACTTTTTCACGCCGTACATGACCGCGATCCTGTCTACCGTGGGCATTCAGTCAGTCGATTTCGTGTATTTACCGGCCATGGTGCGCGGCGCAGAAGCGGTCAACCGCGCGCTGGAGCAGGCTCATCAGCGACTGTCGGTGGCAATCAGCTCTGGCCTATAAAAATAATGGCGCTAGAATCAGCGCCATTCTTGCGCCTGACTCCCTGATACGAGCCCCCCATGAGCTTTGATTTCGACACGATCCACCCCCGCATCGGCACCGGCAGCACCAAGTGGAGCCGCTACCCGCAGGACGTTTTGCCGATGTGGATCGCCGACATGGACATCGCCGCGCCCCCCGCCGTGCTGCAGGCGCTGCATGCACGCCTCGACCAGCAGGTCCTCGGCTACAGCGTCGCCGGCCCGGATGTGCGCGAGGCGATCGTCGCCGACCTGTGGGCCAAATACGCTTGGCGCGTACAACCGGATGAGCTGCTGTTCCTGCCCGGCGTCGAACCGGGTTTCAACATGGCGCTGCACGCGTGTGTCCAGCCGGGCCAGCCAGTGGTGCTGCAAACCCCGAACTATCGGCCGATCCGCCTGGCCCCAGGACACTGGAACCTGCCGCGCATCGAAGTCCCCTTCGAGCTGATCGACGGTGAATACTTCACGCCACTGCCAGCCTTGCACGATGCGCTGGCCGGCGCGGGTGCACTGCTGCTGAGCAACCCGCACAACCCCATTGGCAAAGTCTTCCCGCGCGAAGAACTGCTCGCCGTGGCCAACGCCTGCCTGGCAAACGGCGCGCTGATCATCTCCGATGAAATCCACGCCGAGCTGTGCTTTGACGGCCGCCGCCATATCCCCACCGCCAGCCTCAGCGATGAGATCGCCCAGCGCACCATCACCCTGATGTCGGCCAGCAAGGCCTATAACGTGGCGGGTTTGAAGACCTGCTTTGCGGTGGTCCAGAACGCCGAAATCCGCGAGCGCTTCAACGCGGCCCGTTGCGGCATGGTCGACAGCGTCAGCCCCCTCGGTCTGGAAGCCACTCGTGCGGCCTACAGCCAATGCGGCGACTGGCTCGACGCGCTGGTGCAGTACCTGCAAGCCAACCGTGACTACCTGCTCAAGGCCGTGCAAACCCGCCTGCCCGGTGTGGTGATGCATGCACCGCAAGGCACCTACTTGGCCTGGCTGGATTGCAGCGCGCTTGGCCTGGATGACCCGCAACAGTTCTTCCTGGAACAGGCCAAGGTGGGCTTGAGCGCTGGGATCGAGTTCGGTGACGACAGCCAGCAATTCGTGCGCCTGAACTTCGGCTGCCCACGGTCGATGCTGGAAGAGGGTTTGCAACGTATGGAACGGGTACTGCGCCAACGCCAGGCCTGACTCACCCTAAGCTGAGCCGTAATGGGCTCAGCTTTTGCTCTGCTCTGCTTTTGATCTTGATCTCAGGCGCCCCGCCAGCCGGCGACGACACGGGATCGTCACAGCTTGGCGATGGACACTTCGGTGGACTTCACAAAGGCAATCACTTCACTGCCCACTTTCAACTCCAGATCACGTACCGAACGGGTAGTGATCACCGAAGTGACAATACCGGACGCCGTTTGCACGTCGATTTCCGACACCACGTCCCCCAGCAGAATGTCCTTGATCACGCCCTTGAACTGGTTGCGCACGTTGATCGCTTTAATGGTCATGTCGACTTTCCTTTTTGGCTGTTGGGTCAATCCGCACGTATGCGCAGGCCCTCAAAATGCGCCAATACCGACCACATCAAAAAGAATATATAAATATTTATTTATATCATTAAGGAATATGTGAATTATTGCCCTGCCAACAGCGCTTCAAGAATTTGTCAACCTGCGAAGCATCTGCCGAGCGCCAACGAATCGGCGTGATCCGGTGCTGCGCAGCTGAAGCCGCTGTGCTTGAGCGAGCTGCAACGCGCCCATGTGATTGAATTGAAACGGCTCCCACACTTAACTCAGTGTGACCCAATAGCGCGTCCGCGCCTGCACCTCGACCCCCAGCGTTGAGGCCAACAGGTTGAGGATTCGGTCCGTGTCGTCCAAGCGAAAACTGCCTGTCACCCGCATACGCTCCAGGCGTGAATCCCAGCGCAACACCCCTGGGCGATAGCGCTCCAACTCCCGCAGAAAATCCCCCAACGGTTGGTTCTGCGCCGTCAACACACCCGCGCGCCAGCCCAACTGCGACACATCAAACGGCGCCCAGGCGGCCAGCCCGCTGGCGTTCAGGGGGGCTTGCTGGCCCGCCTGCAAGGTCGTCACTTGCCCGTTCAGGTCGCGCACGTGAACCAAGCCCTTGAGCACCGACACCCGACAGCCAGCGGCCAGTTGCCGCACACACACTTCGGCCTGGCTGACCCTCAATTCGCCGTATCGGGTGTGCACGGTCATCGCCGTCGCGCCAGGCACATTCAGCGCCAACTCACCGTCCACCAAGGTGATGCGGTGCTGCGCGAGGTCCATGTTCACTGCCGTCGCGGTATTGAGTTGCAAGCTGCCGCCGTCGGCCAATGGCAGGCGTTTGCGCTCACCAGTGGCGGTATGCAGGTCGGCGCGCCATGCCTCGATGGGCAATTGGCGGCTGACCAACCAGGCAGTCGGCACCAATGCCGCGATCCCCAAGGCACGCTTGAGCACAGCGCGTCGCCCCGGTTGTGGGCGGTCGAGGCTGGCCATCGCCAGGGCCTGGGGCAAGTCGCTGAAACGCTGGCGTAGGGTTTGGGCTTTCTGCCAGGTCTGTTCGTGTTGGGGATGGCTGTCACGCCAGCGCTGCAACGCGGCGTGATCACGCTCGGTGGCCGCGCCGGATTCGAGCAGAGCCAACCAATGGGCGGCGGCGCGGGCGACGTCGCGGCTCACAGGTCCACCAGCAGGCAATGCTCGTAGGCTTGGGCCATATAACGTTTCACCGTGCGCTCGGACACGTCGAGGCGCTCGGCAATTTCCCGGTAGCCCAGGCCTTCCAGTTGGCTCCAGAGGAAGGCGCGGCGGACCAGCACCGGCAAGCCGTCGAGCAATTCATCCAAGGCTTGCAGCGTCTCCAACACCAACCAACGCTGCTCGGGGGAAGGCACGCATTCTTCCGGCAGGTTCGCCAAGGCAGTCAGATAAGCCTGTTCAAGGCTGCGCCGCTGATGAAAATTCACCAGCAGGCGCTTGCCGACGGTCACCAGGTACGCCCGCGGCTCCTGCATCTGCGCAATCGGCTGGGCGCTGGCGAGCACCCGCAAAAACGTATCCTGGCTCAGGTCCGCGGCATCCCAGGCATTGCCCAGGCGCCGGCGCAGCCAGCTTTCGAGCCAACTGCGGTGGTCACGGTACAGGCTCGACAAGGTCAGTTCGGGGGCGTGGGTCGGTACAACAGCATCATTCATGGCTAGCGACCTGCGCGGCGCGAGTGAGTCTCAAATGAGATTCATTCTATTTAATATCGCACTGACACACCATGCCCTTTTCAACAATGCGTTTAAAGCATGGCGGCCTTCTGCCGCAGCAAGTCGATAAACCACCCCAATTCCCGGCTCACCCCCTCGCCTTTGCGCAATAACATGCCAAACGGCGCAAGCCGTACCTCCAGGGCTACCGGCAACGCCACCACCAAACCCATCTTCAGGTAATCACGCAGCGCGCTTTCTGACAGCACCATCACCGCGTCGGTCAGTTGGATCAACTGCTGCATGGAGTACACCGAGCTGCATTCGATGATGTCCGCTGGGCTCGGCAGCGCCAGGTCCTGCAGCGCCTGGTCGAAGCCGATACGCGCCGGGCTGGTTTGCGGTTGCAGGATCCACGGCCAGTCGTGCACCAATTCCTCCAAGGGCACGTGTTCGCGCTGAGCCAGGGGATGGCCCGCATGCACCACCACCAGCAAGCGTTCGTTGCCCAGGGGTTCGAAACTGTAATGCTCGCTGTCAGTGGCGGCGTTGCGCCGCGTGATCGCCAGGTCGATGCGACCCTGCTCAAGCAGTTGGATCACCTGGTCGCTGGTGTCACCCATGATGCGGATACGCAGTTGCGGGTTTAGCGTTTTGATCTGCGCGATGGAGTCCATCACCAAGTCCGGTGCGGCGCCCATGATGGTGCCGATCGACAGGTAGCCATAGCCGCCCTGCTGGCGAGCCATCAAGTCTTCGGCGCAACGGTCCAGCCCGCTCAAGGCTGATTCGGCAAAGCGGATCAACTCCTGGCCCAGCGCCGTCGGACGCATGCCCCTGGGCAAACGCTCGAAAAGGTCGCAGGCAAACATATCCTCGATCTCACGCAGCATGCGCGTGGCGGCCGGCTGCGACATGTTCAGCGCCTGGGACGCACGGTGCAGGTTCTGGCTGGAACTCAGCGCTACGAGCATATGCAAGTGCTTGTAGCGCAGGCGGTTAAATAGGCTGCGGGAGATCGGCGGACTACTCATCAACTTCCTTTATATCGATACCCTGAGGTTATCAGTTGTAAGCGAGATTCGATTTGTAGCGCATTGATCGCCCGCCGTACAGTCCGTCCCATAAGAACAAAACATCGGACGCCACTATGAAAACCCTGCCTACGCCCCTGCTCGCCAAGATTTCCTGGCGGCTGCTGCCTTTCCTGCTGTTGATGTACATCATGGCCTTTCTCGACCGCGCCAACGTCGGGTTTGCCAAACAAGCCTTTCAAGCCGACACCGGTTTGAGCGACGCCGCCTTCGCATTTGGCGCGGGTGTGTTCTTCGTTGGCTATGCGCTGCTGGAAGTACCGAGCAACCTGATCCTGCACCGTGTCGGCGCCCGTCTGTGGATGTGCCGCATCATGGTCAGTTGGGGCCTGGTTTCCGCGGCCATGGTATTTGCCCATAACGAAACCAGCTTTTATGTGCTGCGCTTTTTACTCGGTGTGGCCGAAGCCGGATTCTTCCCCGGCGTGATCCTCTACCTCACCTACTGGTTCCCACAGGCCGTGCGCGGCAAGGCCATGGGCTTCTTCTACTTTGGCGCGCCTTTGGCCTTCATCTTCGGCAGCCCGTTGTCCGGTCTGCTGCTGGAAATGGACGGCCTCGCTGGGATTCACGGCTGGCAATGGCTGTTCGCGGTCGAAGGCCTGATGGCAACGGCAGTGGGCATCTGGGCGTACTGGTACCTGGACAATCGCCCCGCCGATGCCACGTGGCTGACCATGGATGAACGCCAGCAGATCCAAAGCCTGCTGGACAGCGAAGACCAACACAAAACCTCCCACGGCCGCAGCCTGCTGACCGTACTGTGCCAACCCTCGGTGCTGTACCTGTGCCTGGTGTACCTGCTGATCCAGGCCAGCGTGTACGGCGTCGTGTTTTACCTGCCGACCCAGGTCGGCGGCCTGCTCGGCACCAAGATGGGGTTGATGGTCGGGCTGGTCTCGGCCATCCCTTGGCTGTTCGCGTTGTTCGCCGCCTGGTGGATCCCCAGCTATTGCGACCGTACCGGCCTGCGCCGGCAGACCGCGTGCCTGACCCTGCTGATGGCCGCCGCCGGCATCGCTTGCTCGGTGACCTTCGCCAACCCGCTGCTGGGCATGCTCGCGCTGTGTTTCGCCGCCTCCGGTTTTATCGCGGTGCAACCGGTGTTCTGGACCTTCCCCTCCAGCTACCTGGCCGGCAGCGCCGCCGCAGCCGGCATTGCGCTGATCAATTCCTTCGGTGCCCTCGGTGGTTTTATCGCCCCGGTGATCAAGCACTGGGCTGAAGGCGCCTTCAATTCCCCAGCAGCCGGTTTGTACCTGCTGTCCGCCACCACGGTACTGGCTGCATTGCTGGTGCTGGGCATCCATTCACCCGGCCGCACCGCGTCGAAAACGCCGGCCACTGTTTAACGCCAGGAGTCACACCATGGGTCATCTCACCATCAAACACGTCCGCGCCTTTGTACTGCGAGGCGGCGGCGCCGATTACCACGACCAGGCCGATGGGCACTGGATCGACGACCATATTTCCACCCCAATGAGCAAGTACCCCGAGTACCGCCAGAGTCGCCGCAGCTTCGGCATCAACGTACTCGGCACCCTGGTGGTGGAAATCGAAGCCAGTGACGGCACCGTTGGTTTCGCGGTGACCACCGGCGGTGAACCGGCCGCCTACATCGTCGAGAAACACTTGGCGCGCTTCATCGAAGGCGCCCGCGTCACCGACATCGAGAAAATCTGGGACCAGATGTACCAGTCCACCCTGTATTACGGCCGCAAGGGCCTGGTGATCAACACGATTTCCGGCGTCGACCTGGCGCTGTGGGACTTGCTCGGCAAAATCCGTCAGGAACCGGTGCACCAATTGCTCGGTGGCGCGGTGCGTGACGAGTTGCAGTTCTACGCCACCGGCGCGCGCCCGGACCTCGCGCAGAAGATGGGCTTTATCGGTGGCAAGATGCCCCTGCATCACAGCCCCAGCGAAGGCGAAGACGGCCTGCGCAAGAACCTCGAAGCCCTGGCGGCCATGCGCGAACGGGTCGGGCCGGACTTCTGGCTGATGCTCGACTGCTGGATGAGCCTGGATGTTAACTACGCCACCAAGCTGGCGATTGGCGCCCATGAACATGGCTTGAAGTGGATCGAAGAAGCACTGTCCCCTGACGACTACTGGGGCTATGCGGCCCTGCGCAATAACGTGCCCAAAGGCATGTTGGTCACCACCGGCGAACACGAAGCCACCCGCTGGGGCTTTCGCATGCTGCTGGAGATGGGCTGCTGCGACATCATCCAGCCCGACGTCGGCTGGTGTGGCGGCCTCACTGAGCTGGTGAAAATCTCGGCGCTGGCCGACGCGCATAACGCAATGGTCGTGCCACACGGTTCGTCGGTGTACAGCTACCACTTTGTCGCCACCCGCCATAACAGCCCATTCGCCGAGTTCCTGATGATGGCGCCCAAGGCGGATGAAGTGGTGCCGATGTTCCACCCGCAATTGTTGGGCGAACCGGTGCCGGTGAATGGCCGCATGCGCTTGTCGGTACTGGACAAGCCCGGCTTCGGCGTGGACCTGAACCCCGATTGCCAACTGCACCGTCCCTACAACCGCTGAGGAAAGCGCCATGCACATGCCCCGCAATGGCTTCAAGGCCGCCCTCGCCAAGGACGCCACCCACTATGGCATCTGGGCCGGTTTCGCCACCGGCTACGCCGCCGAGATCGTCGCCAGCCTGGGTTACGACTGGATGCTGATCGACGGTGAACATGCGCCCAACACTGTGCCCAGTGTGCTCAACCAGTTGCAGACGGTCGCGCCGTACACCACGGCGCCCGTGGTGCGTGCCGTCAACGGTGACGCCAGCCTGATCAAGCAACTGCTCGACGTCGGCGCCCAGACCTTGATGATCCCCATGGTCGAAACCGCCGAGCAGGCCCAGGCCCTGGTGCGTGCCATGCGTTATCCGCCCCATGGTATTCGTGGCGTCGGCGGCGGTTTGACCCGCGCCACACGCTGGGACGGCGTGGACAACTACCTGAACACCGCCCATGAACAGCTGTGCCTGATCGTGCAGGTGGAATCGCGCCTTGGCGTGGAAAACGTCGCTGCGATCGCCGCCGTGGAAGGTGTTGACGCGGTGTTCATCGGCCCCGCCGACTTGTCCATCGGCCTCGGCCATGCCGGCAACCCCGGCCACCCCGAGGTGCAGGAGCGCATCAAACACGCCATCGACGCCACCCTCGCCGCCGGCAAGGTCAGCGGTATCCTGGCGCCCAACGAAGACGACGCACGCCGCTACCAAGCCTGGGGCTGCCGCTTTATCGCAGTGGCCATCGACATCAGCCTGCTGCGCCAGAGCGCCCTGGCCACCCTCGCCCGCTATCGCCCAGCTGCCGACCCACAAGCGCCTTCGCGCACTTACTGAGGAACCTGCCCATGCCATCCGTTCCCGTTTACCAGAACTTCATCAACGGCCGCTTCACCCCCAGCGAAGCGCACATTGACGTGCTCAACCCGGCCACCGGCGCGCTGCTGTCCAAGGTGCCGGCGTCCACCGCTGCCGATGTCGACCAGGCCCTGGCCGCCGCGCGCCAGGCGCAAAAGGCCTGGGCGCGTAAACCCGCCATTGAACGCGCCGGGCACCTGCGGCGCATCGCCGCCAAACTGCGTGAGAACGTTGCGCACCTGGCGCGCACCATTACCCTGGAACAAGGCAAAGTCAGTGGCTTGGCGGAGGTGGAAGTGAACTTCACCGCCGATTACCTCGACTACATGGCCGAGTGGGCGCGGCGCATCGAAGGCGAGATCATCACCAGCGACCGCCAGAACGAAAATATCTTCCTGTTCCGCAAGCCGTTGGGCGTGGTGGCCGGCATCCTGCCGTGGAATTTTCCGTTCTTCTTGATCGCGCGCAAAATGGCGCCGGCACTGCTTACCGGCAACACCATCGTGATCAAGCCCAGCGAAGAAACCCCGAACAACTGCTTTGAATTCGCCAAGCTCGTCGCCGAGACCGACCTGCCCGCCGGTGTGTTCAACGTGGTCTGCGGCGACGGCCAGGTCGGCGGCGCACTCACGGCGCACAAGGGCGTAGACATGATCAGCTTCACCGGTAGCGTGGCCACCGGTGCGCGGATCATGACCGCCGCCGCCCCGAACATCACCAAGCTCAACCTGGAACTGGGCGGCAAGGCCCCGGCCATCGTGCTGGCGGACGCCGACCTGGACCTGGCGGTGAAAGCCATCCGTGACTCGCGCATCATCAACACCGGCCAAGTGTGCAACTGCGCCGAGCGCGTGTACGTGGAGCGCAAGGTCGCTGATCAATTCATCGAGCGCATCAGCGCAGCCATGTCCGCCACCCGCTACGGCGACCCCATCGCCAGGGCAGACGTGGAAATGGGCCCGCTGATCAATCGCCAGGGCCTGGACAGCGTCAACCGCAAGGTGCGCACCGCGTTGAGCCAGGGCGCGAGCTTGGTCAGTGGCGGGCAGATCGCCGACCTGGGGGCGGGTTTTCACTTCGAGCCGACGGTATTGGCCGGGTGCCGCGCCGACATGGAGATCATGCGCGAAGAGATCTTCGGCCCGGTACTGCCGATCCAGATTGTCGACGACCTCGACGAAGCCATCGCACTGGCCAATGACTGCGATTACGGCCTGACCTCGTCGATCTACACCCGCAACCTGGGCAAGGCCATGCACGCGGTGCGCGAGATCGACTTTGGCGAAACCTACGTCAACCGCGAGAACTTCGAGGCCATGCAAGGTTTCCACGCCGGCGTGCGCAAATCCGGCATCGGCGGCGCCGACGGCAAGCACGGCCTTTACGAGTACACCCACACGCACGTGGTGTACCTGCAGAGCTGAGCGGGTTAAACCGGGCCAGGCACGCTAGCGTGCTGGCCCCTTCGAATTTGCTTCTGATAAGGACAGCGTCATGCCCCTGACCGACTATAGCGGCCCGATCATCGACAGCCATTTGCACCTGTTCGACCCGCGTCGGCCCCAGGGCATTCCATGGCCCGAGCCGGGCAACCGGTTGTATGCCGCGCACCTGCCAGCGGATTACTGGGCCCTGGCCGAGCCACACAACGTGGTCGGCGCAATTGCCGTGGAAGCCAGCCCCTGGCGCGACGATAACCGCTGGCTGCTCGACACCCTGCGCAGCGATCCGCGCATGCTCGGCTTTGTGGGCAACCTGGACCCGCTGCACGCACGCTTTGCCGCCGACCTTGATGCCCTCGCGGATGAGCCGCTGTTCCTTGGCCTGCGCTACGGCAACCTGTGGGACCGCGACCTGTTGCTGGACCAGACACGCCCAGGGTTTATCGACGGCCTGCGCCAGCTCGCCGCCACGGGCCGCAGCCTGGACAGCGCCAACCCGAACCCGCGCCTGATCAAGGGCCTGCTGACGTTGAGCGATGCCCTGCCAGCGCTGCGCATTGTCGTCGATCACCTGCCTAATGCCCAGGTGCCGGCGGGTGAAGAAGCGGCGTATCACGCGGACCTGTTGCGCCTGGCAGAGCGCCCGAATGTGTTCGCCAAACTGGCAGAAATCCCCCAGCTCGGGCCGCACGGCGTGATCACCGACACAGCGTTCTACAACGACCGCCTGGCCGTGCTCTGGGAAGCCTTTGGCGAAGACCGTTGCTTCTTCGGCAGCGACTGGCCCAACAGTGATCATCTGGCAGATTTCGCCACCACCCTCGGGCTCGTCAAACGCTGCATGGCCGACAAATCCGAGACCGTGCAAGCCAAGTTCTTCGTGCACAACGCGGTACGGGTCTACAGCCCCGCCCCTCACCCTGGAGCGCAGTGATGCAGACACGTGCCTTTCGCATGAACCTCAACCCGGGCCAGGCCGCCGAGTACCGCCGACGTCACGATGAGATCTGGCCGGAACTCGCCCAGGCGCTGCTGGAGGCCGGCGTGGTGGATTATCGGATTTTCCTCGATGAGCCCGCCAACGCACTGTTCGCCACGCTGACCCACGAAGACGCCCATGGTTTGGATGAACTGCCTGGCACCGCACTGATGCAACGCTGGTGGAACTACATGCAAGACATCATGCACAGCCATGCGGATGCCTCGCCGGTCAGTGTCGACCTGCTGCCGATGTTCAAACTGACGCGCCCCTGATCCAACTGACCCACAACAACAATAAAAAGGATTCGACGACGTGGAAATCATTCTCCTTGGTGTGATTCTGCACTTCATCGGCGGCTTCGCTTCCGGCAGTTTCTACATCCCTTACAAGAAGGTCCGCGGCTGGGCCTGGGAAAGTTATTGGATCACCGGCGGCCTGGTGTCCTGGCTGATCGTGCCGCTGATCGCGGCGCAACTGACGGTGCCCGGCTGGGTGGAAATCCTGCGCAACGCCGACACCAGCACCCTGCTCTGGACCTACCTGTTCGGCGTGTTGTGGGGCATCGGCGGGCTGACGTTCGGCTTGAGCATGCGCTACCTCGGCTTGTCCCTCGGCATGTCGCTGATCATGGGCCTCACCTCGGCCCTCGGCGCCTTGATGCCGGCGCTGTACCGCGACCTGTTCACCACTGAAACCGAAGGCACGCTGACCTCGATGCTGGCCTCTCAAGGTGGGCATTGGGTGTTGTGGGGCGTGGCGGTGTCGTTGGTGGGTATTGCGGTGTGCGGCAAGGCCGGGCTGATCAAGGAACGCGAAGTGTCGCAGGCGGTGAAGTTCGCCAGTGTCAGCGAGTTCGCGCTGGGCAAGGGCATGCTGGTGGCGGTGATTTCCGGGGTGCTGAGTGCGTGTTTCAGCTACGGCATTTCTGCCGGCCGCCCGCTGGCCGCCGCAGCGGTAGAACACGGCGCCAACAGCCTGTTCCAGAACAACGTGACCTTTATGGTGATCATGTGGGGCGGACTGACCACGAACGGCATCTGGTGCCTGTGGCTGAACTGGCGCAACCGTACCTTTCATAACTACACCGACCGTAGCACCCCGTTGCTGGGCAACTACTTGTTAGTGGCCATCGCCGGCACCCTGTGGTTCTTGCAGTTTTTCTTCTACGGCATGGGCGAAAGCCGCCTGCAGAACGACGCCAGCTCCTGGGTACTGCACATGTCGTTCATCATCATCGTGTCCAACTGCTGGGGCTTGTATTTCCGCGAATGGCACGGCACCAGCGTCGCCAACAAGGGCGTTTTGGTAGCGGGTATCGCGGTGATCCTCGGCGCGATTGCCATGGTCGGCTACGGCAATTTCCTCGGCTGACACCACCCCATTTTTGAAGGAGTGTTTTTATGTTGCTTGCAGACAAAACCGTGATCATCACCGGCGCCTCCCGTGGCATCGGCCGCGCCGCCGCCCGTGAATGTGCACGCCAAGGTGCCCGTGTGGTCATCGGCCACAGCGGCAGTGGTCAAGGCACGGAAGCGGCCTATTCGTTGATTGAAGAGATACAGGCGTTTGGGGGTGAAGCCATCGAAGTGGGCGGCGACGCTGCGGACCCGGACACCGGCGACAAACTGGTGGCGGGCGCAGTCAAGGCCTTCGGCAGCGTCGACGTGTTCGTCAATAACGCCGGCATCTGCCCGTTCCACTCGTTCCTCGACATGCCCCGTGAGGTGTACCTGCAAACCGTCAACACCAACCTCAACGGCGCCTACTTCGCCGTACAGGCGGCGGCCAACCAGATGAAAAACCAGGGGCGCGGCGGCGCGATCATTGCCGTCAGCTCGATCAGCGCCCTGGTCGGCGGTGGCATGCAAACCCACTACACGCCGACCAAGGCTGGGCTGCATTCGCTGATGCAGTCCTGTGCGATTGCCCTGGGGCCTCATGGCATTCGCTGCAACTCGGTACTGCCGGGGACCATCGCCACCGACATCAACAAGGAGGATCTCGCGGATGAGGAAAAACTCGCCTACATGACCTCGCGCACGCCGCTGGGTCGACTCGGCGAGCCGGATGATGTGGCGGGGCCGATCGTCTTCCTGGCCTCGGACATGGCACGCTATGTGACCGGCGCGTCGTTGCTGGTGGATGGCGGGCTGTTCGTTAACTTGCAGTAACCCGTCTCTTCCAAAGACCACAGTTCCAATGTGGGGGCGGGCTTGCTCGCGAATGCAGTGTGTCAGTCACCAGATTCATGCCTGAACCACCGCATTCGCGAGCAAGCCCGCACATTAGAACTGTGGTCGCTCCCTAAGCGTGCATCTGCCCGAACTTGCCCGCGTGGAAATCAGCAAACGCCTGATGAATCTCTTGCTCGGTATTCATCACAAATGGCCCATGGCCCACGATCGGCTCGTCGATAGGCTCGCCACTCAGCAGCAAAACCTTGGCGTCGTCGCTTGCCTCCAGGGTGAGTTGGCTGCCATCGCGCTCGAACAACGCCAATTGCCCGTGGCGCGCAACCTCCTTGCCATTGACCAGCACCGTGCCGCGCAGGATTACCAGTGCGGTGTTGCGTCCTTCATGCAGGTCCAGGGTGACTGGCTTGCCGGCGTTGAGGCGCACGTCCCACACGTCTATCGGCGTGAAGGTGCGGGCCGGGCCATGGCTGCCGGCGAATTCACCGGCAATCAGACGCAGTTGCCCGGCGTCGTTGGCCAGTGGCAATACCGGGATGTCGCCGTCGACGATAGTCTGATAACCGGCGTCGGCCATTTTGTCCTTGGCCGGCAGGTTGACCCACAGTTGCACCATCTCCAGCGCCCCGCCGCTGCGGGCGAAGGCTTCGGAGTGGAACTCCTCGTGGAGAATGCCTTTGGCGGCGGTCATCCATTGCACATCGCCCGGGCCGATTTTGCCGCCGGCGCCGGTGGAATCGCGGTGTTCGACCTCACCGTCGTAGACGATAGTCACGGTTTCAAAACCGCGATGAGGGTGTTGGCCGACGCCGCGACGTTGTTCAGTCGGGGTGAAATCAGCCGGGCCGGCGTGGTCCAGCAACAGGAATGGACTGATGTGCTTGCCCATAGTGTCGTAGGAAAACAGCGTGCGCACCGGAAAGCCGTCGCCAACCCAATGGGCGCGGGGGCTGGTGTAGATGCCGATAAGTTTTTTCATGGTGTGCCTCCAAAGTGAAGACACCATAAGTCTGCCAACGCTTGAGGACTAGCCGGCAAAAGCGACCTTATTCGTCCTATGTATAGGACAATCCCTTGGCCTGGCGCTGTCGCAGCAGGTGAAACGCGATGAATGCCGCCACCGCAAAGCAGGCCTGGATAATGATCATCGGCGCGGCACTGCCATCGCGCAATTGGCTCAACAACACCCCGCTGCAGGTCGCACCGAACATCTGCGCAAACCCCATCAAGCCAGCAGCCAAACCCGCTGCGGCCCCAGACGCATGATGTTGCGCCGGGTGTCGGTGGAACCCACGATCAGCATCGACACGATCAGGCCGACATTGATGCCGTATTCAAGGTGGCTCAAGCCCGTACCGCTGGAGGTCAATGACCGCGTGTTGCGCATCGCCGATATGGCCACCCTAAGCCGTGGCTATGAAGACCCGCCCCGCTACCGCATTCGCCACCAGGGCGACCCGGCAGTGATGCTCGGCGTGATCATGTTTCAGGTGCGTTCATTCGGCGTGATGTTCATGGTCTTCGCTACCTCGCCGCTGGGTTTGATCGGTGCGGTGCCGACTTTGCTGCTGTTCAACCAGCCGTTCGGTTTGGTGCAGGGGCGAGAGAAGACGAAAGCTGCCGAAATTCCCCACATAACTGCCGGATAAGCTCTACTCCCCACCCCTGAAAAGGTCCGCAAAGTCCCTCGCCTGAATACACAGTGCGAGGGATTGCAGATGGACTTTTCTGTTGTTGGAGCTGTTTCTTGAACCCGGCCATTGGCAGGCTGGCCCTGACGCCAATGGATGTGAAGACGGTCGATGTCGAGGCCGTCTTTCGCGATTTCCGTGAATGCCTGAACACGTTTGATGACTGGGCGTCGAGCGTCTGGAGCTTTTCCGCGCTGGATATCGAGCAGGTGTTCAAGGTCGGGGATGAGGTGGCGCTGGTCGCGCCGATCAACCGTTCTCTTTATCCCAGTGCCACCACCGCCACCTGCCAGGCCAACGGCACGTTAACCCTGGTGCACATGTTTCAAAGCACGCAATTCGTGCCCATCGGCAACACGCCGGTGATGCTGCAACGCGTCGATCCCAACGGCGGCCCACTGGGCGAACCGCTCCACAAAACGATTGGCCCAAGCGGCATTCTCGAAATCAACGAGTGTGATCGCAACCAGCAGTACCGGGTCTGCTTCTATCCCAACGTTTCCAAAGATCACGTCAGGGCGCTGTATGCGTCTTATCAGGCGGTGATTGATGCATTGGACGTTCGCCTGCGCAACGAGTGGAAAAGCACCTTCCAAGCCCAGTGGAAGGACTACACAGACGCTAACCCGCTTGATCAGCGCAGGATGCTGGAGAAGGCATTTCTACATGGGATGGGCAAGGCGCTTTACAGCCTGTGGCACAACATCACACAGCTGTACGACCTACTGGCAGACATCAAGCCTAACAGCGAAAAGTTGCTTCAATACGTCTCTGAGGCCGAGCTTGATGAGCTGCTGAAACTGGGCAGTGAATCAATTGCCAAGGGTTTGCTCGTACTCAGTGATGAACCGCTGTTGTTCATCTATCTGGCGGCGACCTCCAGCTGGGTACGGATGTTGCCGCCACCAGAGATGAACGAGGTGATGGGGGAAATCACCGGCGAAGTGTTGATCAATCTGCTGCTGTTGAGGGTCGCGGGCGCCATGGGTGTGGCCGTGCGCCTGGGTGTGCAGGTGCTGAGTCAAATCAAGTCGGGTAGAGCGCGCAAGTTGCTTGAGATGTTGGCGGATCAACTGGTGGGGCCTCGGTTGGAGCCGCATATCGAAGCGGCCAAACCGATTCTGCTGGGGGGGCCGGCGACGCCGATCAGGGTGATTCCGGATGTGCCGCTGAAGGTTGGGGATCAGGTGGTTTCCAATCCGGTGCCGATGGTTAGGGACAAGGTGGAACAGCGTTACGACAACGCCAGGCTACTGCTGACCGAGATCGAAAACGAAGTCGGCGAAACCTAACGGCTCCAGTACCACAGCAACGGCCTGATCCAACAGGAAATCGGATTTGACGGGCAGCGCACGGCTTACGTTTACGACCTCAACGGCAACCTGCAAGAAAAGACCGAATATGGCGACGATGGCAGTCAGCTAGTCACCCGCTACGAGCGCGACCATGCCGGACGCCTCGTCAGAAAAACCCTGCCCGACGGTAACATCGTCGATTACGCCTACGACCGCCAAGGCAACCTCCTCAGCGTCGACGACGGCCACTGGGCCTTGGCCTACGAATACGATCCGCAACACCGCCTCACCGCCGAACACCAAGGCTGGGGCACTCTGCGCTATGGCTACGACGCCTGCGGCCAACTTCAAAAACTGCGCCTGCCGGATAACAACCGCCTCACCTTCAACCACGACAAAGGCGGACACCTTTCCACAGTTGAACTGAATGGTGCGGTCCTGACCTCACACTTATTCAAAGCCGGCCAGGAACACCAACGCCAACAAGGCCACCTAATCAGCCACTACCACTACGACGACCAGCAACGCCTGCACGCCCACGCCGTTACCCAACAGGAACACCACCTTTACCAACGCCACTACGACTACGACAAAGCCGGCAACCTCACCCGCCTGAACGACACCCGCAAAGGCGAACACCACTACCACTACGACCCCCTCGCCCGCCTGACCCGGGCCGATCACTCTCAAAGCGAGCAGGAACACTTCGGCCATGACCCGGCGGGCAACCTGCTCATGCAAGACCGCCCCGGCCCGGACATCGTCGCCGGCAACCGTCTGATGATCCAAGGTGATCGCCATTACGACTACGACGCCTTCGGCAATCTGATCCGTGAACGCCGAGGCAAAGGCCACCAACTCGTCACCGAATACCGCTATGACTGCCAGCACCGCCTGATCGGTATAACGCAACCCAATGGAAAAACGGCCAGCTACCGCTACGACCCCTTCGGCCGCCGCATCAGCAAAACCATCGACGGCCTAACCACCGAGTTCTTCTGGCAAGGCGACAAACTCATCGCCGAACACCACGCGGACCGCCACCGCAGTTACCTCTACGAACCCGACAGCTTTCGCCCGTTGGCGCTGCTGGAAGGCTTCGGCCCAAAAGACACCAAGCCCTACCACTACCAACTCGACCACCTCGGCACCCCACAGGAACTCACCGCCTCCAACGGAGAAATCGTCTGGTCTGCGCACTACCGCGCCTACGGCGAAATCAGCCGCCTGGACATAGGAAAAGTCGACAACCCGCTGCGCTTTCAAGGCCAATACTTCGACCCGGAAAGCGGGCTGCATTACAACCGCCATCGCTACTACAATCCGGATGTTGGTCGTTACCTGACGCCGGACCCGGTGAAGCTGGCGGGTGGGATCAATGCGTACCGGTAAGTGCCCAATCCTACTGGCTGGGTGGATCCTCTGGGATTAACTTCTTGCCCAAGAACCGCTGGATGCAAACCATCCTATAACGCCCAAAGTCCTTTTGACTCCGTTAAAGTCAACTCCGGTGAGCCAAAAACTCCCGGGCCGCAGCTTACAGCTAGACAGAAGAGAACTGAGGAACTTACCGAAGCAAATGCGAAACGTCGAGTACTGGAATACGAAGCAGAGTACGACATGCACATGGTTGGCAAGCACGGCCCAGAGGTAGAGAGTCACAAGATAAGAAGGCGTTCGATCAATGGAACAGACCCAATAACAGATATAACTCCGCAAAATAAAAAAGGCGTCCCAAGTTCCCAATTTAACAGCTGGAAGCTCCAACTTCAGGCATGGACAAAGGCTACGTCTCGGGTTGAACGAGGCCTGCCGCGCTACACTGACATTGACGACAAGACAAACGATATTGTGCGCTTAGAATTACCAGGAGCTGGACGTGGCTACAGACCTAACAAGAAAGACCCTGACAATCCAACTTTCAACCCTTCAATGAATGGCGCAGAAATGAAATTTCGTGAAAGCGGAACGCCTTTTACTCTATTCCCAATTAAGGAATAAAAATGCTATTTCACCCTTCCTCCGAGCACATACCTTTCGATGCCAGCTTGAACTATTTCGTAGGCGTTTTTGATATTTATGACAGGGAGGAAACCAAAGGGAAAGCACTCGCCCGCCTCAATCCAAACGAAAAGAAAGACAGAGAAGCGCTTATACATGAGTACTGCTTAGATCCTTTCAACAGGCTTTCCTATCGCCATAGGTACCGACTAGTAGAAACCTTACTTCAGGCGTTAAACACTGAAAACTTTAACTTCCACGCTTACTTTGAGGACGATCCAGAGGCGTATTCAAAAATGGCTTGGGACGAAACCGAAATCGCCGATCCTCGAGGCTTCTTCGTCGACATCTACCGACTCGCCAACGAGGTCTGGAAGGACGACCTCGAAAAAGCCGGCCTCGAAGACCCATCAACTTGGTAAAACCAACACCACTCTCCAAGACAACATCGCCGCTTGTGACTTGCTCGTGCTGGGCCGCGAAGCGGCCCCAGTCCAGGCAATGGGTATTTCAGATAAATAGGCATTGGCTGTTTTGGGGCTGCTTCGCTGCCCAGCGCAGGGCGCCCGCGTCAGCTTCGTCGTGGCCGCGCCGCAATTGGCGGCCAACCTGACCAATATGAAGCTGATGAGCGGCGGCGTGACCTCGGAGCTGTTCGAACAGATCGTGTACCGCATGCTCAGCGAAGGCAGCTACGCCAAGCACCGCAAGCGCATGGTGCTGCGCTTGATCGAGGCCGGTGGGCGGGTCGAGCAATGGCTCAAGCGTTGCGGCTGCGAATTGCCCATGGGTTACGAAGGCGGGATGTTTATCTGGGCGCGCCTGCCGCCTGGGATCAATGGCGAGTTGCTGACCCAGGCGGCATTGAAACAAGACATGGTGCTGGCGCCGGGCGCGCTGCTCGGTTATGACCCGGCGCACCGCGACTCGATGCGCTTCAATGTGGCCCACAGTGATGAGCCACGGGTGCAGCAGGTGTTTGAGGCGCGGTTGCGAGGTGTCAGTTGAATCAACTCACGATGTCGCTCTGTTTCAATTTGCCGTGGACCATAAGGACCAAGGCGGGCTCGTCGGGCTTGGCGCTGATGCGCAACGTACTTATCTGAGGTGCCGGGTCATAGGTCACCATCGCTTCACCGCTGGCACCAGAAAATGCACTGACGAACTTCAGCGGCATGTCACCCAGTGTCGTGGTGATTCCGGACACGTCCACTCGGTCCTCACCGCTGACGAAATCCATGATCTGGTCCGGGGCAGCCCAGGTGGACTCACTGGTCTTCCCATAAACAAAGACGTCATTGCCTTTGCCGCCCCACAAGATATCTGCCCCGCCCGCGCCGGATAAGCGGTCATCGCCATCCCTTCCCATAAGCGTGTTGGCCGCTGCGTTGCCGACCAGCAAATCATTGCCCGAGCCGCCGATGGCGTTTTCGATGGTTGCGCCGTAGGCAATCGAGACATTGCCCTTGAGCTCGCCGACGTCAGAGAACGTCCCTGGTTCCAGGCTGACCTTTTGGTCCTGCTGATAGCCGGAAAAGTCCAATGTGTCATTGCCGCCACCGTCCCAGATGGCAGCGACCATCTTGTCTTTGTCGGTCTTTAGGCTCAAGAAGTCCCGGTTCGTATTGGCGTTGAAACCGTAGGTGGTGTCGTCTTTGCGGGTTTCGTAGTTGGCGCCGTATTTCTTTTGATAGGCACCGATATCGTCCAGTTGCGGCGCCGACGCGCGGGTATCGCCATGGTCCATATAGCCTCTACCTACGCCAAAATAACTCATGCTGGTATGGCTTTCAGAGTCCTCGAAATACCCGGGCTTCGCTGGCCCGGAACGGGCGTCATATCGGCTGGGATGGCTCAGCCCCAAGGCATGGCCCAGCTCATGCACGACGGTAAAGCGACCTGCGTCGCCTTGAACGGCATGGGAAACGGCTTGATCCTCCGTTGTATCGACAAACCACACTTCGCCGCTTCGCGTGTCCTTGGGGTTTGGCAAATAAGTCTGCGGGTAGGGCTGGCCCACCTTATTGGCCAAATGGGTGTAATTGCCGATGGTCAGATGACCTTCGCTGGTTGCTGTTTTCGGTCCCTCGGTAAACGTGAGGTTTGCCACGTCGGAAATAGATCGCAAACTGCGTCGGACCTGTTGTTTTTGGAGGTCGAAGACAGGCGTGAACCCAGCTATTTTACGGGGCTTTTTATCCTTGACTTCAGAGGCCCGGAATTCATAGGTCACGTCATAATGACCATTCCCATTCTTGTCCGGCCAGCCGGCACTCCCTCGCCAGAGTCTCTCGATCGCCTCTTCAGGGGTTTTTGAAGGTAATCCGTTGTATTGGATGCCTCCACCGCGGTCATCTCGGTGCTGAAACTGTTCAATCATCTGGTATGTGCTGCTCGCACGTGAAGTAACGACTGTCATGAATGCACTCTTATCAGGCAATGAAGCCTGATCTTCCGATCCAGGGCACACACCCGGATGTGCGTTGAAGCTGGAAGTTCGAGCGATTCCGGTCAAGTGAAGCCATCGCTTTATTCCCGGATGGCGTAGGACGTCGAGCAAAGCTTGGCGCTCCCCTGAGTATCCAACCCGCAATTTTGCTTCATCGTGTAGCGCCTTATCGCCCGATACACTGCAATACAAAGGGCACAAGGCAACCGCGTCGCCAATCGCTAGACTGCGCCGACCGCGACAAACTCTGGAGCGACCTGCACGAGATGGAACACCTGGTGCGCGCAGATCGAGATCAGTTTGTGAGGTTGAATCGGGCGCTCTAAGCCTTACTCAGTCCGAATGTATAAGCTGGCTTGCCGGCGATGCAGAAGCCCGGGTTCATCAGGCACACCGAGTCGATGCCTTCGCAGGCAAGCCCCCACAGGGAAACGCGTACGCCTCATCGATCAGGTCGGCTAGCAGGCCGCCTCGGTTTTTGCTTTTGATGCAAGCCGGCCGCAACCATTAAAAGTCATGGGGGCTGTGAATTTCGCCCATGGCCCCTGCGACATTCGCTGCCCTCTTGCGCGTTGACCATCGTAGCCACACACCATATAGTGTGCCCACAAACAGAACAGACCACTACATAGTGTGCGGTATCGGTATTTATCGACCACACTATGCGCAGTATTTCAATGCCTGAAGCCTGCAAATTACTTATTTTTTGGCGGCTCCAAGGGCCGTCAAACCCGATCTGAAAGGAATATTTCGATGCTGAGTTGGGATGAAGTCGACAACAAAGACACCGGTGCAGCGGTGATCAAAGGCGCCAACGCCGGCCACGCCACCGAAGCCAACATGGACCGCCTCGACGGTGCCGGCGCTGCCGCCGCCATCGAAGCCCGCGCCGTCACCGCCAATGACTCCGCCGCCATCGTGCGCGCCAAG
>NZ_CAXAPA010000016.1:0-159390 GCF_963970835.1 Pseudomonas sp. EA_15y_Pfl1_P101 | reverse complement strand
GACGACCATAGAGCATTGGAACCACCTGATCCCATCCCGAACTCAGTAGTGAAACGATGCATCGCCGATGGTAGTGTGGGGTTTCCCCATGTGAGAGTAGGTCATCGTCAAGATTAAATTCCGAAACTCCTGTTTGCTAACGCAAACAGGGGTTTTGTTTTGGGCGGTTGGAAAGAACACAGGGTGCGCGCTTGGGGGCTCTCATGACAATGCGCTGGCTTGCAAACAGCCCCGTCTCTGTCGCCCGGGCCACCCTGAGCCCCCAGACAAATATGCACAGTTATTTCTGAACCAGACCACTAGAATAGGCACCTAACCTTTTTTAGAGTCCGAGCCCTACTTATGCCCGAGCCGGTTGATGCCCTTGAGGTATCGGATTTACCACTGGACGACTTGGTGGCATGCCATGAGTGCGACTTGCTGATGCGCAAGCCAGTGCTTGCCGTCGGTGAAAAAGCCCAATGCCCACGGTGCGGTTATGAGCTTTATGCTCATCGCCACAACGTCGTTGAACGAAGTCTCGCCCTGGTACTGGCCGCGCTGCTGCTGTATATCCCTGCGAACTTTTTGCCCATCATGCAGCTCAATCTACTCGGGCAGTCCTCGGAAGACACCGTATGGAGTGGCGTTGTCGGTCTGTTCGATACCGGTATGCAGGGCGTCGCCGCCGTTGTGTTTCTTTGCAGCATGGCCATTCCGTTGCTCAAATTGCTCTGCCAACTGGCTGTGTTGCTCAGTGTCCGCTGGAATATCGGCCGCAGTTATGGGCTGCTGTTGTACCGCATCTACCATCACATGAAAGATTGGGGGATGTTGGAGGTCTACTTGATGGGCGTGCTGGTGGCGATTGTAAAACTCGCCGACATGGCCTCCATCACGCTCGGCCTTGGTCTGGTCTGCTTTGTCAGCCTATTAATGGTTCAGGTGCTGCTTGAGGTGGTGATGTCGCCCCACCAGATCTGGCAAGCGTTGTCAGGAGAGGACGATCATGCGGGCGATTGATGCGGGCATTCTGATTTGTACCGAATGCCATGAACTGAATAAACAAAACGCTGACTCCGACGAGCAGCTCTGTACCCGCTGCGGTGCGCTAATTCATGCTCGACGCCCGAACAGCCTCACACGCACCTGGGCGTTGCTGATCACGGCTGCAATTCTGTATATCCCCGCCAACCTGCTGCCCATCATGACCGTCAACTCGTTAGGGCAAGGCGAGCCCAGCACTATCATGGCGGGCGTGATCCAGTTGATGCAACACGGCATGTACCCCATCGCGGCGGTCGTGTTCATCGCCAGTATCCTGGTGCCCACATTCAAGTTGGTCGGCATTGGGCTGCTACTGTTCTCAGTGCAGCGCCACCAGCCGCTGTCTGCCCAACAACGCATTGTGATGTACCGCTTTATCGAGTTCATTGGCCGCTGGTCCATGCTGGATATCTTCGTGATCGCCATTCTGGTGGCGGTCGTAAACTTTGGGCGACTTGCCAGTGTCGAGGCCAATCTCGGCGCTGCGGCGTTCGCCAGTGTGGTGATCTTGACGATGTTCGCCGCAGTAACCTTTGATCCCCGACTGATTTGGGATAACACGGAGTCGGACGACGACAATGAGTGATTTGCCTAAAGCTAAAACCCGCCCGGCCTCCAATTGGTCGGCTATCTGGGTGTTGCCTTTGATTGCCCTGATCATCGGTGGCTGGTTGGGATGGCGTGCCTATTCCCAGCAAGGCCTCGAAATTCAGGTGCGCTTTGAGAGCGGTGAAGGGATCCAGGCCAATAAGACAGAAGTGGTCTACAAAGGCATGCCCGTGGGCAAGGTCAAAACCCTGGCCCTTGACGACGAAGGCAGCAATCGCGGGGTGATTGCCACCATCGAGATGAACAAGGACGTCGAGCAATACCTCAGGACCAACACCCGTTTCTGGCTGGTCAAGCCAAGCGTTACTTTGGCGGGGATCACCGGCCTCGAAACCCTGGTCTCGGGTAACTACATTGCTGCCAGCCCTGGCGACGGTGAGCCCACACGCAAATTCAAGGCACTCTCCGAAGAGCCGCCCTTGTCTGACGCCAAGCCCGGCCTGCACCTGACCATCAAGGCCGATCGCCTCGGTTCACTGGACCGTGGCAGCCCTGTGTTCTACAAGCAGATCCAGGTCGGCCAGGTTAAAAGCTACCTGCTCTCCGAGGACCAGAGCACCGTTGAGATCAAGGTCTACATCGAGCCGACCTACGCCAACCTGGTGCGCAAACACACGCGTTTCTGGAACGCCAGCGGCATCAGCATTGACGCCAATCTCTCCGGCGTGAAGGTGCGCAGCGAATCCCTTTCGAGCATTGTCGCTGGCGGTATCGCCTTCGCTACGCCAGAGAACCGCAAGGACAGTCCGCCAACCGACCCGAGCCTGCCGTTCCGCTTGTATGAAGATTTCGACGCCGCCGCAGCCGGTATCAAGGTCAAGGTCAAGTTCTCTGACTTTGAAGGCCTGCAGGCCGGCCGCACGCCTGTGATGTACAAAGGCATCCAGGTTGGCGGTCTGAAGACCTTGAAGATAAACCCTGATCTGTCCAGCGCCAATGCTGAGCTGACACTCGACCCCCTGGCGGAAGACTACCTGGTCCAGGACACCCAGTTCTGGGTGGTCAAACCTTCCATTTCTCTCGCCGGTATCACCGGGCTTGAGGCGTTGGTCAAAGGTAACTACATCGCCATCCGGCCCGGTGACAAAGGCACCCCGCCGCAGCGTGAATATGAGGCCCGTGCCAAGGCACCGCCGCTGGACCTGCGTTCCCCCGGCCTGCACATGGTGCTGCTCACCGATACCCTGGGCTCGCTGGATGTCGGCAGTCCGATCCTTTACAAGCAGGTCAAGGTCGGTTCGGTTCAGAGCTATCAATTTTCGCGCAAGAAAAAACAACTCGTGATCGGCGTTCATATCGAGAAGGAATACGAAAACCTGGTTAACGGTTCGACGCGATTCTGGAATGCCAGCGGTGTCACCCTCACGGGCGGCCTTACGGGAGGCATTCAGGTGAAAAGTGAATCCTTGGCCAGCTTGATGGCCGGCGGTATCGCTTTCGAAACGCCGGAGCCGAACGTGCCGTTGAAAAAGCGCATCCCGCGTTTCCGCCTGTTCGCCGACCGCGAGGCCGCCAACCAGCACGGCACATTGGTGACCATCAAAGTTGACCGCGCCGACGGCATGCGGCCTGGCACGCCGGTGCGTTTCAAGGGCCTGGATGTGGGCAAGATTGAAAGCATTGACCTCAGCGCCGACATGCAGTCGGTGTTGCTCAGCGCGCGTATCACTCAGGTAGCGGACCGCATCGCACGGGTTGGCAGTCAGTTCTGGGTGGTCAAGCCTGAGTTGGGCCTGATGAAAACCTCTAACCTGGAAACCCTGGTCACTGGGCAATACATCGAAGTGCAACCGGCAGCCAGAAATGGCGGGCCACAAAAGAGCTTCGTCGCCCTAGAACAGCCGCCTGAGGCTGCTCATAAGGAAGAAGGCCTGAGGCTGACACTCAGCGCCGCCCGCCGTGGTTCGCTGAAGGAAGGCGTGCCGGTCACCTATCGCGAAGTCACCGTGGGCAAAGTCACCGGCTATGAGCTGGGCCAGACCGCCGACCGTGTCCTCATCCATATCCTGATTGAGCCCAAGTACGCCGCCCTCGTGCGCAGCGGCAGTCGTTTCTGGAACACCAGCGGCTTCGGCTTCGACTTCGGTCTGTTCAAAGGTGCCTCCGTACGTACTGAATCGCTGGAGACCTTGATCGCTGGCGGTATCGCCTTTGCCACGCCAGACGGCGAACGCATGGGCAACGCGGCGCGGCCACAGCAAACCTTCCCGCTGTTCGACAAGTTTGAAGATGAGTGGCTGACCTGGGCGCCCAAAATTCCACTCGGCAAGTAACCGAGGCCCTTTCATTCGACGCACAACCTCAGCCCACAAAAAAGGCCGCGATCCATAAGATCGCGGCCTTTTGCGTTTCAGCTATTCAAGTCAGACCTCGTCCAACTCCGGCTCATCCGCCTGCACGTTCAACGTCGCCTTCACCACATCGTGACGACGGATGTACTTCCAATCCGCCTCATCGATATAGATCCCGTTCGGCCCGCTACCGCCTTCCAGGTCGATCGCCACCTGGGCGGATACCTGCGGCTTCACACTGGCCAAAATAGGCACGAAGCCCAACTGCAAGCTCGTCTCCAGCAATGCGGCCTGGTTCTTCTCATCGATGTCCGCTGCCTCGTCGAGGTAGTACGGCAAACGCACACGCCCGGCCTGGTCGCGGTCCATCAAGTGCAGCAACAAGTACATGTTGGTCAGTGCCTTGATGGTCATGGTGGTGCCGTTGGACGCCGCACCATCGATATCGGTATGAATCACCGGCTGACCGTTTACCTTGGTGATCTCGAACGCCAGCTCGAACAAATCCTTGAGGCCCAACTGGTTATGGTTGGCAGCCACTAGGCGCGCGAGGTACTCCTTGGCTTCTTCGTTCTTGTTGTCCTGCTCGGCGCTCTGGCTCAAGTCGAACACCGACAGCGTCTCGCCTTCTTCATACTGACCGGCACTGTGGATGATCTGGTCGATATGCTTGAGCGCTTCCTTGTTCGGCGCCAGCACGATGCGGAAGCTTTGCAGGTTGGACACCTGGCGCTTGTTGATCTCGCGGTTGAACAACGCCAACTGGTGCTCAAGGCTGTCGTAGTCGCTGCGGATATTGCGCAGGGTCCGGGCGATATCGGTGACGGCTGCACGGCGCGCCTTGCCCAGCGTCAGGGCTTCATCGGTACGGTGTGCATAAGCGTTGATCAGCAGTTGCAGGCGACGCTCAACGTCGTCCTCGCTGTCGAACTTGGCCACGCCCTTGAGGCGCACCTGCGCATACAGCGCTTCGATCTGGCCATCGGCGCGCAACAAACCTTGCCAGCTGTCCTGATAGTCATTAAGCAGCGGCAGCAGGTTGTCCATTGAATCGTCGACTGGGTCCATGAAGGGCGTACCGAACGGCAAGTCCGCCGGCAGCAACTGACGACGGCGCAAGGCGTCATCCAGCGTGCGCTGCTTGGCTTCCATGTCGCCGATCTGACGGCCGACCAATTGCAGCTTGGCCGACAACTGCTGGACGCGCTCGGTAAACGCATCACTGGAACGCTTCAACTCATCCTGCGCCGCTTCCATCTGCGCGAGGTTTTCCAGTTTCTCGCCTTCTTCTGCGCTCAGGGTCTGCGCGCGACGGAAGTCTTCCAGCGCTTTCTGCGCATCAAGTACCTGCTGGTACAGCGCTTCAGTCTGGGTTTTGCTCGCCGCGCGGTCAGACGCCACAGCCTGCTGGGTTTTCAGCTGCTTGAGTTCTTTTTCCAGACGCTCTTTCTGGTCGCGCAACGCCGCGCGATCCGCCAAGGCCTGCAATGCCGGCGGTTCAATGTGAGAGATGTCGATGGACAGCCCTGGCACTTCAAAACGCTCGCCTTTGAAACCATCGAGGATCTGCTCCAGGGATTTAACCCACAGGCCTTCCTCGTCCAGCGTAATGCCATGTGCGCCCAACGGCAGGCTGAACAACGAACTGTTGAACAGTCGCATCAGACGCTCGACATCTGGCTGTGAGAATTCTTCGCGCAGCTTGGCGTAGCTGTTGTTGTCTGCGTGATCCAACTGCTGCTTGACCGACTTCAAGCGTTTCTCCAAGTCGCGCAGACGCTCGTCCAGGTCCTCGGCGCTGAACTGTCGGGATTGCGCCAAGGCACCCGCCAACTCATCGTGAGCATCCTTGGCCGCCAGCAGTTGCTGCTCCAGCACCTTGACGTCATCGACCAACGCAAAGCGATGCTTGAGCACCGACAGCTCTCCCAGCCAACGCTGAATACTGCTGATCTCACGCTCCAGTCGCATCAACTCCTGGGTGCCACCGCGCTGGTCGTTCTGCAGGGCATCCTGCTCGTTACGGTAATGCTCGGCCTGGATCGTCAGCTCTTCCTTGCGTGCACTGGCGTAATCGGACCAAGTGCCCAGCAACGAATCCAGCAATGGCGACAGGCGATGCAACTTGCCGCGCAATACGTCACGCAACCGTACGCCATTGGCCAGTGCTTCAACCAATGGCCCGGCAGCAACCAGCGCGTTGTAGTCCTGTTCCATGCGTCGCACGTCACGGAAGGCTTCTTCGCACGCCGCGATGTAATCAACACTGCCGGAACGCAGGCTGTGTTCGAAGGCATCCAGGAACAATTGCTTGAGCTTGGCTGCGGTGATTTCGCGCATGTGCAGCAGGTTGATAAACAGCGCGCGGAACGTCTTGAGGCTCTGTTCGCTGGTAGAGCGCAGCGGAATCAGCGTCAGGTCCAGTGGGATCGACGTATGGCCACCCACCAACAAACGACGCAGCTCATCTGGCTTCAGTTCGTAGGCTTTGAGGCCTTCGCGTTCAAGGTTGGTGAACAGCTCTTTCTGACGCAGGCAGGTGTCATTCTTCTGGTAGTGGGCCAGGTCCAGCTTGCCGGCATAGGCAAAGAACTGGTGCCCGAAACCACCGCCTGGGCCGCGCCCGACCACGCCGATTACATGCGGGCCGTGGGGCAGGGAGACTTCCACGAGGATGTAGCTGGTGTCGGTAGCGAAGTAGAAGCGCCGCGATTGTTCCAGGGTGTACTTGCCGAAACTCATGTCCGACATGCGTGCCAGGATCGGGAACTGCAAGGCGTTGATCGACGCGGATTTACCCAGGTTGTTTGCGCCGTAAACCGACAGCGGTTCTTCCAGCGGGAACACACCCAGGCTGTAACCGGCGGTGTTCAATAGGGCGAAGCGGCGGATGCCGTAGCGTTCCTTACTCATGCGTCGGTCTCCTGTTCTTCGGCAATGGCGCGGGCCAGGGCGTCTTCTTCGCTTTCGTCGCCAAAGTCACTCAGGTCCAGCGGGTCATCGGTCGTCAGCAGTTTTTCATCGCTGTCTTCGTCGATGATCACCGGTGCCGGCAGTGGCAACACGCTGTGCACGCTGGCAGCGAGGTCGCGGTCCTGCTGCACCGACAGGCACACATCCAGGAAACGGTGCATCGGCGGCAGGAAGCGGTAAATGCCGTTGTCTTCGCTGGCAAAACCCAGCTGGGTCATGCGGCGCATGATTTTTTCTTCGAGCTCTTCCTGGGTCTGCACTTCGGCCTGGATAAACAGGTCGCGGTACTTCTCCAGCAACGACGGCAGCTCATCGCGGCCCAGGCTGCCGCCATCCAGTACGGCAATCGGGTCGCGGCCCTGATCGGCCAGGTGCTCGACGATGATAAAGGTGAACAACGCCAGGCGCTGCGCGGTCTTGTTTACCTGCGCGGCAGCCACGGCGGTGTCCGGCACGAAGTAGTAGAAGCCTCGCGTATCGCACACCAGTTCAAAGCCCAGGGCCTTGAACAGCGTGCGGTACTGGTCCTGGAAGTTCGACAGTTGCGCGTACAGCTCCGGGTCGCGACGGCTGACGTGGTAACCCTTGAACAGCTCGCGAAAGATCGGCGCCAGCTGGGACAGTTCGGATAGATCAAGTTGCATGCGAAGTCCTTACATAAGCGGTACTCGCAGGATGCTCGGCGGCGTCGGTGCCGGTCGGGAGCAGGGCGAATGAGCGCAGGCTGACCTGGTGCTCGTGTGTGTGGTAATCGCGGCGTTCCAGGCGCTCGCGCTTGAAACGTTTCTCACGCGAGAGGCGCGAGAACCAGTACAGCAACTCGTCGGTCGCGCCGTCGGGTTCCTGCTCCAGCAGCCAGTTCATCAAGTCTGGCATCGGCAGCGCGTCTTCGCAGCGCTCGAGCATTTCCTTGACCGTACGCGGTGCGCGCTGGGCGTCGCCCTTGTGGGATTTGTGCGCCTTGGGAAACCGCGCCGGTTTCGGCTCGAAATTCGCCAGGGCATACACATAAGCTTCCACTTGGCTGGCACTGCCGAGGAAGGTGCTTTGCGGCCGGGTGAACATCGGCATCGCTGCTTGCGGTACCGCGTCCAGGCCTTTGCGGCGGATCGCTGACAGGGCCAGCGCCGCGCCACGGGTCACGGCATTGTGCCGGCGTGCTTCTTCTCGCAGTGGCAGCAGCAGTTCGCGGGCATGGCGCAAGGTCAGTTGGGCGCTGGTCTGCATTTCGAGGATGCGCGCGTGGGTGCGCAACAGCATGTCGTCGTCTACCAGGTGGCCGAGGCGCTGTTGCTCGGTGAGCATGCGCAGCAGCACATTCTCGACCTTGCGCACGCCTTGTTCAAAGGCGCCGTCGGCATTCACCAGTTGGATCATCGGTTCGACGTATTCGTCCCAGGTCGCCAATACTTCGGCGTAACGCTGGCGCAACGGGATCTGCCGGTCGCTGGTCTTGGCGCGGTCGGCCACGGCGGCAAGGGCCTGTTCGTCGTTGGCGAGTTTTTTCAGCACGTCGCGCACGCGCATATCCAGCAGGCGCAGTTGGCGGGCGAGGTCGTGGCCATCACGGATGTCGAAGGCGTCCTGGATATACCCGGCCAGGCGCTCGAGGTGGCGCAGGTAGGCTTCGATTTCCAGGCACAGGCCAAGCCGGTGCTCCTTGCGAAGATACGCCAGGAAGTCGTGGATCTGCGCGTTGAGCTCGAAGCGGTTCGGGCTCTTGGCGACAGGCACCAGGATATCCAGGCGAATCCACACGTCCAGCAGGCTGGTGATGTCCTGGGGCGTGCTGTCCAGTTGTTGGGCGGCCAGTTGCGCGCGCAGTTCGCTCAGGCTCAAGGTGCCTTGGTCGAAGTGTTCGCACAGTGGCTCAAGTAAGGCCCAGTGTTCGGCGAGGGCGCGCAGGACGCGCTTGGGTTCGATCATGGGAATGGCCGGCTGGTTGGCGATTAAAAGTCGCGATTGTACTGCATCGGACGCGGGATTTATCCACAGCCGGTCAGTGTGCAGTGGGCGATTGTTACCGAACAGCGGTAGAATCCCTGCTCTTTAGTTATCCACAAGTGGCCGAGCTGTGCTTATCGAGTCCCGACGTCGCGCTTACTTGACCGCCATGCAGGTGGTCAATTGGCTGCCCCGCACCGAACTGCCGTTTGCCGCCCCTTCGAGGCCCGAGCTGTTGCGGGCGCTTGAGCCCTATGAGGCGTTCGAGTCTTCGGGCGAGGAGGCAGCCGCGCCGGTTGCGGTGGTCAAGCCTGTGCCCGAGATGCGCCCCGTGGTCGAGCGGGCGAAGATCGAAGTGCCGCGCCCATCGCCGGCAGTCAAAGCCGTGGTCGCCGAAGAGGCCTCGCCGGTGGCCAAGGCAGCGGTGGTGCCGCCACCGCGCTTCGCCCTGCAATTGCTGCGCGCCGGGCGTTGCCTGCTGCTGGTCGAGTTGCCGACCGGCGAGCGCTTCCAGACCCGCGATCCGGCTTACATGCTGCTCAAGGACATGCTGCGCGCCGCCGGCCTGCCCGACAGCCCGCAGATCGTCGGTGACCCGGTGCGCTGGCCGTTGCTGGTGCGCGGCACCATGGACCAGGGGCCGGAAGCGGCGCGGGATTTTGTGCAAGGCTTTGTGTCGGCACGCCTGGAAGACGAACCCTGTGTGTGCCTGTGGCTGATCGGCCTGCCCGCCGTGCGGTTTGCCGGTGAAGCCAACGCCGAAGCCTGGTACCGCGAACTGCAGGTCGAAGGCCTGGGTTCGGTGTGGGCCCTGCCGGGCCTGGAACTATTAATGGAAGAGCCACAGCGTAAGGCTGATGTCTGGCAAGCCATGCGCCGGCTGATGGCGCGCTGGAAAACAACCGATGAGTGAGGCTTTATCCTTCCGCCCGATGACCGAGGCCGACCTCGACGCCGTGCTGAAAATCGAATACGCAGCGTTCAGCCACCCCTGGACCCGCGGGATTTTTCTTGATGGGCTGGGCAAGTATCAGATCTGGCTGATGTTTGAAGGTGAGCAGCAGGTGGGGCACGGTGTGGTGCAGATCATCCTTGATGAGGCGCATTTGCTGAATATCACCGTCAAGCCGGAAAACCAGGGCCGTGGCCTGGGCTTGGCGCTGTTGGAGCACTTGATGTCCCGCGCCTATGCCGCTAATGCGCGGGAGTGCTTCCTGGAAGTGCGGGATAGTAATACCGGCGCATTTCGCTTGTATGAGCGCTATGGTTTCAACGAGATCGGCCGGCGTCGGGATTACTACCCTGCCATCGGCGGCCGCGAAGACGCGGTTGTCATGGCCTGCACCTTGGTGGATTAACCACAAATCCAAATGTGGAGCGGGCTTGCTCGCGAAAGCGGTGTATAAGTCAAGATATCGTTCGACTGACACTGCGCATTCGCGAGCAAGCCCGCTCCCACCTGTTGAACCGCGTTTTTTTCAGCGATTGCCGTCAACCGGATCAAGGTCGGCCAGTTCGGCCTCATCCAACCCATTCCCGCCGCCAATCTCATCCTCGGCCACGATACTCAAGTCGTAATCCGCCGGATTATCCTCACCTTCCTCTCGAGCATCCCGCGCACCATCCTCGCGGATCAGTGTTTGCGGGCTCATGTCATCATCGGTTGACTCATGATCGTCGGTGGAGGCTCCGGTCATCCCGGCTTCACGTACCCGATCGTCAGGCATCAGGTGCTCGCGCTCGCGAGATGGGATTTTATCGCCAATCTCAGCCGTTTGATCGGGCTCGTCAAAATCCAGCTCGCGCATCGAACCCATGCGATCTTCGTTATCATCAATCGGTTCGGGCTGCGTAGCGCCGTAGGGACGTCGTGATTCAGTCATGGCCAATCCTCATACTGTGGGGCTTATAGTGTGTGGACAGGCTGTGCGCCCCAAAGATTCAAGCTAATTTGCGCTAGGCGTGACCCGCACGCGAGGTTGTCAGTCACAAAACTGCGCATCATTCCTGAGGCTTTCCCTGATGAACGAACTACAAGACCTGCTTGATAACAATGAACGCTGGGCGGACGCGATCAAACAGGAAGATCCCGAATTCTTCGCCAAGCTCGCCCGCCAGCAAACTCCGGAATACCTGTGGATCGGCTGCTCCGATGCACGCGTACCGGCCAACGAGATCGTCGGCATGCTGCCCGGTGATCTGTTTGTGCACCGCAACGTGGCCAATGTGGTGCTGCACACCGACCTCAATTGCCTCTCGGTGATCCAGTACGCCGTTGACGTGCTCAAGGTCAAACACATCCTCGTCACTGGCCACTACGGCTGTGGCGGCGTGCGCGCTTCGATGCAGGACCGGCAGTTCGGCCTGATCGACGGCTGGCTGCGCACCATTCGCGACCTCTACTACGAAAACCGTGAGGTGCTGGCCGAGTTGCCGACCGAAGAAGAACGTGTGGACCGTATGTGCGAGCTGAATGTGATCCAGCAAGTGGCCAACGTCGGTCACACCAGCATTGTGCAAAACGCTTGGCACCGTGGGCAGAGCCTGTCGATCCATGGTTGCATCTACGGCATCAAGGATGGTCGCTGGAAGAGTTTGAACACGACCATCAGTGGCTTTGAGCAACTGCCGCCGCAATATCGTCTGCGTCCGTTGGGTGAAGTCTAGTCTCGGCGTGATCGATGGTCAGCAGCTCACCCGCACGGATCTCACGCAAGGACCAGACCTCCAGGTAGTGCTTGTCGATACATACGTTCGGGTCGCTGAACAGGGCGCCGATTTCTACTGGCATTGTTGACAGTAGAAATCGGTTGTTTTTTGTGCAGCTTATAGCGCCGGGGCTGCAGTAGCGGGGGGTGGGGCGGCGTTCTTCAGCTGCTTCAACTGTGCCTTGATGGCGGGCGTGGCGCATTTTGCGTTTGCCTGCTCCGATGGCAGGTTGCGCACCGACCTGTAAAACAACTCACACGTCTGCTCCTTACGCGTGACCTGCCAGGTGTTCATGCACGCCTTAAGCATCACATTCGGGTCACTCGCAGGTTTCTGCCCCATTCCGGCCTGCCAGCAGGCGGCGCTCAAGTCCTGGCCCATCACCTTCAAGCCGGCCTCGTCGGCTTTCTGTTCGTTGCCCTCGTAGGTGTCAGGGCTTGCGGCATACCAGATGTAACTCGGATGGTTGGCGCCCAGCACCGACACGGTCTGGCCCGCCCTCGGGCTGATCTGCGCCAGGCCCAGAACACCCACGGTCTGCCCGTATTGCTGCTTGATCCAGCTGCGCACGGGCGCGCCAAACGCCACCATCGGCAATGCCCCTTTGGCGGGCAGGCTCAGTTCCTGGACCATGCGCACCTGGTAATCGGTGAAGTAGCTGTAGACGGCTTCCAGGTCCTTGCCGGCGTTGGAAGGCGCGGCGATGGGCGCGATGTCGATGATGGTCTGGTAAGCCGGTGTTTCGGTGGCCGGGATGCCATTGTCGACGAGCAGGGCGGCCCAACGGTCAGTGGTGGCCGATTCCAGATAGTCCTGGGCTTGAGTCAGCGAGTAATCCGGCGGGAAGTGCAGCAGCTCGATGCTTTTGCGATTTTCCAGGGCCATGCCCAGCGGCAGGAACAGGTACCAGTTGTAGGCCCACTTGCCGTCACTGTTGAGTTTGCTGGCGCCTTGATAGGCCAGGTCGGCGGTATTGAGCAGGGTGGTCAGGGGGAGGCCATAACTGTCAGGGACGCCACTGAACGTCGCTGCTACCTGCCCGTCATGGGTCTTGACGCTGACTTTCGCGCGGCTGTACCCATCCCGTTGCAGGCTCTGGCTCAGATAATGCTCGGCGGTCTGCTCCAGCGTCCATGGCCGAAAACAGATCACATTGCAGTTATTCGGGTAGGCGAACAGTTGGGTTACACGCTGCGTGCTCCCCAGCGGCACCTCGATGTCGGCCTGTACGACCGCACTCGCCATCAGTGCGGCCAGGGTGAAGGACAGCCTGGTCTGTTTAAACATGGTTGTTTCCTTGTCAGCGAAAGCCCGTCTGCGCGGGATGAAAGCCCACCTCCACACAGTAGCGGCTGACCAGGAAAACCGCGTGCTAAATCACCAGGTGTGTCGTTATTGGATACGAAAACCTACAGGTTGAGTTGCAACGCGTTACTCAAGTCGCCCATCGGCTGTTGGCCGCGGGCGATCATCGCGTCATCACGTTGCTTCAGGCCGTCCAGGGTCTCCAGCTGGAACACTCGGGTGATCAACCGCAGGATCGATGCCGTGTCGTACACCGTATGGTCCACCGTGCCTTTGCGCGCGAACGGTGACACCACGAGCGCCGGAACCCGCGTCCCAGGGCCCCAGCGGTCGCCCTTGGGCGGAGCCACGTGGTCCCACCAGCCGCCGTTTTCGTCGACGGTCACCACCACCACCATATTTTTCCACTGCGGGCTGTCTTGCAGGACTTTCAAGGCGCGGACGATGTGGCGGTCGCCCGAGGCCACGTCGGCATAGCCCGCGTGCATGTTCAGGTTGCCCTGAGGCTTGTAGAAGGTCACGGCGGGCAGCTTGCCGGCTTGGGCGTCGGCGAAGAACTTGTTGGTGCTCGACTCATCACCCAAGCCACCGTCGCGCAGGCGTTTATCACGTTCGGCGCGGTTCTCGGGGCCTTGTTTTTTGAAGTAGTTGAACGGCTGGTGGTGATACTGGAAGTTCGGAATCTTCGGAATCCCGCCCGAATCCCTGAACTGGTCCAACGTCGCTTGCCACGCGCCGGCGTACCACGCCCAGTCGACGTTCTTTTTCGACAGCTTGTCGCCGATGTGTTCGTGGGTTTGCGGCACCAGCACGTTGGGCAGGTCGGGCTTGGAGTAATCCGGATTTTCCGGATCGCGAATCCAGGTCGGCCAGTAGGGCGGTGCCAGGGTGTTCACGCCGTAGCCATCCGGGGTCAGGGCGCTGGGGCCGAACTGCGGGGGGCCAGTCATGGCGCTGGCCGGGGACTTGTCCAGCGGCTTGAGGCGCGGGTCGGTGGGATCTTCACTTTGCAGCGTGGCGATCTGCGCCTTGGCTACCGATTGAGCAGCATTCGGGTAAAACGGCGCCGTGGCGCTGATCAGGTACTGGTGGTTGAGGAACGAGCCACCGAAAGCCCCCTGGAAGAAGTTATCGCAGAGCACAAACTCCTTGGCCACGTCCCACAGGCGCAGCGAATAACGGCTCTGGGCGTAATGGCCCATCACCAGCCCGCCGGAGTCCGCCCAGGCGACGAAGTTATCGTTCTTGCCGCCGTTGATCTGCATCTGGTTTTGATAGAACACATGCCACAAGTCGCGGGTGACCAGGCTCAAGGGCAAGTCTTCAGCGTTGGGGCCCTTGAGGGCAAATGGCGCGTTAGGCAGGTTTTCCTGGAATTGCACTTCGCTGGGGTACGTCACCCCGTCCACAGTCTGCGGGCCGACTTGCAATACGCCGCCCCATACCGGGGGCAGAGTGCTCAGTACGCTGGCGTCGCGGTCGCGTTGTTGTGTGTCGGCGGCAGAAAGTGCCGACAGCGGTTTCTCCACCCCGGGGAAATCGGCAAATAAATTGTTGAAGCTGCGATTCTCTGCGTAGATGACCACCACGGTTTTCACCTGATCACGCAGCGCTTTGTCGAGCGCCTGCGGCGTGAGCGGCCGCGTCACCGGTTTGCCTGGCGCTTCGCTGGTGTTGCCGCAGGCACTCAAGGTGGCGCCAACCCCCAACACCGCCGCCCCCCCCAGGAAGCGCCGGCGGCTGGTGTCTACTGGCGGTTGGGCTACGGAATCGGGGGAAGAGCGGTCTTCGTGATCGTCACTCATAGCGGGGAATCCCTGGCGAGTTGTTGCAAGATATTTCGCCAGGACGGTAGCAATGCAATATGACGGAAAGAAGACAGTTATTGAGTCAGAGGCTCACAACAGGCGCAGTGCCAACTGGCTGCCGGCACGCAAGTACTCCATCTGTGCCGTCAGCGCATCTTTGACGATGGCCTCGCCCGTGTCGGTCAGCTTGGCCTTTTTCGAATCGATAACCGTGGTCTGCAACAGCTGCATCGCCACGTCGATCGACTTCTGGAAGGCTGTGACGTTGTTGTGCAGGCCAAACTCCTTGATAACGGTCGCCATACGCCGGTCGGCATCGTCTCGCAAAGCGCGGTACTCCGTGACCGAAACGTTGTCGTCCTTATAAATATCAGTGATCAACGCTTCCAGCGATTTTGATAGGGGCGTCATCGGATTTTCCTTGGTGTTTTGTGAGTGGGGATCCGAGTCAGGTTAATCAAAGAGGTTGGCGGGAGGAGTCAGGTATTGCCATCGCGTGGGGTGAGACAACCCCACGCGATTCATCAGAAACAGGCTTCAATCGACAAGCTGACTGCTGTCGTTAAGGCATCACCGGCGGCAAATACTTCAACGTCGTGCCCAACGCCCACAACAGGAACAACACCAGCGGCGTATGCACCAGTAACTGCACGAACGAAAAGCCGATCAAATCCCGCGCCTTCAACCCCAATACCCCCAGCAGCGGCAGCATGTAGAACGGGTTGATCAGGTTCGGCAACGCTTCAGCGGCGTTATAAATCTGCACCGCCCAGCCCAAGTGGTACTGCAGGTCATTGGCCACTTGCATCACATAGGGCGCTTCGATGATCCACTTGCCACCGCCTGACGGGATAAAGAAGCCCAGCACCGCCGAGTACACGCCCATCAGCAGCGCGTAGGTGTCATGGGAGGCGATGGAGGTGAAGAAGGTCGAGATATGGTGTGCCAGCGTCTGGCCGTCGCCGCCCTTGACCACGGTCATCAATGCCGCGATCGAGCCGTACAGCGGGAACTGGATCAGTACACCGGTGGTGGTCGGCACCGCACGGGCCACTGCATCGAGGAAGCTGCGCGGGCGCCAGTGCAACAGGGCGCCGACCATGATGAACAGGAAGTTATAGGTGTTCAGCCCCGAGATGGCGCTGATCGCCGGCTTGGTCGAGAACTCATGGAACAGCCAACCGGCCGCCAGCAACGCCAGCAGGATAGTCAGCAATGGGCTGTGTTCCAGCCATTCGCCCGGTCGGGTCGGTGCTTGTAGCTTGGGCAGGTTGAACGCCGGGTCGACGCCGCAGGCCTTGGCATCGCGCGCGCTGTTCGGACCGGGCGCAGTGGCGTAGGCGATGATCAGCGACACCACGATCAGCGCCAGCAACAGCACGCCCGATTGCCACAGGAAGATGGTGTCCGTAAACGGGATCATCCCGGTAATCGACAGAATCGACGGCGGTAGGCTCGCCGGGTTGGCCTGCAACTGCGCGGCCGACGACGACAGCCCCAACGCCCACACGGCACCGAGCCCCAAGTAGGCCGCGGCACCGGCCGCGCGATAATCCATGCGCAAATCGGTACGACGCGCCAACGCCCGCACCAGCAACCCAGCAAACACCAGAGACAAGCCCCAGTTCAACAACGAGGCGACCATCGAGATCAACGCCACCCAGGCCACGGCCGAGCGACCGTTCTTGGGGAAACGCGCCAGGCGGTCGATCAGCTTTACCGCAGGCGGCGAGCTGGCCACTACATAACCTCCGATCACTACAAAGGCCATCTGCATCGTAAAGGGGATCAGGCTCCAGAACCCATCACCAAAGGCTTTGGCCGCGTCGGTCGGCGCGGCGCCCATGCCCAGGGTCGCCACGGCGACAATGATCACGGCGAGGGCGGCAAACACCCAGGAGTCTGGAAACCAGCGTTCGGCGAAGTTGGAACAGCGCAGGGCAAATCGGGCATAGCGGCTTTCTTCGATAGCATCGGCCACGGGGCATTCCTCTTGTAGTTATTAGGTGGGAGGCAGTTTTCCGGCATGTTCCGCTACGGTCTTTGATATGGGAATGCAGTTATCTTCATCGATCCATGAGGAAAACAAATATATCTGTCGTGATTGCCATCATTGGACTCAGCTCATAACCTGCACGCCATTTTGTTTGTCTGCCGAGCCTTCATATGACTGCTACCTTTTCTTCACAGGCGCAGCGTTTTTCCCGCTCCGACTACAAAACCCTGGGCCTGGCCGCCCTGGGCGGTGCCCTGGAAATCTACGACTTCATCATCTTCGTGTTTTTTGCGCTGACCTTGAGCCAACTGTTCTTCCCCCCGGAAATGCCCGAGTGGCTGCGCCTGCTGCAAAGCTTCGGCATCTTCGTCACGGGTTACCTTGCGCGACCGTTGGGCGGCATCCTGATGGCCCATTTCGCCGATCACCTGGGACGCAAGCGCGTGTTCAGCCTGAGCATCCTGATGATGGCCTTGCCTTGCCTGTTGATCGGGATCATGCCGACCTACGCGCAAATCGGCTATTTCGCACCCTTGATCCTGCTGGCGCTGCGCGTGTTGCAAGGCGCCGCGGTGGGCGGGGAAGTCCCTAGCGCCTGGACCTTAGTTGCCGAACACGCGCCGCCCCATCATCGTGGCTACGCCCTGGGTTTCCTGCAGGCCGGCCTGACCTTCGGCTACCTGCTTGGCGCACTCACTGCCACATTGCTGGCGCAAGTTTTCACCCCGGCTGAAATCCTCGATTACGCCTGGCGCTTCCCGTTCCTGCTCGGCGGGGTATTCGGTGTGATCGGCGTATGGCTGCGCCGCTGGCTCAGCGAAACCCCAGTGTTCCTCGAAATGCAGGCTCGCCGCCAGGCCGCCGCCGAGATGCCGCTGCGCACTGTATTGCGCGACCACCGAGCCGTGTTGCTGCCGGCGATGATCCTCACCTGCGTCCTGACCTCAGCCGTGGTCGTCCTCGTGGTTATCACCCCAACCATGATGCAAAAAACCTTCGGCATGAGCCCCAGCCACACCTTCGCCTTGAGTGCCTTGGGCATCGTTTTCTTGAACATCGGCTGTGTATTGGCTGGCTTGCTCGTAGACCGCATCGGCGCCTGGCGTGCAGTGCTGGTCTACAGCCTGTTGCTGCCAGTGGGGGTTGCGGTTCTGTACGCAAGCCTGATCAGCGGCGGCACCTGGCTGGGCGCGGCCTATGCCGTGGCGGGCCTGAGTTGTGGCGTGGTGGGCGCGGTGCCATCGGTGATGGTCGGGTTGTTCCCGGCGCCGGTGCGAGTGTCGGGGATTTCCTTTACCTACAACATTGCTTATGCGCTGTGGGCGAGTACCACGCCGTTATTGCTGATTGCGTTGATGCCGACCAGCCCGTGGATTTGCGTGGTTTACTGCGTGGTGATGGGCGCGGTGGGGGTGGTGAGTGTGGCGCTGTTTGGTAGGCGCCACACCTTGGCCGCCTAGATATCAGGTCAATAAGTGCCAGAACAGCAGCGTACCCGCCAAGCCGACGACAGACACAATCGCCAGCGCCACCAACGAGCTTTGCGTCGCCGCCAACCCCGCCCTTATCGGCACGCGGCATGCCAGCGGCCCTTCCCATGCAGATCACGGCGGCGATCAGCGGTTCATCGAGGCATTTCAGGGTCAGGCCGACGGTGCTTTCGGCCGGCAGGGCGACCTTGGTCATGGTGCTGCCCAGCGTCAGGATCACCGGCAATAGAATGATCAGCAACGACACACCAAAGCTCGGATGGCGCGGCGCCTTGGGCGATGCCGTTGAATTTTGAACCGCCGACAGTCGCCGTGGTGTTGGACAAGGCAACATGGACCCGCCAACTGCTGGAAGGCGCCGGCACCTTTGTGCTTCAGGTGCCTTGCGCGGCTCAGGCGGATCTCGTGCAGACGGTCGGCAACACCACCGGCTCCGAGACTGACAAGTTTGCAGCTTACGGTTTGCAAGCGTTCAAGGGTGAACACACCGAAGCGCCGCTGCTGGAAGGCTGCGTGGCGTGGCTGGAATGCCGCCTGCTGCCTGAGCCTCGCAACCAGCAGACTTACGATCTTTTCCTGGGTGAAGTCGTCGCGGCCTATGCTGACGATCGCGTGTTCAGCGGCGGCCGGTGGCACTTCGAAGGGCATGATGAACTGCGCACGTTGCACCATGTGGCGGGCGGGCATTTCCTCACTATCGGTCAGCCGATTGATGGGCGCCAGCTCTAAGCCTTGCCAGCGCGCGTTTGCCAGCGCTTCGGCAAACGCCATCAGCTCCCACATTGATCGCATTTCAGGTTGGGGGTTTCAGCGCCCGAGCATCTTCACCCAACGCGACGGTGGCATGCCGTAGGTGCTGCGAAATTGCCGGGTCATGTGGCTCTGGTCGGTGAACCCCGCGGTCAACGCCGTGTCCACCAGCGACCGGCCCTGGGCCAACAGGCTGCGCACCAGGTCCAGCCGACGCATGGTCAGGTAGCGGTAGGGGCTGGTGCCGAACAGCAAGCGAAAATCCCGCGATAGCGCCCAGCGATCCCGGCCGGCGTGGTCGGCCATTTCATCCAGGGTGATGGTGCGGCCCAAGGCGCTGTGGATAAACGCCCGGGCGCGCTCGGCGGCGACGTAATCGAAGGTCTTGCGGCTGACGATACCGCCCGAGACGTTGCTCAGCGCATGGGCCAAATCGAATAGGGCGTCCTGCTCCAGCAACGGGTCGAGGGGGTTATCCAAGTTTTGCAGCAGCACTTCGCTGGCGCGGAACAGCCTTGGGTCTGTGGATAGACCACTGGGGATAAACGGCAACGGCTTACCGCCGAGGATCTGCTGGATCAGCGATGGCTCGACGTAAATCATCCGGTACTTGAAGCCTTCGTCACTGCCGGCGTGACCGTCATGGGTCTCATCCGGGTGAAGCACCATGGTTGTGCCAGGCAGGCTGTGGATCATGGCACCGCGATAGTGAAAGCTTTGCACGCCAGTCAACGTGCGCCCGATCGCGTAGGTGTCGTGGCGATGCGGGTCAAAGGCGAAGCCGGCAAAGTACGCCTCGATACGGTCCAGGCCATTGGCGTGCGGGGCGCGGTGCAGCCAATCGAGGGTGACGGAGGGTTTGCCCATGGTGAGTGGTCACAAAAAAGAGGTGGAAACACGTTAACCCAGTCTGCGGAAGGTTGTCTGCCGGGTCTTGAACGATTGTGCGAGTGTGTCGCCGTGGAAGCAGCCGCCATCGGGATTACCGAACAAAACCTGTTGTTGCTTAAACAAGGCAAGGTCAAAGGCATCAGGTTGGGGACGCTGGATGCTATCTGCGCCTATCTGGATTGCCAGCCCGGTGATTTGCTTGTACATATGCCAGAGCCGGCTGCCGACCCGTAGGGTCTTGTTCACACCGCGAAGAAGGATCATTCGATGCTGCTCACCCACCTGCCGTACGCTGCTCCGTTGCGTGGGTGAGGTGCAGTAAGTACATACCTTACTCACCTCGATCTGCTCTCGTCGAACGCCTGCTGCATGCAGATGAACACCTCTGGCTGCTGCACGGGCGCTTTCTCCGTTGATTGAAGTGTTCAGTCGCCGACCGCCTGGCCTTCACGCCGTGGGTCGGCGCCGCCGCTCAGTGACACCTTCCCCTGGGCATCCCGCGTGCGAACGATGGCCTGGATGCCGCTGGTCATATCGATCTCGCTCACTGCATGGCCCTTGTCCTTGAGCGCCTGCTTCAATGCGGGACTGAACATACCAGCTTCCAGCTCGGTCGCACCGTTGCGGCTGCCAAAGTTGGGCAGGCTGATGGCGGCTTGCGGGTCGAGTTTCCAGTCGAGCATCGCCACCAGGGACTTGCTCACGTATTCGATGATCTGCGATCCGCCGGGCGAGCCGACCGCGGCCAGTAACTCGCCGCTTTTGCGGTCGAACACCAGCGTCGGCGCCATGGTCGAGCGCGGGCGTTTGCCGGGCTCGACACGGTTCGCAACAGGCTGGCCATTCTCTTCGGGAATAAACGAAAAGTCGGTCATCTGGTTGTTAAGCAAGAAGCCCTGGACCATGACATGCGAGCCAAACGCCGCTTCCACCGTGGTGGTCATCGACACGGCGCCTCCCTGGTCATCCACTGCCACCACTTGCGAGGTAGAGATGCGCAGCGGCGAGCGATCGGGTGCGTAAGCCACCTGGATACCTGCTGGCAAGCCTGGCTTGGCGATGCCCATGCTGCGCTCGCCGATCAAGGTGGCGCGCTTGGCCAGGTAGTCCGGTGCAACAAGGCCCGCCACCGGCACAGTGACGAAATCGGTGTCGGCGACATAGAGCGCGCGATCAGCAAAGGCCAGGCGACCGGCTTCGGCCAGCAGGTGCACCGCTTCGGGTGTCGGCTCAAAACCTGCGTGCGATAGGCTTTTTACCGGTTGCATCGCTGCGATGGCCAGCCCAGGATCGCGGCCTTCCAGCGCCTGCAAGGTGCCGAGGATTTGCGCGATAGCGATCCCACCCGATGACGGCGGCGGCATGCCACACACCTTCCATTGTCTGTAGTCAGTACACAGTGGCGTGCGTTCCTTGGCGGCGTAGCCCTTCAGATCTGCCAGCGACAGGCTGCCCGCATTACGATTGCCCTGCACTTTGCGGGCGATCTCATCGGCAATCGGCCCGTGGTACAGCGCATCCGGTCCTTCCTTGGCGATGCGCTTGAACACGTCTGCCAGTGCCGGGTTTTTCAACACGCTGCCGATGGCTTTTGGCGTGCCATCGGCGTTCAGGAAGTACGCCGCCATGTCTGGCGATTGCGCGATGTAGCGATCGGCCGCGATCAAACTGTGCAGGCGCGGAGAAATCGCGAAGCCTTGTTCCGACAGCCGGATCGCCGGTTCGAACAGCTTGGCCCACGGCAGGTGGCCGGTCTTTTCGTGTGCCATTTCGAGCGCACGCAAGACACCTGGCGTACCGACCGAGCGCCCACCGATCTGCGCCTCGGGAAACGTCATTGGTTTGCCGTCGGCCTTCAGGAACAACCGCTCGGTTGCCCCGGCTGGTGCGGTTTCACGGCCGTCATACGCCTGCACATTTTTGCCGTCCCACAGCATGATGAATGCACCCCCGCCGATGCCCGATGATTGCGGCTCCACCAGGGTCAATACCGCTTGCATCGCAATCGCCGCATCAATCGCCGAACCGCCCATGCGCAGCATTTCGCGTCCGGCCTCGGCCGCCAGAGGGTTGGCGGCGGCGGCCATATGACGCTCGGCGTGTTGGGTCGTGAGGTCGGTGCGATAGCCTGAGCCCAGCTCCGGTGCCGGTGGCTGTTCGTTGACAGGCGTATGGCAGGCAGCCAGGGCGAGGGCTGCGGCAACCACTGACAGTTGACGGCGGGAAATCGAAAACACGCGCTGAACTCCGTTCATTTTGAGAATGATCTGTTGTCCTTGGTTACTGCGTTTTTACAGATAAATCGTGCCTTGCAGGTAGAGCACTGCACGACCGGAAATGATCACGCGGTCACCCTTGAGTTCACAGCGCAACTGGCCACGGCGCTTGCCGCCTTGTTCTGCGGTCAGTTGCGACTTGCCCAAGCGTTCGGCCCAGAAAGGCGCCAATGAGGTGTGGGCCGATCCAGTAACGGGGTCTTCATTCACGCCCACATTCGGGCCGAACCAACGGGAGATAAAATCAAACGGCGTGCTTTTGGCCGTTACCGCAATCCCGCGCTTGGGCAGGCCCTTGAGGGCTGCGAAATTCGGCGTCAATGCGGCAACTTGGGCTTCGTCTTCGAGCAGCACGATGTAGTCATCGGTGCAGAACACTTCGGCCTGTTCAATGCCCAGCGCGCTCAACATGCCCGCGGGCGGTTCGCAGCGCTGAGGTTGCTTGGCGGGGAAGTCCATCGCCAGTTCATCGCCCTGACGCGTTACCCGTAGCTCGCCGCTACGGGTAGCAAAGCGCAAAACGTCTGGCGCATCCGCGATCTGGTGGATCAGCACCCACGCCGCCGCGAGCGTGGCATGGCCACACAGGTCTACTTCGACTTGCGGGGTAAACCAACGCAACTCATAGAACCCCTCACGAGGGACGAAGTAGGCGGTTTCGGAGAGATTGTTTTCCGCTGCAATGTTCTGCAGTTGCTCATCGCTCAGCCACTCGGTCAGCGGGCAGACCGCCGCCGGGTTGCCGCCGAAGACGGTTTGGCTGAAAGCGTCGACTTGAAAGATATCCAGTTTCATCGAGAGCACTCCGTTGAGGGGGGAGCCGGACACTAACAGTGGGTCAAGCGAGCGTCAAAATACAGATGGAAGGTTTTTTCGAGCGCATGAAGGTGGCGTGGTGATCAGGCATAGGTGGAACCAAAAATAGCGAGTACCCACTAGACAGCTGTGATTCATTTTGTTTGGGAGCATTACCATGCACACAGGATTAGATCCGCTTCTCAAATTACAGCAAGCCCTTGGAAATTGCTCGACGAAATGGCACCAGCAAACACCTCCGCGTAAAAGCCCGCCGCCAGTGTCGTTGCTCCACTATCAAACACTGCAACCCACCTCAATGCAGTTCGATGCCCGACTCATCAACGGGAAGGTGCAGGCTGATACGACGCTTGCGGGGCGTGATATCGCCCAGCACCTCAACCAGCCGAATAAACACTATGTAGCCGATGGTTCTTCTGCAGCGGGTACCTATACGTTGCGGATGAAGGATGAACGCCAGTACCTGTTTCATATTCAGTCCACGCCTGCTGTTGCAGCGGTGTTCAAAAGCAGCCTTCCCGATGCTGCCGATGGCGCCGGTAACGGCCCGGGTCGCGCGCATTTGGGGCGCGTCAGCGCCATTCAAACAACTGCGCAGGGCCAGCAGTTTCGCCTGGATGGCGCACGGCTGTTTCGATTCGAGCCGCTCACGCTTTCCTGGAAACCAGACGCAGATACCCGTGCATTCTCCCGTATTGGCCTGAGCAAAGAAGGACAGCTGCTGAAGACGCCCGAAGGGTTTGCAGACAGCAGCGCCCAAGGGGGCACCACGGTGCTGCTGAGTCAGGACCGGGATATTTCTGTTGTGCATCTTCAAGGGGCTGGCGCTCACACTGTGTGTCCGGTCGATGAGGTAGGTTTGCCGGTGCAGCTCATGCGTATCGGGGTGTCGGGAAACACCTTGTTTGGGGCGACCACGGACGGTGAGTTGGTCCGTGCCGACCTGCGCATGGCACGAGATGACAAGCTGCCCATGGTCAGGCAAACGGTCGACGCGCTGGAGCGGGCGCTGAAGGGCGCCGTCAATGTGGAAGGCTTCTTTCATGATGACGCCGGGCAACTCAATGCTCAGGTGCGCGACGCACGCCTTCAAGTGCACAGCGTGCCCTTGAGTGACGCACAGGCACTCCGCCCGCAATGGAACCTCAGCGATGTGCTGGTCAAACACATCGAGAAAGGTTTGCCCCTGCCCAGCCTGCAGGCGCTGTCGACGGCAGTGGACCTCGGGCAACGAGGCAAGATTGCACTCGATGCAAGCCACCTGTTGACCTGGGATGCGACGGCCCAACGTTGGGAGAACGCTGGGCAGCCTGGTGTCGAACATCTGGCGTGTGGGTTGGATGGTCGCGCCTATGTGCTGCAAGAGGGGCAATTGAAGGCGGTTGCCATCAGTAAAGTGTGCGACCCGTTGATTGAGGGCGCCAGTCACGACTTGGCCGCACTTCCCGCGCCGCGCCCATACGTATCCCTTGGCGAGGTGCTCGCCGGGGATAGTCAAAAGCCCGTGACCGGATTCGCTGTAGCGGACGGCCGAAATTTTGTGACGGTCAATCGGGGAAACCAACTGCAGGTCCATCAGGAGGGAGTCGCCAGGGCGTTGGAACTGACCCCCTCGATTGACATAAAGACACTCGCCTTGGATCACGCGGGAAATCTGTATGCACATACCCAGGAAGGCGACTTGTTCAGGTTGGATCGCCAGGCCTGGCAGGGCAAAACCGAGCACGCGCAACGCTGGAGCAAGGTTGATCTACCGAATCGCCAGCCCTTGGAGTCCCTGCGGATGGGTGCCGATAAGCACTTGTTTGGCGGGTGGGACAAGCAGTTTCACCGGCTGGAGAACGCCACCGCCAGCACGATGAAGTGGGGCCCGGTGCAATCGATGAACCAGGCACCGTCATTGGCCGATACATTCGCTGATACGTCGATGCGTGCGCAGTTCAATGGTGCCGCGCTGACCGTCAGCAGCAAGGTGATGGGCCAATCCCATGAAGGGGGGCGGCTCAAGCGCAATTTTATCGAAGGGATCAAAGCGCACTTCCACCCACTGGAAGGCCTTAGCCAGGTGGGTAAGGATATTCAGCACCATTTCAAAGGCCGTAAGGGGCTGGAAGGGATCTACGCTGACGATAAACGCCTGCATGAACAGCTCAAGGTGCTGGCGCAGAGTAGGCCAGTTCCTGCTGACCTGGGTGTGCGGCTCGCAGCCCTGAGCAAGCCGGGGCCGCGTCAGGCGTTGGCCGAGCAGATCCGCCAAGCGCTGACTGACGTAGAACACAGTAGCCATTCAAGCGCACATCGCCTGGCAGACGTGCATGGCGTGGCGTTTGACGCTCGGCCCACGTTGAGCCGGGCGGCGATTGATCCCCGTTCGACGCTGCATCAACTGTATGAAGTGTTTAAAAGAGTCTCCCCCTCGACGCAAAAATCGACCGCTGCGCTATTGGCCAACCTTGAGGGCCAAGGCTTGGCGCTTCCCGCCTGGGCGCCCGAGCGCAAGCGCAACCTTGACCACCCCTCGGCACTCATCGAGGGCGACCTGATTCATCATGCAAGCGCGCTCAAGCAACTGGCGGATCTGGCACGGGCGCTCGACGATATGTCAGGCGTTAGCCCAAGCGGCCTGGAGCGCCTGGAAACCTCCCTGCGCGAGACGATGCAGGCGTTTAAAGACAGCCCTGTCCACACACTGGCCAGCCAGGGTATTGCCAGTTACGAGCAGGCGGAATCGTTGTATGGCAACTTCAAACTGTTGGCCAAGGACCTTGGAACACCTGGCTCTGCGCTTCACTGGCATCTTTCGGGCCTGTTGGGGTTGCCCACCGATGCTTCCATCAAGGCGGCAATGACGCAGCAGGTACAGCAACTGGGCAGTGGCCAGACCCTCGCGCCGAGCCGGGCCCAAGGTCAAAGCGTGGGGTTGATGGTGACGGGGGTAAAACCCATAGCCCCCGTGGAGTTTTTCTTGGGAGCCTCCAAGTCGCATACCCACGGTGTGAGTATCAGCCGTACCGATAAAGGCGCGCGGGTTGAGATCAGTACAGACGACATGCGGCGGCTGGCCGGCTCGGTGGCCTCGGGCCTGACGCTAGGGCGAGGCCCGGAGGCGGTGGGGCCGGGCTTGAGGGTGGGTGCGGAATTGACTGCAGCGGTGGCGAAAAACACCGGGTCGAGCATCGCCTTTGACGTGAAAGAGGCAGACTTTGGCACGATGATGTCGATCCTTACCGGCGAGAACGGTACCGTCTACGACTTGCTCGCGTTGGGTGAGGAGCACGCGACAGGCAAGAGTTCCAAGGTCAGTGGTGACGTCAACCTGGACGTACTCGCCCAATTGCGCTTGATGTACACCCCGCAAGAAAACATCGCCGAGTTGGACTCAGTGATCCGCGCTGGCGTCGGTGTGGTAGGCAACCTCAATCTCGCGCATGCGGACAAGGGCCAGTCGACCACGCACACCGCAACAGGTACCCGCCAAGGTACGACAACCAGCGCTCAATTATTCAGGCAGGCTGGCGTGGGCGCCAACACCGCGCCAATCAATGCGTTGGCGTTAGGCCGGGCCGACGGTGACTGGCCCAGCGCGGCGGCGGCCTCGTCGCCGGAACTGTCGGTGATGGTGAAGTTTGATCGCGGGGAGTCGCAGGCTTTCAGTTTTTCGTTCAAGCATCCGCAACCGGTTACTCAGTCGCAGATGGATGAACTCATACGCAGCGTGTCGCTTTACTCGCCGACTTTCAGGCGGGAGCTGGCTGCGATCGGGCTGTCGGGGAACACCGTTGATCAACAGTTGGCCACGGTGCAACGGTTTCTCACGACTCATTCGCCTATAGCAACGAAGCCGGACGCTTATCACGGCATCAGCCAGTCACTGGATAAATTAATCACCCAGCAGGACCTGGTGAAGAACGGGCTGCGCCAACTGACGTCGGTCGAGTCTTCCGTCACGCGTGTGGGGTTACGGGACGACGGGCGCCATGCGTGGCTGGATGATGTGGCGCCGGCCAACAAGGCGGCCATTGAACAGTGGTTGAAGGATGACCCCCAGTTTGCCCAGGTACTTGATCAGTGGCGCCAGAGTGAGGGCACTTCAGTGAAGCTCGGCATGGAGCTCAAGCCGCAGGTAGTGCGCGCAATAGAGCGTAGCCATCTTGCCGGTGAAAGTACCGAACCGCTGATCCGGCGTGCCCTGAGTGATCGCACCAATCTGCGTGTCAAAAACCTGAGCTTGAGCTACACCACCACGCAATCCCACGGCATGTCGATACCCACTATGAATCTCAGCTTTTCCAGCAGCGCTGGGCTGAGTCTCACGCAGAAGCGCGTCAATGCTGACCTTGAATACGGAATGGACCCCGATAAACCTTTGCGCATGAACTTGAACGATACGCTGGGCAGTCTGCCCCGGCATGATCTGACTATTGACCTGGCAGATCAGCGGGTGAGGACACAAACCCAGCCGATCATCTGAATCACTTCGGCGAGTGAGCTGGGCGTCGAGGTGCTGCGTCAGGCGGTCCCAGCACTTTCCGCGAGGCATAAAAAAACGGCCTACCTTTCGGTAAGCCGTTTTTAGTACTTGGTGGCTACACAGGGACTTGAACCCCGGACCCCAGCATTATGAATGCTATGCTCTAACCAACTGAGCTATGTAGCCAAGTGGCGCGCATTATTCGCGTAGAACGGAAATGCGTCAAGCATTTATTTTGAATTTTTATCTACGCTTTCAACTGTTTAAGCGAAATCACCGGATCTGGCGACGAGTGGTTCGTGATTCACCCTGTCGAGTCCCAAAAAAGCCTGATCGCGTTGGGCAGATATCCCTGCCGCCCAACGCGTGGTATGGCTTTAAGGAAGCTGCGAGTTGTGAGTGGCGCGTTTAAGCTGTTCACGCGCCCTTGAAAGGCGCGAGCGAACAGTGCCGATAGGAATGTCCAGTGCGTCGGCTGTGTCCTGGTAGCTGCCGTCGGTTTCCAGTGAGGCGTATAGCGTCTTGCGCATTTCCAGCGGCAAGTGGTCGATGGCGCTCAGGGTTTTTTCCAGGCGACGGTTCACCTCAAACTCCCAATCCAGGTTGTGGTTGTCTTCCTGGCCATGCCACAGCGACTCATCAAATTCGCAATGCACAGGCTTGGCGTACAGGCGCCTGAAGTGATTGCGGATAAGGTTCTGCGCGATACCACACATCCAGGTACTGAGTGTGGCATTGCCGCTGAAACGCTCTCGGTTGCGCCAGGCTTCCAGGTACGTCAATTGCAGAAGGTCGTCTGCATCTTCCGGGTTGAGGACGCGCTTGTGAATGAAGCGCCGCAGTTTTTTTTGCTGATCGTCTGTCAGGTGAAGCATGAATTGAGGCGAGCTGCCAACGAGGTGCGCTAAAGCTTCAATAGGGATATTCATGATTGTTTCCTTGGGGTAGACGCCGTCGAAAGTGTGTCGACGGGAACCCCTTTTGCACTGGCTGTGCCAAGAAAAAATCTTTGCTAACTCATTAATTTATATAGATAAATATTTTGAAATAACGCGTTTTTGTGCAATGCCTTGCGCAGAGCTCTGAAGATCTGTGCAAGTCTTTTCAAATGTGTCGCTGGATCCGGCTGGATGGAACCGTTTGAGCAGGCCTTGCCACACAGGGAAACACTCTTCCTGTTCAGGTCTGTCCATGAAAGTCGAATCCTCCCCCGATGTGCAAACGGTCCGTCCTCTGGATCAACCTGCTGTCATCCAGGCCTCTACGCCTGCGCCCGTCAATGGCGTGGATGAGCTCGCCTACCTGTTCAACCTGGAAGTGGAAAACAATAGCCAGCCCTTGAGTCAGCGGAAGATGAGCGTGCACGTGCCTCCGATCGAGCATATGGCGGAGCTTTATCGTCAGCTAGGTCATCCGGCCAAGAAGACCCTGGCGATGATTTCTTTGCTGGTCAGGGAAGCGCTACGGCAGCGGGCAGACGTTGGAGAATTGCTGAAGCTTTCCGAAGGCGACCCCGCGCGCGCGTTTGTCGTGCTCAAATATGTGGCGGCCCAGGCAGACACTGACGTGCGACCGTCCGAGGCGGCATTGGCGCGTGATGCCATGGCCAAGCTGCAGGTCCGCTTCAAAGGGGAGATTCAGGCCGGCCTGAACATCGCCGTGGCACTGCAGGCGGCCAGTGTCGATCCGCAGGAGCGCCAGGCGCTGCGTACGCTCTACTACGCCAGTGTGGTCACGCGCCAATCGTTGTCGACGATGATGCAGGCGTTGCTCGGCGTGTACGGCGGCGAACGGTTTGCCGACGGGCTCAACGTGATGCGCAAAGCGCTGGCGGACGATATCGCGGCCAAGGTGTCGTCAATGCCGACACCGCTGTTGCGCACGTTGTTACTGGGCCTGCAAAGCTGTGGGCAGTTGAGCGGGGTGCTGGCGGGTTGTCATGCGCTGCTCCAGCGCCTGGGCATCAATCACGACGCAGTGAGCTTGCTGCAGCGCATGCTGAGTTTCGCCGGTACTGGTATCACCGCTGCTGAGATTCTACGGATCGGCGATGAACTGGCGGGTGGTCCGAATGCCCAGCAATTGGTGGCGCTCAATGCCCTTTACCCCTTGGTCCAGCAATTGCCCTTAGCGTTATGGCTCGACAGTCGAGTGCGTGAAGAAACCCTTCGTGGCTTCCTGGCGGTGATGGGGGAATTGGATCGGCTCGCGCGTGGCCCTGCACGTTTTCCGAGTGAACTGGGGGCCATGGCGTGACGGCAATTTCGGCCATCAACCGCTTTTTGCTCAAGGTTGCGCAGCGCGCCGAAGTGCTGGGCGCTGTGGTGGTGCTGGCCATCGTCTTCATTTTTATCGTGCCGTTGCCCACCTGGTTGGTGGACATTCTGATCGCGCTCAACATCTGCATCTCGTGCCTGCTGATCGTGTTGGCACTGTACCTGCCGGGCCCCCTGGCGTTCTCTTCGTTCCCGTCGATCCTGCTGTTGACCACCATGTTTCGCCTGGCGCTATCGATCGCGACCACGCGCCTGATCCTGCTGGAGCAAGACGCCGGTGACATCGTCGAAGCCTTCGGCAATTTTGTGGTCGGCGGCAACCTGGCCGTGGGGATGGTGATCTTCCTGATCCTGACCCTGGTCAACTTCCTGGTGATCACCAAGGGCTCGGAGCGGGTGGCCGAAGTGGCGGCGCGGTTCAGCCTGGATGCGATGCCCGGCAAGCAGATGTCCATCGACAGCGACCTGCGTGCTGGCCTGATTGACGGCATGCAGGCTCGGGACAAACGCGAGCAGTTGTCGCGCGAGAGTCAATTGTTCGGGGCTATGGACGGGGCCATGAAGTTCGTCAAGGGTGATGCCATCGCGGGCTTGATTATCGTTGTGGTCAACCTGTTGGGTGGCTTCTCCACGGGCATGTTCCAACATGGTTTGAGTGCTGCGGATTCAATGGCACTGTATTCGGTGCTGACCATCGGCGACGGCCTGATTGCGCAGATTCCGGCGCTGCTGATTTCTCTCACCGCCGGCATGATCATTACCCGTGTGGCACCGGACGGACGCAAGGGTGCCAGCAACATGGGCGCCGAAATTGCCCGGCAAATGACCAGCGAACCCAAGAGTTGGATGATCGCCTCGGTGGGGATGCTTGCATTTGCCGCAGTACCCGGCATGCCTACCGGGGTGTTTATCCTTATCGCGACGATAACCGGTAGCTTGGGGTACTACCTGATGCGCCAGCGTCAACGGCAGGAGCAACCCGAAGCTGAAGCCGCAGAAGCGGTGCGTCCCGAAGAGAACGGTCGTGAGGACTTGCGTGGGTTTGATCCGTCAAGGCCATACCTGTTGCAGTTCTCTCCGGTGCTGCGAGGGACGCCTGAGGTGACGGATCTTGTCCACTCGATTCGCCAGGCCCGGAACGCACTGGTCGCCAATATCGGCTTGACACTGCCACCGTTCGAGGTGGAGCTCGATGATTCGCTCGCCGATGATGAAATGCGCTTTTGTGTGCATGAGGTACCGATGGTCAAGGCCTCGGTGGTCACTCATGTGGCGGTTGAGCGTAAGGCGCTGACGGTCGAGCCTGCACACGCGATACCGGGTTTGGCAGATCGCGATGAACAGCATTGGGTCTGGCTGGCGCCGAATGATCCGCTGCTCGATGATCCACAGGTGGAACGCTTCACCGCGGCGAGCCTGATCGTTGAGCGCATGAAGCAGGCAATGATGCTCAGCGGGCCCCAGTTCCTGGGGATTCAGGAGAGCAAGTCGATCCTTAGTTGGCTGGAGCACAACCAGCCGGAATTGGTTCAGGAGCTGCAGCGGATCATGCCGCTGTCGCGTTTTTCAGCGGTGTTGCAACGCTTGGCCAGCGAAGGTGTGCCGTTGCGGGCTGTACGACTGATTGTCGAGTCACTGATCGAGTACGGCCAGCATGAACGTGAGCCGGACGCGCTGGCCGACTACGCGCGCATTGCGCTCAAGGCACAGATCTACCATCAGTACAGCGAAGCCGATGGTCTGCATGCCTGGTTGCTGTCGCCGCAGACCGAAAACATCCTGCGTGAAGCGCTACGCCAGACGCAGACCGGGGTGTTCTTCGCACTCGACGACGAACATAGCGCGGCGTTGGTCGGGCTGCTCAACCAAGCCTTCTCGGTGCGCCCGAAACTCAAGAGCGTGATGTTGGTGGCGCAGGATTTGCGCAGCCCCCTGCGGACCTTGTTGCTGGAAGAATTCAACCACGTGCCGGTGCTGTCCTTTGCCGAGCTGAGCAGCACGTCCAAGGTCAAAGTACTGGGTCGTTTCGACCTGGGCCAGGATGAATTGATGCGCGGTGCGGTGGCATGAAGGTTGGTCTGGGTTCAGCACGGAGGGCTCGGTGATGTTCGAGCTGCGAGTGCTTGATGGGCTGCATCAAGGCGCTGCGTTGCCATTGTTTGGGGAGCAGTGGAGCATCGGTGCACACGCCGATGCTGACTTGGTGCTGAACGACCCGGGCATCGCCGAGCAGCATGCGCGGCTGCGACTCATCGACTCGAACTGGTCGGTGCAGGCTGAAGCGGGGCTTTTGCAGGATGCCGATGGTCAGATGTTGTCACAGATCGCACGCCTGGCGCTCAACGTCACGTTTTTGGTCGGCAGTGTGCGGCTGTGTGTGACCTTGGCCGATGAACCCTGGCCCCAGGCGCCCGCCCCCGTAGCGACAGCGTCGCCACGGGTCAATGAGCCTGCACGGGCGCTTAAGTTATCGGCCATCTCGCATTCGCAGCAGAAGCGTCTGATTACGCTGGTGCTGGTGGTGACGGTCATCTTTGTTGTGGTGGGCATGGCGTCCACCGGGAAGCCCGAGGCCATGGCTTCCTTGATGCCGCCTGTGGTGCAGAAACAGGAACTGGCCTCACCGTTTGAGGTACGCCAGCAGTTGTTGAAGATGCTCCGCGAACGGGAATTGAGCCAGCGAGTCGGTTTGCAAGTGATCAATGGGCAGGTCGCGCTCAGTGGGGACGTCTCACAGGATGAAGTGGACCTGGTCGCGCGCATGCTCAGCCGCTTTGGCGCGCAGTTCGACAGCGCGGTGCCGGTGATCAGCCGTGTGCGCGTACGCGATGGGACGTTGCCGTTCAAGATCGTACAGATCGTAGGTGGGCCCAATGGTCATGTGGTCCTGGAGGAGGGCAGTCGACTTTTTGTCGGGGATGAGGTGGACGGCCTGCGCCTAGTGTTGATCGACAACAGCAAGGTGGTCTTCGATGGCGTGCAGCGTTATGAGGTGCGCTGGTGAGCGCGGAACTGCAAGCACGCCTCGACGCCTGGCAGCAGCGCCAGGCCCAGTCGTTGGCCACTTTTGCGCCTGTGACGATGCGAGGTCGCATTCAGCGAGTCAATGGCATGTTGCTGCAGTGCCGGCTGCCTCAGGCGCGTATCGGTGATTTGTGTCGGGTGGAGAAAAAACCTGGCGACTACATGTTGGCCGAGATCATTGGTTTTGATCAGCAAGATGCCGTGCTCAGTGCCTTGGGCAACCTGGAAGGGGTGCGGGTGGGCGCTGGCGTGGAGCGTCTTGGTGTAGCGCATCGGGTCCAGGTCAGCGACGCATTGTTGGGCCAGGTGCTGGATGGTTTCGGGCGGCCGATCACGGGAGAAGGCCCCAGTGCGTTTGTCGAGGCCGACTTGCCGGACACGAGTGCGGTGTTGTGTGAGGCGCCGTTGCCCACCGAGCGCCCGCGGATCAACCGCGCGCTGGCCACCGGGGTGCGCTCTATCGATGGCCTGCTGACGCTGGGCGAGGGTCAGCGCGTGGGTCTGTTCGCGGGGGCGGGCTGCGGCAAGACCACCCTGTTGGCCGAGATCGCCCGTAACGTTGAGTGCGATGTCATCGTGTTCGGCCTGATCGGCGAGCGGGGTCGGGAGCTGCGTGAGTTCCTCGATCATGAGCTCGATGAGCAACTGCGTTCCAAAGCAGTACTGGTGTGTGCCACGTCCGATCGTTCCAGCATGGAGCGCGCCCGTGCGGCCTTCACGGCGACTGCATTGGCTGAAGGGTATCGGCGCAAGGGGCTTCGCGTGTTGCTGCTGATCGACTCCCTGACCCGATTCGCCAGGGCCCAGCGCGAAATTGGCCTGGCCGCCGGCGAGCCCCTCGGTCGTGGCGGCCTGCCGCCTTCGGTGTACAGCCTGTTGCCGCGGCTGGTGGAGCGCGCCGGGTTGACGCGTGAAGGGGTGATCACGGCGATCTATACCGTGTTGATCGAGCAAGACTCCATGAACGACCCGGTGGCTGATGAGGTTCGCTCGCTGCTCGACGGTCATATCGTGCTGTCCCGCAAGTTGGCCGAGCGCGGGCACTACCCCGCAGTGGATGTGCTGGCGAGCCTGTCGCGGATCTTGAGTAACGTCGCCGAGGCTGCGGATATCCAGGCGGGTACGGCGTTGCGGCGTTTGTTGTCGGCCTATCAGCAAATCGAACTGATGCTCAAGCTAGGTGAATACCAACCTGGCAGCGATGCCTTGACTGATCTGGCGGTGGACAGTCGCCAGGCGGTCGACAATTTCTTGCGCCAGGACTTGCGTGAGCCTGCACCGATGGAGGGGACGCTGGCGCAACTCAAGGAGCTGACGGCCTATGTCCCTTTCTGATGTGTTGCTCGGTGAAGTCGAGACGTTGCGGCGCCTGCGTCGGCACCGGGCAGACCGGGCCGAACGTGCCTTGCGTGAGGCCAAGCGAGCCCAGCAGGCTCTGCTCGCGCATATCCAGCAGGCCCAGGATGCGCTTGAGCAAACCCGGCAGGAGGAGGCCCTGCAAAGTGCTCAGTTACTCAGCCAGCACCAGGGGCAGGTACTGACCCTGCAGGCCCTGAAATCCTGGGGAACCCAGGAGCGCTCCTTGTCGGCCAGCACCCGACGAGACATGGGGCAGTTGGAAGCCTTGCGGGGCCAGCGGGAAGAAAAGCAGACCCGCGTTGGCAGTGCCCAGAAACAGGTCACGGAATGCCTGCGGCAGGTGGAAAAACTTCAGGAGTTATCCCTTTTACTGGCGCAGGAGCCGATATGACCCAGGTTTCAGATAAACCCGCAGAACGCCCGCAGCTGCGGGAAACACGCGAGGCGCGAGAGTCGGGAATTGCAGGCGTAGTGCCCGCGGAGTTGACGCGGTTATTCGCCCAGTTTTGGGCCGATGACGGTGACGGCTCGGGTGCGGGAACTTCTCTGTCGGGAACGAAGGGCGTGGAGGGTGCAGCCATGATCGAGGCGCTTGCCGAACAACTGGCACCTCGTCTGCAGGCCGCTTCGCAGTGGCCGCTTCAGGCAGTGTTGTACCTGCCTCGCCTGGGGCGGATCAACGCCAGTGTGCGTCGCGAGCAGGGTGCTTGGAGTATCGACCTGGACGCGGAGGAAGAGGCTACTGCGCGTTGGCTCAGCGGCGTGCGGCAACAGGTTGAGGGCCGGTTTACGCAAATGCTGGGGCGGCCAGCCAGCGTGTTAATGGCCAATGTCGGCTTCGCATGATGGTGCCGCTGCTGACACTCCCTTTGGTCAACGGCGATACGGTTGCCGCCCGGCGTCGACTGGGACGTGGGCTGTTCCTGGCGTTTGAGGTGGCGGGGCAGGGCGGTCAGTTGCGGCTTGAGCCTGGACGTGCGCCCGCGGGTGGCGAGGCTGTGTGCTTTGAAACCGTGTGTGGTGTGCTGGCGCTCGCCGAGGCAGGACCGTTGCTTAGCCTGCTGGGTGAATGCCCGGTGACGCTGGCCCCGTCCGGTAATGATCCGGATTCGTGGTTCTGGGCGGTGTTCCAGCATCACCTGAGTCCTCAGGTGAGAGCGCTGTTCGGCTTTGTGCGATTGCTGGAGATCGATCGACCCACAGCGTTTGGCTGCCGACTCAGTGTGACCCTGGGGAAATCTCGGGTCGAGGGGTATGTGTGGCTGAGCGCCTTGAGCTTCCTGGCGTTGTGCGATGCCGGGCCATGGCGTGCTACGGCGGTGCCGATGCCCGCCTCGTTTCGATTGGCCATTGCGGTGACCGTTGGACGTCTGCAGTTACCGATCGCGCAGGCACGCAGCCTGAGGCCCGGTGATGTGCTGGTGCTTGAACAGATCTTTTTTCTAGCCCAGGGCAGTGGCTATTTACAGGTTGGTACCCAGCGACTGCGCGGTTGTATCGACGATGACACTGGACCGTTGCGCCTGACCCTAACTTCAATTGAGGACACGTCTGTGGACGAGGATTTCATAGCCCCCCACTACTCAGGGGAAGAGGAGGATGCACCCGTCATGGATGTATTCGGCCACGAACCGTTCGATGAGCTGAGCATGGCGCTGAACGTACGCTGCGGCACGCTGAACCTTACCCTGGGTGAGTTACGCAACCTCTCGCCCGGCGCGGTTTTGGGTATTGCCGGTTACGCGCCGGGCATGGCTGGCCTCTATTACGGGGACCGGCCTATAGGTCAGGGGCAGTTGGTGGAAATTGACGGCCGCCTGGGCTTGCAGTTGTCCCGCGTGATGTTCGGTCAATGACATTTCAGGGGGTAGACCCCCTCATCCTGGCGATATTCGTTGCTGCGTTGTCGTTGATGCCGATGCTGTTGATCATCTGCACATCGTTCTTGAAGATTGTCATTGTGTTGATGATCACCCGCAATGCCATCGGTGTGCAGCAAGTGCCGCCGAGCATGGCCATCAATGGCATAGCGTTGGCGGCCACCCTGTTCATCATGGCGCCGGTGGGCTACGCGATCGCCGAGCGCCTCAAGGTTTCCCCCCTGGACACGTCCAACGTGCAATTGTTTCTGCAGACAGGGCGTGAGGCCATCCAACCGTTGAGTGCCTTCATGCTGCGCAACGTGGACCCGGATGTGCTGACTCATCTGCTGGAAAATACCGCACGCCTTTGGCCGGCGAAAATGGCCCAAGAGGTACAACGCGAGGACCTGATCCTGTTGATCCCGGCGTTTGTCCTGTCGCAACTGCAGGCGGGGTTCGAGATCGGCTTTTTGATCTACATCCCCTTTATCGTCATCGATCTTATTGTCTCCAACCTGCTGCTGGCGCTGGGTATGCAAATGGTTTCGCCGATGACTATTTCCCTGCCGCTCAAACTGTTGTTGTTCGTGATGGTGTCCGGTTGGTCGCGTCTGCTCGACAGCCTGTTCCTTTCCTATCTCTGAGGGGCTTATGGAACCGATTGTGTTGTTCAAGCAGGGCATGCTGCTGGTGGTCGTACTGACGGCACCGCCGTTGATTGTGGCGGTGGTGGTGGGTGTGTTGACATCGCTGGTACAGGCGCTGATGCAGATACAGGACCAGACGCTGCCCTTCGGTATCAAATTAGTGGCGGTGGGTATCACCTTGATCATGACCGGGCGCTGGATCGGCGTGGAGTTGATCCAACTGATCAATCTGGCCTTCGACATGATCGGCCGCTCGGCCCTGAACTGAGGTAGCGCCTGTGCTGCTGTACCTGGAGTATCTGCCCAGCTTGCTCATCGGCATGGCGCGTATTTATCCCTGCGCCATTCTGGTGGCAGCGTTCTGTTTTCAACATATTCGCGGCAGGCTCCGCGGCACTATTGTGATGGTCCTGGCGCTGCTGCCCGCGCCGGGTATTCACGCGGCGCTGGAGGGGCACGACTATTCGGCGCTCATACTCGGTGGGCTGGTGCTCAAGGAAATTGCCCTGGGATTGTTGCTGGGGGTGCTGCTGTCGATGCCGTTCTGGATGTTCGAGGCAGTGGGAGCGTTGCTGGATAACCAGCGCGGAGCCTTGGCCGGTGGCCAGCTCAACCCTTCGTTGGGGCCGGATGCCACCCCGATGGGGCATTTGTTCAAGCAATTGGCCATTTTTCTTCTGATGACCACCCTGGGGTTGGGCGCGCTGACCCAGGTGATCTGGGACAGCTACCTGATCTGGCCTCCCACGGTGTGGTTCCCGCTACCGGCGGCGAATGGAATGAGCCTGTTTGTCGATCTGCTGGGCGATACCTTTACACACATGATGCTCTACGCAGCGCCTTTTATTGCGGTACTGCTGTTGCTGGAGTTTGGTATCGCGCTGCTGGGGGTCTACAGCCAACAGTTACAAGTGAGCACGCTTGCGCCACCGGTCAAATGCCTGGCAGGTATCGGTATTTTGTTGCTGTACTTTGCACTGCTGCAGGACCTGATCGTCGGGCGCATGAGCCTGCTGGGCGACTTGAAACACTCACTCGGTCTCTTGATAAAGGTCGCCACCCCATGAGTGATTCCGGCGAAAAAAAACACCCTGCCTCAGCCAAAAAACTGCGTGACCAACGCAAGAAAGGCCAGGTTGCCCAAAGCCAGGATGTCGCAAAGTTACTGGTGCTGACCGCCATCAGTGAGATTGCCTTGTTCACCGCCGAGACCAGCCTGCAACGCTTCCAGCAATTGATGATCTTGCCGATGTCACGCCTGACGCAGCCCTTTGCGCGAGCACTGGAAGAGGTGCTGTCCGAGGGTTTGGTGGTGTTTTTCTCATTCGCCCTGTTGATGGTCGGGGTTGCGATTGCCGCCAAGCTCATCAGCAGTTGGATGCAGTTCGGGTTGCTGTTCGCTCCGGAGACCCTGAAGCTGGATTTCAACCGCCTCAACCCGATCAGCCAAATCAAGCAAATGTTCTCAGCCCAGCAATTGATGAACCTATTGATGAGCGTTGCGAAAGCATTTCTTATTGCTTTGATTTTGTATGTGGTGATCCGGCCCTCATTGGGCACGCTGATTAACTTGGCCAACACGGATTTGCAAAGTTATATCCTGGCGTTGATTGCGCTGTTTCGTCACCTGCTGCATGCCTGCCTCGGCGTGCTGCTGGTGCTGGCGCTTATCGACCTGGTAATGGTCAAGCACTTCTTTGCCAAGCGCATGCGCATGACCCAAGTGGAGGTCGTCAAAGAGTACAAGGACATGGAAGGTGACCCTCACGTAAAAGGGCAGCGACGTGCACTGGCGCATCAGATGGCTCAGGAAGAACCCAAGGTCAAGCTGCCCAAGCTGGAAGAGGCCGATATGCTGGTGGTCAACCCGACTCACTTTGCCGTGGCCCTTTACTACCGGCCCGGTAAAACGGCGCTGCCCCTGCTGGTGAGCAAGGGCACAGATGGCGAAGCGCGCAAATTGATCCGGCGCGCCAAGGCGGCCGATGTGCCGGTAATCCAGTGTGTGTGGCTGGCCCGCACGCTCTACACGAAAAAACTGGGAGCCAGCATTCCCCGCGAAACCTTGCAGGCTGTGGCGCTGATTTACCGCACCTTGCGCGAACTCGATGATGAAGCCAAGCGCGAAACTCTGGAACTGCCGGAACTCGAGCAGCGTTAATCATCTGTCCAAGGCTTGCAGATTGGCCAGCGACAGCATCCGGCTGAGGACCCTGTCGAGGGTGCTGTTCGTTGCCGGCAATGCATGCCAGATCACCAAATGGCCTTTGGCGTCAAGGTAGATAAAACAGCCATCGAACGCCACAGCCTGTTCAAAACGTCGCTCCAACGCTCGCTGCAATTGCCCGGGCTGCAACGTTTCGCGTGCGACTTGCAGGGCCAGCCCTGGGCGATTTCCGGCGGGCAGTGAGCACACCTTGATACCGGGCGCGAGGGACAAGTGAGCAGCAGCGCCGCTCACCAGGTTGTCCAGAAATACCTGGCGTTTGTCGTCGGGCATTTCCTGGGTCCTCATCGTTCCAGCGACACAGTCTGGTAATCCGCCCGCTCACCGGCGGGGCCAGGTTCGACGCGCATCTGCGGCGGCCACCAGATCACCATCTTGTCCTTGGTCGATTGCGGGCGTGAGCACGAATCACCTTTGCAGGTGGGCGTACAGCCGGTGATGAGCAGCGCTGCGCCGATCAGGGTCATGCACAAAAGTCTGAGTTTCATGGCGTAGCCTTTTTATCGGAAGTGATCAAGGACGGACGGGGCACACTGACATGTTCATCCTTCAACGCGGGGCGCATGGCGATAAATACCTCGGCTTCTTCACCTGGCTTGAGCCAGGCGCGTGGCCACACGGTGACCCCGAGGGTCTGCGAGTTGCTGCATTCCTTTTCATCGATACGCACATTGCGCTTGAACTGGTTGCGCAACACCACGACCGCCACGTTGTATTCCGGTCCGGCGTACCACTGGCTGCGTTCGGTATTCAATGCCAGCAAGTCTCGGGTGCTGCACAAGGTGTTCAGCCCCAGAGGCATCGGTGCCGGGTTGAACGCCTTGGGCACCTCCCCGCTAACGAGGCGTGCCAGGGTGCTGATGATGTCACTGCGTTTGATCACCGGCTCATGAGGGGAATAGCGCCTGGCCAGTGGTGTGAGAGCGGCTTGTAACTCGCCCTGGTCGGCTTGCGGCAAGTAGCGTGACGGGTCGTCCTGGTCGCCGATGACGCGTGGTGTGAGGATAAACAAGCGCTCACGCCGATTATTCTGGCGTTCGGTCGAGGAAAACAGCGCCTTGCCCAACAGTGGAATATCCCCCAGCAGGGGGATCTTTTTTTGCCTGTCAGAACTTTCAGTGACGTGGAAACCGCCGACCACCAGCGAACGTTTTTCTTCCATCACAGCTTGTGTGCTGACCTTGCCCCGGCGCACATCCAAGTGATTGGGGTCGGGGTTGGTCTCGTCGAAATTGCCATCCTCAATATCCACTGCCAAATGGATTTGGTGAACGCCGCGGCTGGTGGTGACCCTGGGCACGACCTGAAAGCTGGTGCCCACGGTGACCGGTAAGATAGTTGCGTATTCGCTGCCGGGGGTCAGGTATTGGGTGCGGTTGAAGTCAATCACCGCAGGTTGGTTTTCTAGGGTGAGCACCGAGGGGTTTGAGACCATGGTTGCCAGCCCTTTGGCTTCCAGCGCGCGGATATCTGCGTAGAAGCGATCACGGTTCTCGATCGATAACTGCGACGAGGTACCGGGTGCCATGTTCGCGCCACCCCGGAAACGACTGTTCTGGAAGCCCCAGGTCACCCCGAATTCGCGCAACTGCGTGCGCTCGATATCCAGAATGATCGCATCGATTTCGATCAGCTTGCGCGCGACGTCAAGTTGCGTGATCAATTCACGGTACATGGCCTGGCGTTCCGGCAAGTCATAGATCAGCACCGCGTTGTTGCGCAGGTCGGCTTCGACGCGTATCCGGCTGTTGGAGACCGGCGCGCGCGGGGTCAATGCGGGGGCTGCGTCGAACTGCCCGCTATTGCCATTTGCACCGAGCATTTGGCCTAGCAATGGGTTGCCCAGCCGAGGGACGTTAGGGGTGAGCGGGGCAGGCTGGGACGTCGGGCGCCGGCTCAGTCCAGTGAGCGCAGAGGCAGAACGTGGTTCCAGCAGCCCCCGCAGAATAGTGGCGACGCCAGGTACGATGAGCTTCTCACCGCGATAATCCACGTGACGGTCTGCCGCACTGGCAAACTTCAGCGGGTAACTCAGCACGCTCTGCTTCTCATCCGGCGAGCGGCGCTGACTGCTGAACTGCTTGATCTGATCGATATAGCGCTTGGGGCCGGAGACGAGTACCACACCGTCTTCCGGCAACTCGCCCCAACCGAAACGGCTGTCGAGCAATCCGATATCGGTCAGCGCCTGCTTGAGGTCGGCAATCGTTTCTGAGGAGACTTCCAGGCGCGCGGACTCCTGCTGGTCCAGCGTACTGATGAAGAGGGTGTTGTTGTAGAGGTACCACTGAAAACGGTGCTCGACGCCCAGCCTGTCCAGCATCGATTGCGGGGTATTCGCGCGGATCTTGCCGTTGACGTCGCCTTCGAGCAGGCCCTCGATTTGCAGTTGCGTGCCGAAGGTCTGGGCGAAGTCTTCGAGCACTTCCCGTAAGGGTTTGTGTTCAGCTTCATAGGCGTAGGCGGTGTTTTTCCATTCGGCGGGGATGGCGGCAAGGCTGTTGTGCACCGGGGCCAGCAAGCAGGCAAATGCGACCAGGCATCGCCAGTCAGGCCGTTTGCAAGGAATTTCAGGCGGGTTGAGGCGCAAGCTGCTGCGCTTGAGGAGATTGTTATACATAAAAGCTTCCCTATCTAGTGCTGCAACGAGCGTAGCGACGTAGGTTTGAACGGATGGACCGGCTTGTTCAGGCGCGCGACAGTGGCGCGCCAGGTATCGCGTTGGTTGAGCAGGGACTCGATACAGCGCTGCAGATGCTGTGCGTCGTGTCTGTCGTGCACGCAATGAATCAGCCAGAGGTCACCCCTCACTGGAGACTGAGCGAGAGCACCCCGAAAATGTGCCAGGCTGACCGCTCCGAGTCGCATCCAGGTCATCAGCGTTGATTTATTGGGGGGGGATTGGGTCAATTGGACGCTTAGCAACAGAGTGGTCGAACAGAGACGCAGGACAACTTCGTCATCATTCTCGAATAATCTGAATTCCCCAGTGCCACGACTCAAATACTCGGCAAGTAACGCTTCCAATTTACTGTGCGCTGTCCAGGCCGGATTTGAGTAGCATGAACTGCACGCGGGTCTGCTCGTTCAGTGCATATTCAGATTTGCGATGGTGAGTGATGAGGTCGAAAAAAAATTCCATATCTTCCGCAGACCCGGAGTTGTTTTCTAGTGCGTAAGTGAGGTCTCGTTTAACGTGGCGTGCATCACTTAAGAGTTTGCTTTTAAAACCGTCGAAATAATTCATGGGATTTCCTCTAGGCGTACATCCCTTTTTGGTAAATATTTCAAATTGGTTCCATGGGACTCGGGTTTTATTTCATGAAATGTATTCATTCGTCTTATTTCAAAGGGCCGTCATCATTTTTCATGAGGGTGTTGACCATGGAGATCCAGTCAATGCGGAAGTCGCCCTCTTCGGTATTCAATAGGAGCATTTGCGGTTCGATCGAATTTTCTGCGCGCAGCGTCCAGTGATTATTACCGCCGCTGTCCAGGCATCGCCTTACAGTCTCAAGTTCATGTGGGTTGCACACCAGTGTTGCTTTGATTGCGGGAACGTGGCATGCCACCAGTTGCTTGATAAGGGCGGCAATGCGGTGTGGGGCGGGCGTTTCTTCAAGGAGCAAATAGATAGCCTGGTTGGCAATCGACGTAGCGTGTCGTTCGAGGCTGTCACATAACGCCTGACGCTCGACTTCCCAACGTTGAAGTTGGGTATTCACACGCTGCCATATTTCCAGGCCGGCTTTTTCGAGCAAGGCTTCACGTTGTTCGTGTGCCTCTCGAAGTAATTGCCTAGCCGCTGCCTTCGCCTGTTCCACCACGTCACCGGCCAGGGTGTAACTTGCGAGTGCTTCGCACGAGACCAGGCTTCCCGGGACGGGAGGTGTTGCGCCAAGCGAGTCGATTTTGCGTCGGCATAACATCATTGATCTCCCTGTTCCCATGAATCAAAAGCGTCACTGTTGCCGTTCGTGCCCATCCGCCATACCACCGCATGCCAGAGGGTATCGAGACGGCTATGAGAGCCGTTGAGCGTCAGTGTTTTTTCTTCCAGGTCAAGGACGCGTCGGCGAGGAAAGCGCAGCCTGATTCGTTGCCAGGTAGCAGGGCTGATCCAGACGCGTAGTAATTGCAACGGATCGTTATTGGGCTGCAGGATATCAACGGGCAACGCTTTGGACAGACTGTTACACCACTGGTGATGGTGCTTATCCAGTGCCGTTGCGTAGGTAGGACGGTAGATGCCGTCGATCAGGGCGAGGCCCAGATCCAGTTGTTTCATTGAAGCAACTGCCAATTGAAGTACTGTGGGGTCAGGTACTGGAGGCAGGCAGGGGGCAACGCCGTAATGTGTACCCGTGACTACCTGCCGACTGCGATGAAGCTCCACAAGCGCGGCGTATTTTTTTATCGTTTTCCAGTCTTCATGCGCATGTAACCATGGGGCTGCCCACCATTGGGCCCATACAAGATTACTCATTGTTTGAATGCGCCGGCAGGTCATGGGATGGCCCATGTGTTTGAGCCGGTAATACAGAGTCGTGCAGGACTTGTTGGGTTCGCTTATGCCAGAACACGCCTGCCGATATCAAAAGCACTATGGCAAGCAGCGTGACAGTCACTAGGGTTTGCCAAAAAAAGATGTCATCTCCAGGAACCAGAAACGGCCCAAAGTAGGCCAGCCGCTGTGGGTCCAGATAAGCTGTCGCGGGCACGAAGACGACTGTCAGTTTTTGCGGGTTGTCGACTGCTACGGCCATACCCGGAATGCTACTTGCAACCATCCTGCGAACACGCGCCCTGATTTTGTCCGGGTCAAGCCGCGGGTCATGTTTAATGAACACGGAGGCGGAGGCGGGTTGTACCGGCTCCCCCGGAGCAACACGCTCCGGCAATACCACATGTACGCGGGCTACGACAACGCCGTCAATGTTCGATAAAGTTGTTTCCAACTCTTGGGATAATGCGTAGATGTAGCGGGCTCTTTCTTCCAGCGGCGTTGAAATCACGCCTTCTTTACGAAAGGTGTCGCCCAGCGTAGCGCGTGCTGCTCGAGGGAGCCCGACGGCCTCGAGTGTTCGTACGGCACGCGCCATGTCGGATGCATTGACAACCACAATGACGCCATCTTTTTCGGGGACTTTCGTGGCGCGAATATGTTTGTCTGCCAGTTCTGCTACGACTTCATTGGCCTCCTGTTCAGTGAGTTGGCGATGAAGCTCGACACGTTCACTGCAGGCATTCAATAGGAATGAGAAAAACAGGATGAATGCGATATATAGCGGGCGGTTCATTTTAACCTACTGGAGGTTGCTGATTTTATCGATACATTGGGCCGTCTTGCCGACGCTCTTCGTCAACAGGTGCGTCAGTAGCAAGGCGTCGGAAAGCTGACTTGGATATTTTCTAGCCTCGTCGAGTTTGTTTGTGCCGCTGAGTGCGCGCAAACTCTTGGTCATGCGATCAGTGACGGAAGTTAGCGTGTCGGCGGCGTCGGCAAACAGGGTGGGTGGATTGAAATGACTGACCGCCATGTTCGGGAATGAAGAGGGAGTCAAGGCCGAGTTGAAAAAGTTCACATCTGTACTTGAGGCGTGCACGTCGTCTGTTCTGGAGACACCAGACAGTCTGATTTCAGCAGGATTTATAACGTTTATCATCATGGAGCCCCGCCGCTGAGTGGTATAGATTTGCAGTGTTTAGTGGGAATAGCAAAGTTCACTTGATGGCCTCTCCGCAGAGGTATGTCGGAAAGGCCAAGGTGCTATCGTTTAATTACAAGCGCAGGGCGTCAACGGCTGATTTGATACCGCTGGTATTAGCATTTTCTGCCGCTTTGAATGCGTTTTTTACGCCATCCGCCCGTTTTTTTGCTTCTGAGGCTTCAAGGCCTGCGTCGGCATCTTGAGCAGACATGCTGCTGTTATTGCCGAAACCGCCCGAATAAGGTGAAAAGGATGAGCTGCCAGGAATAGCCATGTTGTTTCTCCTTGTATAACGTTAGTTTTACTGGATTCAGCGATACTTTAAGACGGGGTTATCACCGCAATGCTGTTCCACTATTTATGTGGTTCAAGAGATGTATGCGTTCCCTGCGGCACTGGAAGGTATGTTTCAAAAAATGTGCTACTTTTTGCCCGGCGCACGTTCAAGGCATTCTCAGTTCAGTGATACGCCTAGATGCTTCATTCGGTGGTAGAGCGTTCTTTTGGCAACACCCAGCTCATTCGCCACACTGTCGACACAGTGGCTGTTTTGACGAAGCGACTCCTCAATCAGCGACTTCTCCATCTGATGCAAGCGTGTCTTCAGGCTCATGTCTAGTTCCTGGCGGATCATCACTGTAGTAGAGAGCGGTGGCAGGCCGAGTACGAAGCGCTTCGCCGTGGAGCGTAGCTCGCGGACATTGCCTCTCCAGGAGTGGCACAGCAACTGCTGTAACAGCTGGTTACTGGGAGGGGGAGGGGGATGGCATTTGAAGTGATCAGCCTCCTGCTCAATCATCTCAAGGAACATAGGTATGATCCGCCCTGGCTGATCCCGCAACGTTGGGAGGTGGATACCTACGACATTCAAGCGAAAGTATAAGTCGCGACGGAAGGTACCTTGCTCGACCATGTCGTGCAGGGCGTGTTGGGCTGATGCAATCACGCGCATGTCTACTGGGATGAATCGGGTAGAGCCTAAACGTTCCACCCCACGGGATTCCAATACGCGTAAAAGTTTTGCTTGCAGCGTCAGCGGCATGCTGTCGATTTCATCTAGGTATAAGGTGCCCAGATGGGCCGCTTCAATGAAGCCAGCCCGAGATTGCATGGCGCCCGTGTAGGCGCCACTGTTTACGCCGAATAGCTGGCTTTCGGCAAGGCTTTCCGGAATGGCAGCACAGTTGACCGCGACGAAGTTTCCTTTGCGGCGGGAGAGGTGGTGTATATGGTGCGCCAAGGTATCTTTACCAGTACCTGTTTCTCCCAGTAGCAGAATATCTACATCGAGAGCCGCTGTGCTATTTACCGTGGTTTCGATACTCGGGCAATCAGAAAAAGATATATCTGTTATAAGCCTATTCTGACTGAGCGTCGACATAGCGTTTTGCTCCAGTGTGGTGGCTGCTTTATGTGGGTATATCTCCATGTGCACTCAGTTAAACAGGATTTTTTTCTGATGTCATGATCCCGTCAGTGCATAACATCATGTTTAAGGCTTAAGCAGTGGGTGTTAAAAACTATCAAGGTTCTATTGGCTTGTTTATAAAAAATGGGTGTAAGAGAAGTCTTAAAGTAATAAGGAATAGCTTTGGTGCGAGCGGTTTTTTTCGGTAAAAGGTGCGGAGTATGCCGAACTTTTTATTTAAGGTTTTTCAGTCAGTGTCCTGTTCATAGGTGCGTCCGTGAACAGAAAAGATTTTACATTTGACGAGAGAGCGGCCACAAAAAAGCCGATGCAACTGCATCGGCTTTTTTGTTTGCGGGGTAAACCGCGGGTGCTACTACACGTTGAAGCGGAAGTGCATCACATCGCCATCTTTAACGATGTATTCCTTTCCTTCCAAGCGCCACTTACCGGCTTCCTTGGTACCGGCTTCGCCCTTGTACTGGATGAAGTCGTTGTAGGCGATCACTTCGGCGCGGATGAAGCCCTTCTCGAAGTCGGTGTGGATCACGCCCGCAGCCTGTGGCGCGGTGGCGCCGACTTTGACGGTCCAGGCGCGGACTTCTTCGACACCGGCGGTGAAGTAAGTCTGTAGGTGCAGCATTTCGTAGCCAGCGCGGATCACTCGGTTCAGGCCAGGCTCTTCAAGGCCCAGGGCCTCGAGGAACATGTCTTTCTCTTCGCCGTCATCCAGCTCGGCGATTTCCGCTTCGATCTTGTTGCACACCGGGACCACGATCGCGCCTTCTTCGTCGGCGATAGCCTTGACCACGTCGAGCAGCGGGTTGTTCTCGAAGCCGTCTTCAGCAACGTTGGCGATGTACATCACAGGCTTGGTCGTCAGCAGATGGAAGCCCTTGATCACCGCTTTTTCGTCGGTGCTCATGTTCTTCATCAGGCTGCGCGCAGGCCTGCCTTCGGTGAAGTGAGCAATCAGCTGCTCCAGCAGGCCTTTCTGGACCACTGCATCCTTGTCACCGCCCTTTGCGTTACGCGCAACCTTCTGCAGTTGCTTTTCGCAGCTGTCGAGGTCGGCGAAGATCAGTTCCAGGTCGATAATCTCGATGTCACGCTTCGGGTCAACGCTGTTGGAGACGTGAATCACGTTCTCGTCTTCAAAGCAGCGGACTACGTGGGCGATGGCATCGGTTTCGCGGATGTTGGCCAGGAACTTGTTACCCAGGCCTTCACCTTTCGACGCACCGGCTACCAGGCCGGCGATGTCGACGAATTCCATGGTCGTCGGCAGGACGCGCTTGGGATTGACGATGGCCGCCAATGCCGCAAGGCGCGGGTCCGGCATAGCCACGATACCGCTGTTGGGTTCGATGGTGCAGAAGGGGAAGTTCTCCGCTGCAATACCGGACTTGGTCAAGGCGTTGAACAGGGTGGATTTGCCGACGTTGGGCAGGCCGACGATGCCGCAATTGAATCCCATGGTGTTTCCCCTCGGTAAGAGTCAGGCCTTCTGGCTGTGCAGGTTTTTCATCGCGCGGTTCCATTCACCGGCGAAGATATCCGGCAGCACGCCGAGGGCAAAATCGATGCTGGCATCGAGTTTTTCCTGTTCGGCGCGTGGCGCACGACCCAGGACGAAATTTGAAACCATACTGGCAACGCCTGGGTGGCCAATGCCGAGCCGCAGACGGTAAAAATTATTCTGATTACCCAGCTGCGCAATGATGTCGCGCAGGCCATTGTGCCCGCCATGCCCGCCGCCGAGCTTGAGCTTGGCAACGCCGGGTGGCAGGTCCAGTTCGTCATGGGCCACCAGGATTTCCTCGGGTTTGATCCGGAAGAAGCCCGCAAGCGCCGCGACAGATTGGCCGCTGCGGTTCATGTAGGTGGTGGGAATCAGCAGACGAACATCCTGACCCTGATGCGAGAAGCGCCCGGTCAGGCCAAAATATTTGCGATCGGCCGCAAGGTTTACACCTTGTGCGTGGGCGATGCGCTCAACAAAAAGGGCCCCCGCGTTATGCCGGGTCTGTTCGTATTCGGCGCCTGGATTTCCCAGGCCAACGATCAGTTTAATGGCAGTCACGACAGGGGCCCTTCCTTTGGAGTTGTGGATAACATCGCCGCAACCTGGTTGCGGCGAAAGTGGACGACAGAAGCTAACTTATCCAGAGATAAACTTCGCGTTATCGCCCGCTTTCTCGCTACGTTTCGGTCCGCGATGTTTCCTCAAGCTCCGACGTTACAGAGAGAAATTACTCTGCAGCGGGTTCTTCAGCTTCGTCAGCTTCTACGACAACACGTGGAGCGTGGACGTTGGCAACAGCCTTGTCGTCATCGTGAGCCAGAGCGACGAATTCAACGCCTTTAGGGGCTTTGAGGTCGGACAAGTGAATGATGGTGCCGATTTCAGCAGCCGACAGGTCGACTTCGATGAACTCAGGCAGATCTTTCGGCAGGCAGCTTACTTCCAGCTCAGTAGCAGTGTGGGAAACAACGCCACCTTTCTTGATCGGTGCTTCTTCACCGACGAAGTGCACAGGTACGATAGCGCTCAGCTTTTGACCGGCTACAACGCGGATGAAGTCAGCGTGCAGTACGTGGCCTTTGGCTGGGTGGCGTTGCAGAGCCTTGATGATGACGTTCTGCTTTTTGCCACCGACGTTCAGCTCGATGATGTGGCTGTAGGCCGCATCGTTTTCGAGCAGTTTGGCAATTTCTTTAGCCAGCATGCTGATGGATTCAGGGGCTTTTTCGCCACCGTAAACTACAGCTGGAACCAGGCTTGCGAGACGACGCAGGCGGCGGCTCGCACCTTTCCCCAGGTCGGAACGCACTTCAGCATTCAGAGTAAAATCGTTCATGTTGTATCTCCAAAATAACCACATTCGCCCCAGCGTTTGCGACCAGCGCTAAAGGCGATATGGGCAAAAAAGCCCCGCCCCAACAAAATGCTGGGGCGGGGCGCTTTTCGTCAGTGAGGTGTGCCGAAGGTTTGACCCTTAACGGAACATCGCGCTGATCGATTCTTCGTTGCTGATACGGCGAACCGCTTCGGCAACTACCGGTGCGATATCCAGTTGACGGATACGCGAACAGGCTTGAGCAGCAGCGGACAACGGGATGGTGTTAGTCACCACCAGTTCGTCCAGCATGGAATTCTCGATGTTCTCGATCGCTCGACCCGACAGCACAGGGTGTGTGCAGTAGGCGAAGACTTTAGCTGCACCGTGCTCTTTCAAGGCTTTGGCCGCGTGGCACAGGGTGCCGGCGGTGTCGACCATGTCATCAACCAGAATACAGGTACGCCCTTCGACATCACCGATGATATGCATCACTTCAGAGTGATTGGCTTTCTCACGGCGTTTGTCGATGATCCCGAGATCAACGCCCAGGGATTTGGCAACGGCCCGTGCACGCACGACGCCACCAATGTCCGGGGACACGATCATCAGGTTTTCAAAGCGCTGGTCTTCAATGTCATCCACCAAGACTGGGGAGCCGTAGATGTTATCTACCGGAATATCGAAGAACCCCTGGATTTGGTCAGCGTGCAGGTCAACCGTGAGAACACGGTCGATACCTACCACGGTCAGCATGTCAGCAACGACTTTCGCGCTGATAGCCACACGTGCGGAACGCGGACGGCGATCCTGACGAGCATAACCAAAGTAAGGGATTACAGCTGTGATTCGAGTCGCTGAGGAGCGGCGGAAGGCATCAGCCATCACGACGAGTTCCATCAGGTTATCGTTGGTCGGAGCGCAGGTCGGCTGAATAATGAAGACGTCTTTACCGCGGACATTTTCATTGATCTCGGCTGTAATTTCGCCGTCGGAGAATTTACCGACAGAGATGTCACCGAGAGGGATATGCAGCTGACGTACGACACGTCGAGCCAGATCGGGGTTGGCGTTCCCCGTAAAGACCATCATCTTGGACACGCGCAGTACCTAGAGGCTGAGGGTAACCTGGATGAGTATAGGAAAATGGCAGGGGCGGCTGGATTCGAACCAACGCATGGCAGGATCAAAACCTGCTGCCTTACCGCTTGGCGACGCCCCTGTATCTGTTGCAACGAGTGCCTAACACTCGATTCCTTTTAGAGCAGACTTTGCAGCTTACGATGCAACATCGAAACGTTGCTTCCTTTTGCTACAAACCCTGTAAGGGTCTCTGTAAGAAGGGCCGAGACTTTATCAGCTTCAGCTTTGCTTGGGAAGCCCCCAAACACACAACTTCCAGTTCCGGTTAATTTTGCTTCGGTAAATTTACCTAACAAATTCAAAGCGTTACGTACTTCTGGATAACGCCTTGCTACAACCGGTAAGCAGTCATTTCGACTGTTTCCCTTGGGAACGGGGCGCACTTTAATGGGAGGAGAGTTACGTGTCAACAGCGGATCTGAAAAAATTTCTGCTGTACTTACAGATACTTGCGGAACAAGCACAACGTACCACGGTTCTTCGGGGTATTCCGGGCTGAGTTTCTCCCCCACACCCTCGGCGAAAGCCGCGTGCCCACGCACGAAAACCGGGACGTCAGCGCCCAGCGCCAAACCCAGCGCAGCCAGGCGATCGTGGTCCCAGCCCAGTTGCCACAAATGATTCAGTCCCAGCAGTGTGGTCGCGGCATTCGAGCTGCCGCCACCGATACCACCGCCCATGGGCAGGATTTTATCGATCCAGATATCGATGCCGAGCGGGCAGCCGGATTGTTCCTTTATTTTTTTGGCGGCCTTCACAATCAGGTTGCTGTCGTGAGGAACGCCTTCGAACTCGGTGTGTAACTGAATCACGCCGTCGTCGCGGACGGCGAAAGTCAGTTCATCGCCGTAGTCGAGAAATTGAAACAGCGTCTGCAACTCGTGATAACCGTCTTCGCGGCGACCCAGAATATGCAGCATCAAATTGAGTTTGGCCGGGGAGGGCAGGGTCAGCGTTTGTACTGCCACGTTATTGCCCCAGCTTGCGCGGTTGCCAGTCTTTGATCACCAGCGTGACGTCAAGGTCGGTACCGTGCAGTTTGATGCGCTCGGGCAACCAGTAACCGCTTTGTTCTACGTAGCTTAGGTATTCGACTTGCCAGCCATCCTGTTCCAGGGTAGCCAGGCGGCTGTCGCCATTCAGGCTCAGACGGCTTTTGCTGTCAGGCGCTGGCAGGCCGCGTACCCACCAGACCAGATGGGACACTGGCAGCTTCCAGCCAATCTGTTCTTCAAGCAGTACTTCCGGCGAGGTCGCCTCATAGCGCCCCTGGTTGGCCACTTCGAGGCTGACTTGCCCCGGACGGCCGGTCAGGCGTGCGGCACCCCGGCCGAGCGGGCCGGAAAGACGAATGTCGTAGTAGTCCTGGCGTTGCAGCCAGAACAGCGTGCCGCTGCCGGAATCTTTGGGGGCGCGAACCCCGACTTTGCCTTCGATCTGCCAGCCATCGATGCTGCTGAGCTGGTCTTTGTGCTGTTTCCATTGCGCCGGGTTGCCCTGGCCCTCAACGGATTCACGGGCGCCGAAACCCGCGCAACCGGCGAGCAGGGCGATAAAACTGAACACTACGATGTGGCGCAAGAACATAAGCTTAAAGGGTCTCGGAACCGGTCAGGCGCTTGATGGTGCTGCGCAGGATGGTGCTTTCGGGTTGTTCCTTGAGGAATTTTTCCCAGATTTGTCGTGCTTCGCGCTGTTTGCCATTGGCCCACAGCACTTCGCCCAGGTGAGCGGCGACTTCCTGGTCGGGGAAGCGTTCCAGTGCCAGGCGCAGCAAGCGTTCGGCTTCGTCCAGGTTGCCCAGGCGGTAATTCACCCAGCCCAGGCTGTCGAGTACGGCCGGGTCTTCAGGGTTGAGCTTGTGGGCTTGTTCGATCAGCGCCTTGGCTTCGTCGTAACGCGTAGTACGGTCGGACAAGGTGTAACCCAAGGCATTGAGGGCCATCGCATTGTCCGGGTCGCGCTTGATGATCAGGCGCAGGTCTTTTTCCATCTGCCCCAAGTCATTGCGTTTTTCCGCCTGCATGGCGCGGGTGTACAACAGGTTCAAATCGTCAGGGAATTGCAACAAGGCTTGTTGCAGCAACTTCCAGGCGCGCTCACCCTGATTGTTGGCCGACAAAGTCTCGGCCTGGATCAGGTACAGTTGGATCGCGTAGTCCGGCTCGGCATCGCGGGCGGCGGTCAGGCGTTTTTCCGCCTCATCGGTGCGACCGTTGCTCATCAGGATATCGGCCTGGCGCAATTGGGCTGGCAGGTAGTCATTGCCGGGGCCGACCTGGGCATATTCGAGCAGGGCGGCCTGCGGATCATTGCGTTCTTCGGCGATGCGGCCGAGGTTCAGGTGCGCCGAGTCCACATGGCTTTCGCGCTGGATCAGCTCTTCCAGGTAACCCTTGGCCTCGTCCCACGCCTTGGCTTCCAGGCATACCAGCGCCAGGGAATAACGCAATTCGTCGTCGTCCGGGTATTGCTGGACCAGATTGGCGAACTGCACTTTGGCGTCCTCCATGCGGTCCTGCTCTACCAGCATGCGTGCGTAAGTCAGGCGCAGACGCTTGTCGTCCGGGTACTTCTTGATACTTTTTTCCAGCAGCGGAATCGCTTCCTTGCCGCGATTGAGGTTCTGCAACAGGCGTGCGCGCAACAGTATCGGTGCAACCTCGCCTTCTTCCGGCGGATTCTGTTCCAGCAGTTTGAGCGCTGCGTCGGCTTCGTCACCCTGCTGCAGCAGCAAGGCCTTGCCGAAAATCAGCTGGCTGTTCTTCGGATGTTTTTGCAGCAGGCGGTCGAAACTCTTCATCAGGCCATTGCGCGTGTCCTGGTCGGTGTCGGCAGCTGACAGCGCGAGGAAGTCGAAATGGGTGTCGCCTTTGCCCTGCAGGACTTTCTCCATGTAGACCATGGAGTCGTCATAGCGCCCGGCGCGCGCCAGTTGGATCGCCGCCGCGCGCTGTGCTTCCAGGTCGTCCGGTGCGTTTTTCGCCCAGATCAGCGACGTGTCCAGCGCAGCCTGGTCGGCGCCCAGGTACTCGGCGATGCGAAACGCCCGCTCGGAAATTCCCGGATCCTGGGTGTTGATGGCCTGGGTCACGTAGTTGTCCAGCGCAATATCGAAGCGATTGCGCTGGCCGGCCAGCTCCGCGCTCAGCAGGCTGAACACCGTTTCTTCACTGAACGATGAATAAACCTTGGGCTTTTCAGGGGCGGGGGTGCTGTCTTCTACGGGCGGTGTACCGTCCGGCGACACGGGTGCCATGGCCTGGCAGCCGCTGAGGAAGACAAAAGCAAGGAGCAACGCGGAAGATCTATTCATATAGGAAGAGGACGACTAACCTGCGGTCGGATCATCATGACACAAGCCTTCGGCCAAACATAACCGAGACTCAGTGGACGCCTTTCATAGGCACAACATATAGGGACAATAGACGACGGTGGTTGTTCTGAATCTTTCGAAGTAGGACAATTGTCGGCTTCCCGACATCATCAGCGATATTGAATGGCCTTCCTCGCACTCGGTATTAACCACAAGACTGCCTCCGTAGACGTGCGCGAGCGCGTTGCGTTTACGCCAGAGCAGTTGGTTGAGGCCTTGCAGCAGCTCTGCCGGCTCACCGACAGTCGCGAAGCTGCGATCCTTTCAACCTGCAATCGCAGCGAGCTTTATATAGAGCAGGAACATCTTTCAGCGGATGTGGTGCTGCGCTGGCTGGCCGATTTTCACCATTTGAGTCTCGATGACCTGCGTGCCTGCGCTTATGTGCATGAAGAGGATGCGGCAGTTCGTCACATGATGCGTGTGGCGTCCGGCCTCGATTCGCTGGTGTTGGGTGAGCCGCAGATCCTCGGCCAGATGAAGTCCGCCTACGCCGTAGCGCGCGAGGCCGGAACCGTCGGCCCGTTGCTGGGGCGCTTGTTCCAGGCCACGTTCAACTCCGCCAAGCAGGTGCGCACCGACACTGCTATCGGTGAAAACCCGGTGTCGGTGGCGTTTGCTGCGGTGAGCCTGGCCAAACAGATTTTCAGTGACTTGCAACGCAGCCAGGCCTTGTTGATTGGCGCGGGGGAGACCATCACCTTGGTCGCCCGTCACCTGCATGACCTGGGGGTCAAGCGGATCGTGGTCGCCAACCGCACGCTTGAGCGCGCCAGCATCCTTGCCGAACAGTTCGGCGCGCATGCCGTGTTGTTGTCTGACATCCCGGCCGAACTGGTGCGCAGCGATATCGTCATCAGCTCCACTGCCAGCCAGTTGCCGATCCTTGGCAAAGGCGCGGTCGAAAGCGCGCTGAAGCTGCGCAAGCACAAACCGATCTTTATGGTGGACATCGCCGTTCCCCGCGATATCGAGCCCGAAGTCGGCGACTTGGACGACGTTTATCTCTATAGCGTTGACGATCTGCACGAAGTGGTCGCCGAAAATCTCAAGAGCCGCCAGGGTGCAGCCCAGGCTGCTGAGGAAATGGTCAGCACCGGCGCCGAAGATTTCATGGTGCGCCTGCGTGAATTGGCGGCGGTGGATGTGCTCAAGGCGTATCGTCAGCAAGGCGAACGCCTGCGCGACGAGGAGCTGATCAAAGCCCAGCGCTTGCTGGCCAACGGCAGCAGCGCTGAAGAGGTGCTGATGCAACTGGCCCGGGGCCTCACCAACAAGTTGCTCCACGCCCCCAGCGTACAATTAAAAAAGCTAACTGCCGAAGGCCGCCTCGATGCGCTGGCCATGGCCCAGGAACTCTTTGCCCTCGGTGAGGGCGCGTCAGAAAGCTCTTCGGATAACAAACCGCAATGAAAGCGTCACTGCTCAACAAACTGGACGTGCTCCAGGACCGTTTCGAAGAACTGACCGCCTTGCTCGGCGATGGCGAGGTCATTTCCGATCAGACCAAGTTCCGCGCCTATTCCAAGGAATACGCCGAAGTTGAGCCAGTTGTGGCCACCTACAAAAACTTGCTGAAAGTGCAGGCCGATCTTGAAGGCGCCCAGGCGCTGCTCAAGGACAGCGACCCGGACATGCGTGAAATGGCCGTGGAAGAAGTCCGCGAGGCCAAGGAAAAGCTGGCCGAGCTGGAAGGCGACCTGCAACGCATGTTGCTGCCCAAGGATCCGAACGACGGGCGCAACGTGTTCCTGGAAATCCGTGCCGGCACTGGCGGCGATGAGGCGGCGATCTTCTCCGGCGACCTGTTCCGCATGTATTCGCGTTATGCCGAGCGTCGCGGCTGGCGGGTCGAAATCCTGTCCGAGAACGAAGGCGAACACGGCGGCTATAAAGAAGTCATCGCGCGGGTTGAAGGCGATAACGTCTACGGCAAGCTCAAGTTTGAGTCCGGTGCACATCGCGTGCAGCGCGTTCCGGCGACTGAATCTCAAGGCCGCATCCACACCTCGGCGTGCACCGTCGCGGTGTTGCCTGAGCCGGACGAGCAGGAAGCCATCGAGATCAACCCGGCTGACTTGCGTGTCGATACCTACCGCTCGTCGGGCGCCGGTGGCCAGCACGTCAACAAGACTGATTCGGCGATCCGTATCACCCACTTGCCATCGGGTATCGTGGTGGAGTGCCAGGAAGAGCGTTCCCAGCACAAAAACCGTGCGCGGGCGATGTCGTGGTTGTCGGCCAAGCTCAATGACCAGCAGACCAGCGCCGCCGCGAACGCAATTGCCAGCGAGCGCAAGTTGCTGGTGGGTTCTGGCGACCGTTCCGAGCGTATCCGCACCTACAACTTTGCCCAGGGCCGGGTCACCGACCACCGCGTTAACCTCACCCTTTATTCCCTTGACGAAATTCTCGCGGGTGGCGTCGACGCGGTGATCGAGCCGTTACTCGCCGAGTATCAGGCCGATCAATTAGCGGCGATAGGTGAGTAAATGACCATCATTGCCAGCCTGCTGCGTGCCGCTGATCTGCCCGACTCGCCCACCGCGCGCCTGGATGCCGAATTGTTGCTGGCGGCTGCGCTGGGCAAGTCCCGCAGCTACCTGCACACCTGGCCGGAAAAAATTGTCAGCACTGAGGACGCGTTGACCTTTGCCGGCTACCTTCAACGCCGTCGCGGCGGTGAGCCGGTGGCGTATATCCTCGGCCAGCAAGGCTTCTGGAAACTGGACCTGGAGGTCGCGCCGCACACGCTGATCCCGCGTCCGGACACCGAACTGCTGGTGGAAACCGCCCTGGAACTGTTGCCAGCCACGCCCGCCACGGTCCTCGACCTGGGCACCGGCAGCGGGGCCATCGCGTTGGCCCTGGCCAGCGAGCGCCCAGCCTGGCAGGTCACCGCTGTCGACCGAGTATTGGAAGCGGTGGCCCTGGCCGAGCGCAATCGCCAGCGCCTGCACCTCAATAACGCAGCGGTGCTGAACAGCCACTGGTTCAGCGCGCTGCAGGGTCATACCTATGACCTGATCATTAGCAACCCGCCGTATATTGCCGACAATGATCCACACCTGGTGGCCGGTGACGTGCGCTTCGAGCCAGCCAGCGCATTGGTGGCCGGTCGTGACGGTTTGGATGACCTGCGCCGGATCATCAAAGACGCCCCCGCTCACCTGAATGCCGGCGGCCGGCTGTTGCTGGAGCACGGTTACGACCAAGCCCCGGCTGTGCGCGATCTGCTGTTGAGTGAAGGCTTTGAAGAGGTACACAGCCGTATCGATCTCGGCGGACACGAGCGCATCACGCTGGGACGCCGGCCGTGCTGAGCGATCAGGAGCTGTTGCGCTATAGCCGACAGATTCTGTTGCAGCATGTCGACATCGACGGCCAGTTGCGCCTGAAAAACGGCCGTGCATTGATCGTTGGTCTTGGTGGGCTGGGCGCACCCGTTGCGCTGTACCTGGCGGCCGCGGGTGTGGGTGAGTTGCATCTGGCGGACTTCGACACGGTCGACCTGACCAACCTGCAACGCCAGATCATCCATGACACCGACAGCGTTGGGCAGACCAAGGTCGACTCGGCCCTGCGCCGCCTGAGCGCCATCAACCCCGAAATCAAGCTGACTGCCCACCGCGCTGCGCTGGATGCCGATTCCTTGGCTGCCGCGGTTGGTGCGGTCGATGTTGTGCTCGATTGCAGCGACAACTTCTCCACGCGCGAGGCGGTCAACGCTGCTTGCGTTGCCACCGGCAAGCCATTGATCAGCGGCGCGGCGATTCGCCTTGAAGGCCAATTGTCAGTGTTCGACCCGCGTCTCGCCGAAAGCCCGTGTTACCACTGTTTATATGGGCACGGCAGCGACACCGAGCTCTCCTGCAGCGAAGCCGGCGTAGTTGGTCCGCTGGTGGGCGTGGTGGGCAGCCTGCAGGCGCTGGAAGCCTTGAAACTGCTGGCCGGTTTCGGCGAACCCTTGGTGGGCCGCCTGTTGCTCATCGATGCCTTGACCACGCGTTTTCGCGAGCTGCGCGTTAAGCGTGACCCCGGCTGCAGCGTGTGCGGGACCCAACATGGTTAAGGGCGCGCCCATCGGTGTGTTCGATTCCGGTGTTGGCGGCTTGTCGGTACTGGCCGAAATTCAGCAATTGCTGCCCCATGAGGCGTTGCTGTACGTGGCCGACTGCGGGCATATCCCCTATGGCGAGAAAACCCCGGCGTTTATTCGTGAGCGTTCGCGGCAGGTTGCGGCATTTCTGCGCGACAAGGGCGCCAAGGCATTTGTGATTGCCTGCAACACCGCGACCGTCGCGGCAGTCGCCGACTTGCGCCAGGACTATCCCGACTGGCCACTGGTGGGCATGGAGCCCGCCGTAAAACCTGCTGCCGCCGCCACCCGCAGCGGCGTGGTCGGTGTGCTTGCCACTACCGGCACCCTGCACAGCGCCAAGTTCGCTGCGCTGCTGGACCGCTTCGCCACTGATGTTCGGGTCATCACCCAACCCTGCCCAGGCCTGGTGGAGCTGATTGAAACCGGCGACCTGAACAGCCCCGCCCTGCGCCAGTTATTGCAGGGTTACATCGAACCGCTGCTCAGCGCCGGTTGCGACACCATCATCCTCGGCTGCACCCACTATCCCTTCCTCAAGCCGCTCCTGGCGCAGATGCTGCCCCCCAGCATCATCCTTATCGACACCGGTGCCGCCGTGGCCCGCCAGCTCAAGCGTTTACTGAGTGAGCGCGATCTTCTGGCCGTCGGCGACCCTGAACCTGCACAGTTCTGGACCAGTGGCGATCTGCAACATTTCAGAAACATCCTACCTACATTATGGAAAACTTCCGGAAATGTGAGTGATTTCAGCTTGTGAAAAATTCGTGAAAAAATCACGGTTTTCGACTGAACTTCTGCATTAACGGCGACTTCTATAGCACGTTAGCCTGTACATAAAATCTTACAACGTCGTTTGAAGGGATGTTTCATATGAAGCGTTTTCTCTGTTTGGCTGCGCTTGCGGCTGCGGTAATGGGACACTCTTTTTCGGCGCACGCCGCCGGGTTGGAGTTTGGTCTGGGGGCAACCAGTGATTCAACGCTGACCTATCGGCTGGGGTTGACGTCCGATTGGGACAAGAGCTGGATGCAGAGCGATACGGGTCGCCTGACGGGCTATTGGAGCGGTGCTTACACTTACTGGGAAGGTGACGATCGCGCCGGTGCCAGCAGCCTGTCGTTCTCGCCCGTGTTTGTGTATGAGTTTGCCGGACAGTCGGTCAAACCCTACATCGAAGCCGGGATCGGCGTAGCGGTGTTCTCCCGTACCCAGCTGGAAGACAACAACATTGGCCAAGCCTTTCAGTTCGAAGACCGCCTGGGTTTTGGTCTGCGGTTTACCGGTGGGCATGAAGTGGGCATTCGTGCCACGCACTATTCCAACGCCGGGATCAGCAGCAATAACGACGGGGTAGAGAGCTACTCGTTGCATTACACCATGGCGCTGTAATCTTCAGGCCACTGAAGATCCCCTTGTGGGAGCGGGCTTGCTCGCTTCCACATTTGGATTTCTACCTGTTTCAAGGTCAGCGATACGCCGTCGCAATCCCTTCGCGTTCGGTCAAGCACTCCGGCGCACCCATCTCGAACTCTCGGCAAATCAACGGCCGTCGCTCATAGATCGTGCACATCATCGTGTCCCGATCCAGCGCTGCGCACCAGCCGTCTTCCAGGCGCAGCATCACTTCGCCGCCCCAATCGTCGGTATCGATATAGCGCTCCGGCACGCCGGTGTCGGTAATCAGCATCACTTCCAGCTGGCAGCAGCAGGCCGCGCACGTCGAGCAGGTGACGGCGGGTTCAGCGATTTGGGTGTGGGGGATGTTGGACATGGCGGCAGCTTCCAGCTTTGAGCGGCAAGCTGCAAGTAAAAGCCGACCGACTTCAGTTTTTTCTGGCAACGCTTGCCAGGAGTATGAAGAGTAAAGCCCACAGCAGTGCCAATCCCACCAGGCTCGGCCCCAGGGCGTAACCGAAGCTTACCCCGGCCAGCTGACTGCCTGCGAAATAAGACATCGGACCGCCGACGGCCCCCAGTAACGCTGCGAGCCACCGAGGTTGGGTGCTCCAAGCCAGGCAATGACGCAGCGTGGTTGCCAACAGCGCCCATAGCATCACTAACCACAGCGGAATCAAAGGCCCAGGCTCACTGAACTGAAAAAAGCCGACGGTGCGTAATGACGTATCGACCAACGTGCCCAGCAAGGTCACGCCCAGGATCAACCTGCCGTCTTGCGCCCATGAACTTATCCACAGCAGATGAATGCCCAGTACAGCCAGCCCTACCAGTAACCATAAGCTGTCACCGCCGAGCACACAGGCGAACCAGCCGCACTGAAACAGCACGGCATTGGCCAATGTCTTAAGCACTGAAGCGGCCAAGCAACGGCGGGTTGATCGCCGACGGTTTGGCCAGCAGCAATTGCGCGGTGCCAATGGTGCGCTCCATAAAGCCGCCTTCGCAGTAACACAGGTAAAACTCCCACAGCCGAAGGAAGTATTCGTCGTAGCCCAATTCGGCGAGGCGGCCATGGGCGCGGCGAAAATTCTCATGCCACAGGCGCAAGGTTCGTGCGTAATGCAGGCCGAAATCCTCCATGTGCAGCAGGTTCATATCGGTGTCGCGGCTGACGATGTGCAGCATGTTCTGCACACAGGGCAAAGCGCCGCCTGGGAAGATATAGCGCTGGATGAAATCCACACTGCGCTTGGCCTGTTCAAAGCGTTGCTCACGAATGGTGATGGCTTGCAGCAACATCAGGCCGTCACTTTTGAGCAGGTGCGCGCACTGTTTGAAGTAGGTCGGCAGAAAGCGATGGCCCACTGCTTCGATCATCTCGATGGACACCAGCTTGTCGTACTGGCCGGTCAGGTCGCGGTAATCCTTCAGCAACAAGGTGACCTGGCTTTGCAGCCCCAGGACCTCGATGCGTTTTTCAGTGTAGGCAAACTGTTCCTTGGACAAGGTCGTGGTGGTGACCTTGCAGCCGTAATGCTGCGCCGCATACAGCGCCATGCTGCCCCAGCCGGTGCCGATTTCCAGCAGGTGGTCGCTGGGCTTGAGCGCCAGCTTCTGGCAGATGCGCTCAAGCTTGTTCAGTTGCGCCTGCTCCAGGGTGTCGTCGGGGGTCAGGAATTGCGCCGCCGAGTACATCATGGTGGGGTCGAGGAATTCTTCGAACAGGTCGTTGCCGAGGTCGTAGTGGGCGGCGATGTTTTTTTGCGAACCCTTGTGTGTGTTGCGATTGAGCCAGTGCAGGCCCTGGGTGAACGGCCGGGCCAGGCGTGCTAGGCCGCCTTCCATCGCATCCAGCACATCCAGGTTGCTGACCATCACGCGCACCACGGCGGTCAGGTCCGGGCTGCTCCAGTAACCGTGAATAAACGCCTCGCCAGCGCCAATAGAACCGTTGGCCGCCACTAGGCCCCACACGGCGGGGTCGAGTATCTGGATCTCCCCCAGCAAGTGCGCTTCGCGCGCGCCGAATACTTGCTGCTCGCCATCCTCGATCACCACCAACTGGCCATGGCGCAATTGGCTGAGTTGGCGCAGTACGCCTTTGCGCAACAGCGCGGTGGTCATGCCGTTGACGTTCAGGCGGTTGGCCTTGACCGATACGTTAGGGGATTTCATGGCGGCGATCCTTGGAATAACCGACTGCGGTGCGGGAGGCGCCATCGGCGGCCCGGTGAGGAAAAATCGGTGTGCGTTTAAGCAACAGGCGCATGGCTTGCCAGTAGATCGCCAGGCAGGTCTTGGCGGTCATCCAGGGGAAGCGCCTTAGGTAACGATGCAAACTGGTGCGGTTCAGCGCTTCCTTGTGCAGGCTCAAGGTGGCGTCGAACACTTTCAGCTCGCCCTGCCAGTCGGCCATGTGCACGCCGAGTTTGGCGGCGGGTGCGCTGAAGCTCATGCGGTATTCCAGGTCGCGCGGCAAAAACGGCGACACATGGAAGGCCTTGGCCACGGCGAAGTGCTGGTGTTCATCTGCGCCGAGGGTCTGGGCGGGCAGCACGTAGTGATAGCGCTCGCGCCATGGGGTGTTGGTCACTTCACACAGGATCGCGGCCAGACGTCCGTCGGCCTCGAAGCAGTAGAAGAAACTCACAGGGTTAAAAGCCAGGCCCCAACTGCGAGCCTGGGTCAGTAGGCAGATAACGCCCTGAGGTGTACGCCCCAGTGCCTTGCCGACTTCCTGGCGCACGGCATCGCTCAAGCTCATGCCGGTGCGCGTCAATTCACGCAGGTAATCCTGTTGGCGAAAACCAAAGGGCGCCAGCCAACTGCGCCCGGCCAGGGGCGAGAGCCCAAGCACTTCGTGTTCTTCGCTCAAGTCCAGGTACAGCAGGCCGATGCGGTAGCGAAAGGCGTGGGCCTTGGGCGCAAATCGGCGATGGGCAATCCAGCCGCTGTACAGGGCGCTGTTCACAGGGTTTCCCCAAACGCCTGGGCGACGCGCAAAGCGCTGACCACGCCGTCTTCGTGGAAACCGTTGGCCCAGTAGGCACCGCAATAGAAGGTGTTACGCACGCCAGACACTTCCTCCCAACGGCCTTGGGCCGCCACCGCTGCCAGGCTGTATTGCGGATGGGCGTAGGTGTAGCGCGCCAGGACCTTCAGCGGGTTGATCATCGACGTCTGGTTCAGGCTCACGCAAAAGGTCGTGGCGCTGTCTATGCCTTGCAGTATGTTCATGTCATAGGTCACCGCCGCCGGCGCCTGCCCATTGCCGGTCAGCCGATAATTCCAGCTGGCCCAGGCCAGTTTGCGGTCGGGCAGCAGGCGGGTGTCGGTGTGCAGCACCACTTCGTTATCGGCATAGGGCAGGGCGCCGAGGACCGCTTGTTCGGCTGGGCTTGGATCGGCCAGCAGCGCCAGGGCCTGGTCGCTGTGGCAGGCGAAGACCACTCGATCAAATGCCTCGCTGCCGGCCGGGCTGTGGATAACCACGCCGTCGTCGGTACGCTCAACGTTATGCACAGGGCAATTGAGGCGGATCTGTTCGCGGAAGCTGCGGGTCAGCGGTTCGATGTAACGGCTGGAGCCACCCTCGATCACGCACCATTGCGGGCGGTTACTCACCGAGAGCAAGCCGTGATTCTTAAAGAAGCGCACAAAGAACTGCAAGGGGAATGCAAGCATGTCAGCCAGGGACATCGACCAGATCGCCGCGCCCATCGGCACGATGTAGTGCCGGACAAACCGCTCGCCGTAGTGACCGGCGTTGAGGTAGTCACCCAGGGTCATTTCGGCGCTGATGCGTTGGTCTTGCAGGTCCAGCGGTGCCTGGCGATTGAAGCGCAAGATGTCGCGCAACATGCCCCAGAAGCCCGGCGAAAGGATATTGCGACGCTGGGCAAACAGGCTGTTAAGGTTGTTGCCGTTGTACTCGAACCCCGTCTGCTCATCGCACACCGAAAAGCTCATCTCGGTAGGTTTGAACGTTACCCCTATCTGCTCCAGCAGGCGGATGAAGTTGGGGTAGGTCCAGTCGTTAAACACGATGAAGCCGGTGTCTACCGCGTAGCTTTTGCCCTCGACGGTCACGTTGACCGTGTGGGTATGCCCGCCAATACGATCACCCGCTTCGAACAGCGTAATCTCATGCTGGCGGCTGAGCAGGTAAGCACTGGTCAGCCCCGCGATGCCGCTGCCGATGATGGCGATCTTCACAGGTCGTCCTTTTTCGGCGGCGGACTGCGCAACATGCGTTTACCGATGATCAACTGCGCGCGATTCGGCAATTTCGACAGCGGCCAGAGGGTGGCGATAAAGAGTGCAGGAAAGGCGATTTCCAGCGGGCGTTTTTCCAGCTTGGCGAAGATGTGCCGCGCGGCTTTGTCTGCCGACCAACTGAGGGGCATGGGGAAGTCGTTGCGTTCGGTCAGCGGCGTGTCGACAAAGCCTGGGCTGATCACGGTAACGTCGATGTTTTCCGGCGAAAGGCTGATGCGCAGTGCCTCGAACAGGTAGCGCAAGCCGGCCTTGGACGCGCCATAGGCTTCGGCGCGAGGCATCGGCAGGTAAGTCACGGCGCTGGCGACACCCACCAGGTGGGGGCTGCGCCCTGCCCGCAAAAGCGGCAGGGCTGCTTCGATGCAATAGCTGCTTGCCAGTAGGTTGGTGCGCACCACGTGCTCGATGATTGATGAATCAAACTGCTTGGCGTCCACATATTCACAGGTGCCGGCATTGAGGATCACCGTGTCCAGGGAACCCCAGGCCACGCCGATATGTTCGCCGATCTCGCGCACGGTCTGGCTGTTGGTCAGGTCGCCGGCCACCACCAGCACTTGGCCGGGGTAACGTTGGGCGAGTGCTTCCAAAGGCTCTTTGGTGCGGGAGCTGAGTGCGACGTGTGCGCCGCTGTTGAGCAGCTCCACGGCCAGCGCTGCACCGATACCACTGCTGGCGCCGGTCAGCCAATAACGACGGGGCGGTACTGCGTTCATCCCACTCTCCTTTTCAGCCAACTGACGAGTCTGCCCAGTACCGGCAAATGTTCGTACAGCATGGCGCCGGCATCGAAGTAGTCACGGTGGCGGTACACCTTGTCACGCCACATCAAGTGCGAGCAGCCTTCCACCCGAATCACCTTGCCCTTGGCCAGGCGCGGGTGGCAGAAACTCATTTTCCAGCGCAGGTAACCTTCGCCCTCGGCCACTTGGTCGAAACCGTGGAAGTCGAAGCGTAGCTGGCTGACGTTGCCATACAGCTCGCTGAAGTAACGGTGCAAGTCGGGCAGCCCATGGACTTCGTGGAGCGGGTCGGTAAAGACGATGTCCTTGCTGTACAAGCTGTCGAGCAGGTGCAGGTTGTGCTTGTCCAGCGTGGCAAAGGCCTGTGCGAAGCGGCGCAGGAAATCACTCATATTCGCCCCCTGCGGCTTGTCGCGAGGGCAGGCTACGGAAGGCGGCCAGGGCGCGTTCGCGGGATTTCTTCAGGTCGACAATTGATCGTGGGTAGTCGGCCACGCCGAACAAACCACCGGCTGTATCCGGGTTGTGCACGCCCTTTTTATTCAGTGCGGCAAGTTCCGGCAGCCAGTGCTTGATGAAGACGCCTTCGCTGTCGAATTTTTCCGACTGGCTCAAAGGGCTGAAAATCCGGAAGTACGGCGCCGAGTCGGTGCCGGTGGATGAACTCCACTGCCAGCCGCCGTTATTAGCGGCCAGGTCACCATCAATCAGATGGCGCATAAAGAAGCGCTCGCCTTCGCGCCAATCGATCAGCAGATTTTTAGTCAGGAACATCGCCACGACCATGCGCAGGCGGTTGTGCATCCAGCCAGTTTCAAGCAGTTGACGCATGGCGGCGTCGATGATCGGCAGGCCGGTGCGCGCTGCCTGCCACGCGGCGAGATCTTTGGGTGCATTGCGCCAAGCCACGGCTTCGGTTTCGGGGCGGAACGCACGGTGTCGCGACACCCGTGGGTAACCCACTAGGATGTGCTTGTAGAACTCGCGCCACAGCAATTCGTTGATCCAGGTGATGGCGCCCATGTCGCCACTCTCGAACTCGCCACCGTTGGCTTGTAACGCGGCGTGCAGGCATTGGCGCGGCGAAATCACCCCCGCCGCGAGGTAGGCAGAGAGCTGGCTGGTGCCGGGCTTGGCCGGGAAGTCACGCTCGTCCTTGTAGTAGCTGATCTGCTGGTCGGCGAAGGCGTCGAGGCGCCGCTGGGCCTCGTCTTCACCGGCGGGCCAGAGGGCACGCAGCGTGTCGCTGGGCGGCTCGAAACCTTCGACCGTGTTCGGGATGGGGTCGCTTTTCAGCTTGAGCGCAGCCTGGGCCTTTGGCGCAGCGACCCTCTGGGGTAACGCGCTGTGCAGGCGGGTGTAGCAAACCTTGCGGAACTGGCTGTACACCTGAAAGTAAGTGCCGGTCTTGGTCAGCACACTGCCAGGCTGGAAGAACAGTTGATCCAAGTAGCTGTGGAAAGTGACACCTGCCTCTTCCAATGCCTTGGACACTGCCGCATCGCGACGGCTTTCATGAATGCCGTATTCCTCGTTGACGTGCACCGACTCCACCGAGAGTTCGCGGCACAGCGTGCCCAGCACGCTGGGCGCCTGGTCCCAGGTGGCGGCGGTGCGAATCAGCAGGGGAATGTTCAGCTCGCCCAGCGTTTTACTCAGCGCTTGCAGGTTGCGCAGCCAGAAATCCACTTTGCACGGCGCATCGTCGTGGGCCAGCCATTGCTCGGGTGTGACCAGGTAGACGGCCGCCATCGGACCCCGCTGGCTCGCGGCGGTCAGGGCGGTGTTGTCGTGTTGGCGCAAGTCTGTGCGCAGCCAGATCAGATGCATTTAAAGAAGTCCACGCTGGATCAGTAGCTGATGAGCCGACAACGGCTCTTCGGCGACGAGCAACTCAGGGATGTCATGGGTTAATACCGCCAACTCCGCCTGGTGGATGCACACCGTTGGTCCGACGATCAACTTAGGGCAACTGATGCCGCCCAGAAGTTTCGCGAATGTCGACAACTGCAGCGCCTTGCTCGAATACAGCAACACGGCGCGCGGCCGCAGGTGTTCCACCGCCAGGGCCAGCTCGCCGACGGGCAGCGGCCAGTCGAACACTTCCACCGGGCAGTCGGCACTGCTGGCCAGCCAGGCGCTGAGCCACAAATGCGGTTCCAGTGGCAGGTCGGACTGGTTGACCAGCAGCAATGGCGCACCCTGCAGCTGGCGATTGTTGTGGTAGATGCGCGCACCAAACTTGCTTCGCAGCCAGGACAAGAAAAATACCCGTTCCATCTGCGCGCGGAATTGACCTTGCCAACGCTGTTCCAGCTCCTGCAGCAGCGGTAACAGCAGTTGCTCGCATAAGGTGCGTGGCGGGTACAGTGCCATGGCCTGGTTGAAGGCGTCGTCGACCCGGCGCTCAGTCAATTCACTGATGGCGTGTACCAGGTTCTGGCGCAGGGTGTGCCATTCATTTTCCACGGCATTGGGAATGGCCTGGGCGGAGTCGATCAGGCCTTTGACTTGGCTGACCGGCACGCCACGATTGAGCCAGGTGAGAATGGTGTGGATGCGTTGCACATGCTCGGCGCTGAACAGCCGGTGGCCCTTGGGCGTGCGCTGGGGCACGATCAGGCCGTAACGGCGCTCCCAGGCGCGCAGGGTCACGGCATTAACGCCGGTCTGGCGCGCCACTTCGCGGATTGGCAGCCAGCCTTCTTGGAGGGCTTGGGCGATGTCTTCGCCGGGTTCGTCTAGCAGGGCAGCTCTCATGGTCTAGATCGCATTTCGCAGGCTGAGGTTTTCCGGGTGCGGTTGCAGGTAGGCCTGCTGCGCGATGTAGCGGTCCGGGTGTTGGCGAAAGTGGTGCTTTAGCAGGGTCAACGGCACCACCAGCGGTACGATGCCGTGGCGGTATTGGCCGATGACGGTTTGCATTTCCTGCTTGTCTTCGGCGCTGATGGCCTGTTTGAGGTAACCGCTGATGTGTTGCAATACATTGGAGTGGGTGCCACGGGTCGCACATTTGCTCAGGCCGGTCATCAGGTCGCTGAAATAACAGCTGGCCAATTCGTCGAGGTTGGCGCCCTTGGTCATGCTGCCCAGCAGGTGACCAAGGCTTTTGTAATGCGCCGGGCTGTGGGCCATCAGCAAGTATTTATAGCGCGAATGAAAGGCCAGCAAACGGTGGCGTGTCAGTCCTTCGGCCAGCAGTTGTTGCCAACTGGCGTAGACGAATACACGGGCCAGGAAATTTTCCCGCAGCACGGGGTCATTCAGCCGACCGTCCTCTTCCACCGGCAGGTTAGGGTGGCGTTCACAAAATGCCTGGGCGTAGATGCCACGCCCGCCTCCGTCCACCGGGGTGCCGTTGTCGCGGTACACCTTGACCCGCTCCAGGCCACAGGACGGCGACTTCTGCATAAAGATGTAGCCACACAGGTCGGTGTGTTCCGCGGCCATTTGCTGGCCGTAGTCGTCCAGCGGCTGGGTCACGTTCAGTGCGCGATTAACGGTGCCGACAGCTTGCGGATGGGTCGCGTCGCCCACCAGGCGGATCGGTTCGCGGGGGATACCCAGACCGATCGCCACTTCAGGGCACAACGGCACAAAGTCGAAATAGTCAGCGAGGGTCTGACTGCACAGCAGTGATTGTTTATGGCCGCCGTTGAAGCGCACGTTTTCGCCCAGCAGGCAGGCGCTGATGGCGATCTTCGGTTTGGTAGTGCTGGACATAAACCAACCCTCTGCAAGGTTCCTGTACAACATAAAAATGTTGTACAACTAAGCCTCATCATAGGTTCGGTGCTGTACAAGTCAAATTATTTGTACAAGTTTTGCGTGCGGTCTATTTCCAGCCGATTTTCCAGGCGTCGATATCTTGCAGGGTTTGCCAGGGCAGGCGTTCGCTGCGCCGGGTCATGACGGCTTGCAGTTCTATTTCCAGTACGGTGCCTTCATCGTCGCGAAACAATTCGGTGACCAGAAAGTGTTTTTCCTTGTTTCGGGGGCGTGCTGCTGTCCACTTCGACAGCAGCAATTTGGCGGGATTGATACGGTTCATTGCAGGTGCTCGATCAAGCGTCGCGCGGCTTCCTGGCCGCTGAGCCATGCGCCCTCGACGCGGCCCGACAGGCACCAGTCGCCACACACATACAGGCCGAGGTCGGCATCAGCCAGCACGCCGAATTCGTGGCTGCTGGATGGTCGTGCGTAGAGCCAGCGGTGCGCCAGGCTGAACGACGGCGCGGGCATGGCGCTGTGCAGCAGTTCGGCGAAAGCACCGTGCAGGTGCTCGATCACGGCCTCTCTGGACAGGTCCAGGTGGGCCTTGCTCCAGGCACTGGTGGCGTGCAGTACCCAGGTGTCGAGTGTGGCGTCGCGCCCTGGTTTGCTGCGGTTGCGCGCCAGCCAATCGAGGGGGCTGTCTTGTACAAAGCAGCCTTGCATGGGCGTATCCAGGGGGGTGTCGAACGCCAGGGCGATGGCCCAGGTAGGGTCCATTTTCACACCGGCGGCGGCACTCGCCAGCTTGGGAGCGGCGGCCAGCAGCGCGGTGGCTTGCGGAGCCGGGGTGGCGATGATCACGTGGCTGAACGGGCCGTGGTTCTCGCCGTCGGCGTCCAACAGGTTCCAGTGTTGTTTGCCCTGGAACACTTCGGTGATGCGGCAACCAAACGCCACCGGCAGGTCGTCGAGCAGGGCGCGGGTGATCGCGCTCATGCGGGGAGTGCCGACCCAGCGGATCTGTTCATCGGGGGAGGGTGTGAGTTGGCCGGACTTGAAGTTGTACAGCTGGGGCTTCCATTGCTCGGCCCAACCGTTACTTTGCCAGCGCTGGACTTCGTTGACGAAACGCCGGTCGCGGGCGGTGAAGTACTGCGCACCCATGTCCAGGGCACCGGCATCGCTGCGCTTGCTGGACATGCGGCCACCGCTGCCGCGGCTTTTATCGAAGAGTTGTACAACGTGCCCCGCGTCTTGTAACGCTCGGGCGGCGGAGAGACCGGCGATGCCGGTGCCGATGATCGCGATGGGAACAGTCATGGGAGGCCTCGTTTTACCGTTGGGTACAGACTACGCCGACACCAATAGCTGTACAATATTGTTTTTTGGTATAAGTTTTGGCTTACCTGTTCTTACGGCGTGACCTATGGTTAACCCATAGGCTTAATCCAACGTTACGCCCGTTCAAATTGATCCCTGCTTATAAAATAGACCAGTGATCGGCGGCGAACGTTACATGAGGAGCGTCCCATGCACATTTTGCTGACCGGCGGTACTGGCCTGATCGGCCGCCAACTCTGCCAACACTGGATTGCGCAGGGCCATCGCCTGACGGTGTGGAGTCGTCATCCGGACCAGGTCGCCAAGTTGTGTGGCGACCAAGTGTCGGGGGTTGATCGCCTGCAAGAGGTTATCGGCCCGGTGGATGCGGTCATTAACCTCGCCGGCGCCGCCATCGCCGATCGCCCCTGGACCCACAAGCGCAAGGCCTTGCTGTGGAGCAGTCGTATCAGCCTCACCGAAACCTTGCTGGCGTGGCTTGAAGGTCTGGCACAAAAACCAGCGGTGTTGATTTCCGGCTCGGCGGTGGGCTGGTATGGCGATGGCGGTGAACGCGAATTGACCGAAGCCAGCGGCCCCGTGCAGGACGATTTCTCCAGCCAGCTGTGCATCGCCTGGGAAGAAACCGCCCAGCGCGCCGAAGCCTTGGGCATTCGCGTAGTGCTGGTACGTACCGGGCTGGTGCTGGCGGCTGAGGGCGGCTTTTTGTCGCGGCTGTTGCTGCCTTTCAAACTGGCGCTGGGCGGGCCTATCGGTAATGGTCGGCAGTGGATGCCGTGGGTCCATATAAAGGATCAAATCGGCCTGATTGATTTTCTTCTGCACAAGCCTGACGCCAGCGGTCCTTATAATGCCTGCGCGCCACACCCGGTGCGCAATCGCGAGTTTGCGAAAACCCTGGGCCAGGTGCTGCACCGCCCGGCGTTCATGCCGATGCCGGCCTTTGCGTTGAAGGTGGGCCTGGGCGAGTTGTCCGGCCTTTTGTTGGGTGGGCAGAAGGCGGTGCCCGAACGGTTACTGGCCGCTGGTTTCACTTTCCAGTTCACTGAGTTGCGCGCGGCTCTGGACGACTTGTCCAGCCGCCTCTAGAGATAGGATGTTGCATGACGGATCACGCGTTATTACTGGTCAATCTGGGCTCGCCAAAGTCCACTTCGGTGGCCGATGTGCGCAGCTACCTCAATCAATTCCTGATGGACCCTTATGTGATCGACCTGCCGTGGCCGGTGCGGCGCTTGCTGGTGTCGCTGATCCTGATCAAGCGCCCCGAGCAGTCGGCGCACGCCTACGCCTCCATCTGGTGGGACGAGGGCTCGCCGCTGGTGGTGCTCAGCCGCCGTCTGCAACAGCAGATGACCACGCAGTGGACCCAAGGCCCGGTGGAGTTGGCGATGCGCTACGGCGAACCGTCCATTGAAACTGTGCTGACGCGCCTCGCCGCCCAAGGCATCCGCAAAGTGACCTTGGCGCCGTTGTATCCGCAGTTTGCCGACAGCACCGTGACCACTGTGATTGAAGAGGCCAAGCGGGTTGTGCGCGATAAACAGTTGGACGTGCAATTCTCGATCTTGCAGCCGTTCTACGATCAGCCGGAATACCTTGATGCGCTCGCGGCGAGCGTTCGGTCCTATGTGGAGCAGGATTACGATCACCTGCTGCTGAGTTTCCACGGGCTGCCCGAGCGCCATCTGACCAAGCTCGACCCGACGGGCCAGCATTGCTTCAAGGACGCCGATTGCTGCAAGAACGCATCGGCTGAGGTGCTGCAGACGTGCTACCGCGCGCAATGCTTCAGCGTCGCCCGCGATTTCGCCGAACGGCTGGGTTTGCCGGAGGGCAAATGGTCGGTGGCCTTCCAATCGCGCCTGGGCCGGGCGAAGTGGATCGAACCCTACACCGAAGCCCGCCTGGAAGCCTTGGCCCAGCAAGGTGTGAAAAAGCTGCTGGTAATGTGCCCGGCGTTTGTCGCCGATTGCATCGAGACGCTGGAAGAAATCGGCGATCGCGGGCTGGAGCAGTTCCGCGAGGCCGGGGGCGAGGAGTTGGTGCTGGTGCCGTGCCTGAATGATGATCCACAGTGGGCGAAGGCGCTCAATACCTTGTGTGAAAGAGCGCCCACGACGCTATAACTTAAGCCGAATGAACATCAAACTGTGGGAGCGGGCTTGCTCGCGAATCGTCGCACCGCCGCTCCCACATTTTTTTACTGTGTTTACAGCTTGAGGGTCAGGCTGACCGTGAGATTGCGCGGCTCACCCGGATTGATCCAATAGCTGCTGTAGGACCGCTCGTAGTACTTCTCATCAAACAGGTTGTTCAGGTTCAAACCCACGGTGACATTCTCCGTGGCTTTGTAATGGGCCAGCAGATCCACCGTGTGGTAAGCCGGCAGTTCGAAACGCGTACCTGCTTCACCGGAGCGATCGCCCACGTAGGTAAACGCTGCACCCAAATCGGATCCGCGCAACGCGCCATCCTGAAACTCATACACCCCCAACAGACTGCCGCTGCGCTTGGCCACGCCGAGAATCCGGCTGCCGGCTGGAATGGCTTTGTCGCCCTTGGTGACTTCGGCCTCGATGTAGGCAACCGCGCCGATCACCCGTACCGCATCGGTCACTTGCCCGGTCAGTTGCAGGTCAAAGCCCTGGCTGCGCGCTTTGCCCATGGCGCGATTCAGGTTGGTGGCAGGGTCCAGGGCCAGCACGTTTTCCTTTTCGATATGGAACGCGGCGAGGGTGGCGCTGAGGCGGTCGTCGAACAGCTCGCTCTTGATCCCCACTTCATAACCCACGCCTTCTTCCGGCTTGAAGGTTCTGCCGTTGGCATCCAGGCCGCTGTTGGGTTTGAACGAGGTAGAGGCGTTGGCGAACACGCCGACGTCGGGCGTTAGCTGGTAGAGCAGGCCAGCGCGTTGGGTAAAGGCGTTGTGGGTTTGCCGGCTCTTGGCGTGATTGCGTGTGAAGTCGTCGGTGCTTTGTTCGAAATGCTCGAAGCGCGCGCCAACCATGCCGCGCAAGCGATCGGTGAAGATGATCTGGTCTTGCAGGTTCAGTGCCTGGCTTTTGGTCTGTTCGAAGAAGTCGGTGCCGGAGCGCACGCCGTTGGGTTTGGCCTTGCCGTAGACCGGGTTGTAGATGTCGATGGCATAGTCGCTGCCGCCGATAGCCGTCACGCGTTCCTTCTTGCGGTAGTCCTCGTATTCAGTGCCGACCAGCAGCTCATGCTGCCAGCTGCCAATGTCGAACAACCCACGCAGTTCAAGCTGGGTAATGCTGTCGTGCCAACCCATGGAGCGTTCGCGATAGCGGCGGTTGATAGTGTGGCCGTCGGGATTCAGTGTGCGGTTTTCCGAAGCGTCGCCCCACAGGCTGCCTTGTTTGTAGTGGCTGGCCAGGCGTAGTTTCCAGGCGTCGCTGAGGTGATGTTCCAGCGTGGCCTGGATGCGGTTGTTGTGGTTGTCGATGTCGCCATCATTGGGCTCGCCGAGGAAGGTGGAGCGCGATACGCCGCTGGCGTCGACGATGCCGCGGTCGAAGGTAGAGCTGTGGCGGACGAATTCGCTTTCCACCAGCAGGCTCGTATCCGGGTCCAGTTGCCAACTGAACGAGGGCGCGACGAATACCCGCTTGCTCTGCACGTGATCGCGGAAGCTGTGGTTGTCTTCCACGGCCAGGTTGACCCGCGATAGCACGTTGCCTTCGCTGTCCAGCGGGGTGTTCACATCCACGGCGGTGCGGTAGCGGTCCCAACTGCCGGCGCTGGTTTGCACGGTGGTGAAGGCTTCCGGTTGAGGCTTCTTGGTGACGATATTCACTGTGCCGCCGGGGTCGCCACGTCCATACAGGCTGGCGGCGGGACCCTTGAGTACTTCAATGCGCTCGATGTTGGCCGTATCCGGTGTGCTCGGGTAGCCGCGGTTGGCGCTGAAGCCGTCCTGGTAGAACTCTGACGTGGTGAAGCCGCGCACACTGTATTCGTAGAGGGTGAGGCCGCCGAAGTTGTTTTGCTTGGACACACCGCCGGCAAATTCCAAGGCACGTTCCACGTTGTTGCTGCCCAGGTCGTTGAGCACTGTGGCGGGAATCACGCTGATGGATTGTGGGATGTCACGAATGGCAGTGTCGGTTTTTGTCGCGCTGGCGGAGCGGGTGGCGCGGTAGCCTTTGACCGGGCCGGTGGCGGATTCATAGGCATCGGTGGTGACACTGATGGTGTCGAGTTCCAGGGTGTTTTCTTCAGCGAAAGCGGGTTCGAGCAGCAAGCCTAAGGCCAGGCCAGCCAAGGGCGCGATTTTTCGAGACGGCATGATAGAGCGTTCCAATAGCGATATTGAAACAATATAACATGACTAATGAGAGTGGATTGCTTTGAAATATGAGCTTACAGGTGTCCTCGAGCGGACACCCGTATGAGTCGGCTTATTCCTCTTCTTTAACCGGCGCGGGCGGAGGGCGCAGGCCTATTTCTGCCAGTAGCTTGATCTCCTTGCCGTTGCGCATGACCTGGATCGCCACCTTGTCGGTCGGCTTGATCCGCGCGACCTGGTTCATCGACTTGCGGCCATCGCCTGCCGGTTCGCCGTTGATGCTGAGGATCACATCGCCCAGATGCAGGCCGGCTTTCTGCGCCGGGCCATCGCGGAAGATCCCTGCGACCACAATGCCTGGGCGCCCGGTCAGGCCAAACGATTCGGCCAGCTCCTTGGTCAACGGCTGTACTTCAATCCCCAACCAGCCGCGAATCACTTGGCCGTGCTCAATGATCGATTTCATCACTTCCATCGCCAGCTTTACCGGGATCGCAAACCCGATGCCCTGTGACCCGCCAGACTTGGAGAAAATCGCCGTGTTGATGCCGGTCAGGTTGCCATTGGCATCCACCAGTGCACCGCCGGAGTTGCCCGGGTTGATCGCGGCGTCGGTCTGGATGAAGTCTTCGTAGCTGTTAAGCCCCAACTGGTTACGCCCGGTAGCGCTGATAATGCCCATGGTCACCGTCTGGCCCACCCCGAACGGGTTACCGATGGCCAGCGCCACGTCACCTACTCGCAAGCCGTCGGAACGGCCGAGGGTGATGGAGGGCAGGCTCTTCAAATCGATCTTCAGGACCGCGAGGTCGGTTTCCGGGTCGCTGCCTACTACGCGCGCCAGGGTTTCGCGGCCGTCACGCAGGGCCACGACGATCTGGTCGGCGCCGGTTGTCACGTGGTTGTTGGTAAGGATGTAGCCTTCCGGGCTCATGATCACCCCGGAACCCAGGCTGGATTCCATGCGGCGTTGTTTGGGCCCGTTGTCACCGAAATAGCGGCGGAACTGCGGGTCTTCAAACAGTGGGTGCGCCGGTTTGTTGATGACCTTGGTGGTGTACAGGTTAACCACGGCAGGTGCGGCAATTACCACCGCATCGGCATAAGTCACCGGGCCTCGCACCACCGCGTTGGTTTGCGGCGCCTGTTGCAGGTTCACATCAAGGCTGGGTAGACCCACCAGCTCGGGGAAACGCTGAATAATCAGCATCGCGATCAGCACGCCAGCCAACAATGGCCATCCAAAAAAACGCAGCGCCTTGAGCATCAAGTAAGTCCTGACAGGTTGCAGGGGGCGGGAGAGCGCCCATAATGTCGCGCATTATACGAGGCTGCGAGCGCCTTCGAACGGGATATTTAGGAGTCTTTTATGGCCGTCCCCCTTACCACCCTCGTCGAGGAAGCAGACCGCTACCTCGGCAGCGCAAAAATTGCCGATTATTGCCCCAATGGCCTGCAGGTCGAGGGCCGCCCGCAGGTGATGCGCATCGTGAGCGGCGTGACCGCAAGCCAAGCCTTGCTGGACGCGGCGGTTGAAGCCCAGGCCGACCTGATCCTGGTGCACCACGGCTATTTCTGGAAAGGCGAAAACCCTTGTATCACCGGCATGAAACAGCGCCGCTTGAAGACGCTGCTCAAGCACGATATCAGCCTGTTGGCCTACCATCTGCCACTGGACCTGCACCCCGACGTCGGCAACAACGTGCAGTTGGCGCGTCAGCTCGACATCACCGTCGAAGGCCCACTGGACCCGAACAACCCCAAAGTCGTCGGCCTGGTCGGCTCCCTTGCCGAGCCCCTGTTGCCCCGCGACTTTGCCCGTCGGGTGCAAGAAGTCATGGGGCGCGAGCCGCTGTTGATCGAAGGCAGCGAAATGATCCGCCGCGTCGGCTGGTGCACCGGCGGTGGTCAGGGCTATATCGACAACGCGATTGCTGTCGGCGTCGACCTGTTCCTGAGCGGCGAGGCCTCGGAGCAGACCTTCCACAGCGCCCGCGAAAACGACATCAGCTTCATCGCCGCCGGCCACCATGCGACTGAGCGCTATGGTGTGCAGGCGCTGGGCGATTACCTGGCACGGCGCTTCGCGCTGGAACATATTTTCATCGATTGCCCTAACCCGATCTGAGCCTCACCACGGGACAAACTGTGGGCGCTGGCTTGCCTGCGAACGCATCGCTGCGGTTCACCTGACTGACCGCGGTGCTTGCATCACAGGCAAGCCGGCTGCCACAGGAAGCCCAAACTTGGGGGCATATTCATATACCGTTTCGATCTAGCTGGCGCCCTGAATAGAAGCAGGTGCTGTGCTAGCATGCCCCGCTCGAACACGGCCCGCTGGCCGTCCACAAGATCGTTTTTCCGTGAGTAACCATGGTCGACAAACTGACGCATCTGAAACAGCTGGAGGCGGAAAGCATCCACATCATCCGCGAGGTCGCCGCCGAGTTCGACAACCCGGTGATGCTCTACTCGATCGGTAAAGACTCCGCCGTGATGCTGCATCTGGCACGCAAGGCCTTCTTCCCGGGCAAACTGCCGTTCCCAGTGATGCACGTCGACACCCGCTGGAAATTCCAGGAAATGTACAAGTTCCGCGACAAAATGGTCGAAGAGCTTGGCCTGGACCTGATCACCCACATCAACCCGGATGGCGTGGCGCAGGGTATCAACCCGTTCACCCACGGCAGCGCCAAGCACACCGACATCATGAAGACCGAAGGCCTCAAGCAGGCCCTGGACAAGCATGGTTTCGACGCAGCATTCGGCGGTGCCCGTCGCGATGAAGAGAAATCCCGTGCCAAAGAGCGCGTGTACTCGTTCCGCGACAGCAAGCACCGCTGGGACCCGAAAAACCAGCGCCCGGAGCTGTGGAACGTCTACAACGGCAACGTCAATAAGGGCGAATCCATCCGTGTGTTCCCGCTGTCCAACTGGACCGAGCTGGACATCTGGCAGTACATCTACCTGGAAGGCATCCCGATCGTACCGCTGTACTTCGCCGCCGAGCGCGACGTGATCGAGAAGAACGGCACGTTGATCATGATCGACGACGACCGCATCCTTGAGCACCTGTCCGACGAAGACAAAGCCCGAATCGTCAAAAAGAAAGTCCGTTTCCGTACCCTTGGCTGCTACCCGTTGACGGGCGCGGTGGAGTCCGAAGCCGAGACGCTGACGGACATCATCCAGGAAATGCTCCTGACGCGAACTTCCGAGCGCCAGGGCCGTGTCATCGACCACGATGGCGCAGGCTCGATGGAAGATAAAAAACGTCAAGGGTACTTTTAAGCTTCGAGTTACAAGCGGCAAGCTGCAAGTTAAAGGCGGTATGCGTACTTTGCAGTTTGGTGCTTGCAGCCGGTTTTTGCGAGCCGCTATCGAGTGACTTGTAATGGACTTCGAGAAGTTGGTCGTTTGGCAGAGAAGCAAGTGTTTAGCGGTGGAAATCTACCGGGAGTTTGCACAATGCAAAGATCTTGGTTTTAAGGATCAGATCACTCGGTCAGCACTTTCGGTGCCCTCCAATATTGCTGAAGGTATGGAGCGTTGCAGTGCTAAAGAGAAGGTACGTTTTCTTTGGATAGTGAAAGCTTCTTGTGGGGAGTTACGAACACAGATTCTCATCGGCAGCGACATTGCTTACATCGCCCACCCGCTGGCTGAAAACTGGATTGCAGAAACTCGCGAGCTCTCAAAAATGCTCTGCGGCTTGATCAACAAAATTTCTGACTAGCTGTACGCCGACAAGCTTGCCGCTTGAAGCTTACAGCTCGGAGCTTGAACGCAATGAGCCATCAATCTGATTTGATCAGCGAGGACATCCTCGCTTACCTGGGCCAGCACGAGCGCAAGGAAATGTTGCGCTTCCTGACCTGCGGCAACGTCGACGACGGCAAGAGCACCCTGATCGGGCGCCTGCTGCACGACTCCAAGATGATCTACGAAGATCACCTGGAAGCCATCACCCGCGATTCGAAGAAGTCCGGCACCACTGGGGACGACATCGACCTGGCGTTGCTGGTCGACGGCCTGCAGGCTGAGCGTGAGCAAGGCATCACCATTGATGTCGCCTATCGCTACTTCTCTACCGCCAAGCGCAAATTCATCATCGCCGACACCCCCGGCCATGAGCAGTACACCCGCAACATGGCCACCGGTGCGTCCACCTGTGACCTGGCGATCATCCTGATCGACGCCCGCTACGGCGTGCAGACCCAGACCCGACGCCACAGCTATATCGCCTCGTTGCTGGGCATCAAGCACATCGTGATCGCCGTCAACAAGATGGACATCAATGGCTTTGACCAAAGCGTATTCGAGTCGATCAAGGCCGATTACCTGAAGTTTGCCGATGGCATCGCCTTCAAACCGAGCACCATGGCCTTTGTGCCAATGTCGGCGCTCAAAGGCGATAACGTGGTCAACAAGAGCGAGCGTTCGCCCTGGTACACCGGGCAGTCGCTGATGGAGATCCTCGAAACCGTCGAGATCGCCAACGACCGCAACTACACTGACCTGCGTTTCCCGGTGCAGTACGTCAACCGTCCGAACCTGAACTTCCGTGGTTTCGCCGGCACCCTGGCCAGCGGCATCGTGCACAAGGGCGACGAAGTCGTGGTGCTGCCGTCGGGCAAGAGCAGCCGCGTCAAATCCATTGTCACCTTTGAAGGGGAGTTGGAGCACGCCGGCCCTGGTCAAGCAGTGACGCTGACCATGGAAGACGAGATCGACATTTCCCGTGGCGACCTGTTGGTACATGCCGACAACGTGCCGCAAGTGACCGACGCTTTCGACGCCATGCTGGTGTGGATGGCCGAAGAACCGATGCTGCCGGGCAAGAAATACGACATCAAGCGCGCCACCAGCTACGTGCCGGGTTCCATCACCAGCATCGTGCACCGTGTGGATGTGAACACCTTGGCCGAAGGCCCGGCGAGTTCGCTGCAGTTGAACGAGATTGGTCGGGTCAAGGTCAGCCTCGACGCGGCCATCGCCCTGGACGGTTACGACAGCAACCGCACCACCGGTGCGTTCATCGTCATCGACCGCTTGACCAACGGCACTGTGGCCGCGGGCATGATCATCGCACCGCCAGTCACTCACGGCAGCGCGTCGCAGCACGGCAAGCTGGCCCACGTGGCCACCGAAGAACGTGCCCTGCGCTTCGGCCAGCAGCCGGCCACCGTTTTGTTCAGCGGCCTGTCCGGCGCCGGCAAGAGCACCTTGGCCTACGCAGTTGAGCGCAAGCTGTTCGACATGGGCCGTGCGGTGTTTGTACTGGACGGCCAGAACCTGCGTCACGACCTCAACAAAGGTTTGCCGCAGGATCGTGCCGGGCGCACCGAGAACTGGCGTCGTGCCGCTCACGTGGCGCGTCAGTTCAACGAAGCGGGCCTGCTGACCCTGGCCGCGTTCGTCGCACCCGATGCCGAAGGCCGTGAACAGGCCAAGGCGCTGATCGGCGATGACCGTCTGCTGACGGTGTACGTGCAAGCGTCACCGCTGGTGTGTGCCGAGCGTGATCCGCAAGGCCTGTACGCGGCGGGTGGGGATAACATCCCTGGCGAGTCGTTCCCGTATGACGTGCCGTTGAATGCCGATCTGGTCATCGACACCCAGGCCCTGTCGCTGGAAGACAGCGTCAAACAAGTGCTGGAGTTGTTGCGTCAGCGCGGCGCGATCTAAGAGGGGAGCAGTGACAAGCTGCTAGTTTCAAGCGGCAAGAAAAAGCCCGCCACCGAGTCATCGGTGGCGGGCTTTTTACATTCTCAAGCCCGCTCCCCCATTTTGATCAGTGTTTGCCTGGGAATTCTGTGTGCAGTTTCTCCAGCAATTGATCCTTCTCTTCCCACAACCGATTGATCCACCCCTGGAACGCCAGCCGATACTCCCCATCCTGCTCATAATTCTTTCCAATGAACTCAGCCGGGATCTGCACCTCTTCAAACTGCACCACCACGTCCTTAACGTTCCCGCACAGCAAATCCCAATACCCAGGGCGCCCGGCAGGGTAGTGAATGGTCACGTTGACCAATGACTTCAGCTGCTCACCCATCGCGTCCAGCACAAACGCGATACCACCGGCTTTGGGCTTGAGCAAATAGCGAAACGGCGAGTTCTGCTGTGCATGCTTGCCGGGGGTAAACCGCGTGCCTTCGGCAAAGTTGAAAATTCCCACCGGGTTGTCGCGAAACTTCGCACAAGTCTTGCGCGTAGTTTCCAGGTCCTTGCCTTTTTTCTCCGGGTGTTTTTCCAGATAAGCCTTGGTGTAGCGCTTCATGAACGGGAAGCCCAGCGCCCACCATGCCAGGCCGATGACCGGCACCCAGATCAGCTCCTGCTTGAGGAAGAACTTCAGCGGGCGGATCCGACGGTTCAGCGCATATTGCAGCACCATGATGTCGACCCAGCTCTGGTGATTGCTGGTCACCAGGTAGGAGTGCTGGTAATCCAGGCCCTCCAGGCCTTTAAGGTGCCAGCGCGTGCGCCGGACCAGGTTCATCCAGCCCTTGTTGTTGGTGACCCAGGCCTCATGCGTGTGGTTCATCAGCCATTCGCTGAAACCCTTGGCAAACGGCAGCGCCTTGAACAGTGCGACGATAAACAAGAACGAGCACAGCAGGATCGTGTTCAGCGCCAGCAACAGCGATGCGATCACCCCGCGCACGGCGGCAGGTAGAAAACCCAGCATTTAGATATCCATAGGTCGGTTGGCGGCTTGGATCGCGGTGAGCGCGATCGTGTACACAATGTCGTCCACCTGGGCGCCACGCGGCAGGTCGTTGACCGGTTTGCGCAGGCCTTGGAGCATCGGCCCCAGGCTCACGCAATCGGCGCTGCGTTGTACCGCTTTGTGGGTGGTGTTGCCGGTGTTCAGGTCGGGGAACACGAACACCGTGGCCTTGCCGGCAACCAGGCTGTCGGGGGCCAGTTGGCGTGCCACGGCTTCGTTGGCCGCGGCATCGTATTGCAGCGGGCCGTCGATCAGCAGTGAGCTTTGCTGTTCATGGGCGAGCAGGGTGGCTTCGCGGACTTTCTCTACTTCCTCGCCGCTGGCCGAGTCGCCGCTGGAATAGCTGATCATCGCCACGCGCGGCGTGATGCCGAAGGCAGCGGCCGAGTCAGCGCTTTGCAGGGCGATCTCCGCCAGTTCGGCGGCGCTCGGGTGCGGGTTCATCACACAGTCGCCGTACACCAGCACCTGCTCAGGGAACAGCATGAAAAACACCGACGACACCAGCGTGCAACCCGGTGCGGTCTTGATCAACTGCAGGGCAGGGCGGATGGTATTGGCGGTGGAGTGGATAACGCCGGAAACCAACCCGTCCACTTCATCCAGCGCGAGCATCATGGTTGCAATCACCACGGTGTCTTCCAGTTGCTGCTCGGCCATCGGCGCGTTGAGGCTCTTGCTCTTGCGCAGCGCGACCATCGGTTCCACATAGCGCTGGCGGATCAGGTCCGGGTCGAGAACCTCCAGCCCTTCGGGCAATTCGATGCCTTGGGCGCGGGCGACCGCTTCCACATCCGCCGGCTTGGCCAGCAACACGCAGCGAGCAATGCCGCGTGCCTGGCAGATGGCGGCGGCTTGTACGGTCAGCGGTTCGCTGCCTTCCGGCAACACAATGCGCTTGTTGGCGGCCTGGGCACGCTGGATCAGCTGGTAGCGGAACACCGCCGGCGACAGGCGCATCTCCCGCGGCGTGCCGCAACGCTGGTGCAGCCAGCGCGCATCGAGGTGACTGGCGACGAAATCGGTGATGATTTCCGCGCGCTCGCGGTCATCGATGGGAATTTCTTTATTGAGGCTGTTGAGCTGGTTGGCAGTGTCGTAGGAACCGGTGCTCACCGACAGCACCGGCAGGCCGGCCTGGAATGCGCCTCGGCATAAATCCATGATGCGCGGGTCGGGCAGGGTGTCGCTGGTGAGCAACAGGCCTGCCAGCGGCACGCCGTTGATCGCGGCCAGGCTGACGGCGAGGATGATGTCGTCGCGGTCGCCGGGGGTTACCACCAGCACGCCGGGCTTGAGCAATTCCACGGTATTTCGCATGGTGCGGGCGCAGATGATGATCTTGGTCATGCGGCGGGTTTCGTAGTCGCCGGCGTTTAGGGTCTGCGCGCCCATCAGGTCGGCCACGTCGCGGGTACGTGGGGCGTTGAGTTCGGGCTGGTAGGGGATGCAGCCCAGCAGGCGGAAATCACCGCTGCGCAACAGGGGCGAATGTTCCTTGAGGCGCGCGGAGAAGGCTTCCATGCTTTCGTCGGTGCGCACCTTGTTAAGGATCACGCCGAGTACTTTCGGGTCTTTCGGGCCGCCGAACAGTTGGGCCTGCAATTCCACGCGGCCGGAGAGTTCGGTGAGCACTTCGTTTTCCGGAGCCGAGACCAGGATCACTTCCGCATCCAGGCTCTTCGCCAGGTGCAGGTTGACCCGCGCTGCATAGCTGGCGCTGCGGGTCGGCACCATGCCTTCGACGATCAGCACGTCCTTTCCCACTGCGGCCTGTTGGTACAGCGTGATGATTTCTTCCAGCAACTCGTCGAGCTGGCCGTCGCCAAGCATCCGCTCGACATGGGCCAGGCCCAGGGGTTGTGGCGGCTTGAGGCCGTGGGTGCGCGCTATCAGTTCGGTGGAGCGTTCAGGGCCAGTGTCGCCCGGGTGTGGTTGAGCAATCGGTTTGAAAAAGCCGACTTTCAGCCCGGCTCGCTCAAGGGTACGCACCAGCCCAAGGCTGATGGAGGTCAGACCCACACCAAAATCGGTGGGCGCGATAAAAAAAGTTTGCATGCGAATTCTCTGGAGTTGCATGGCTTGGGTGGCGCTCTATGGCTGAGCGTCTACCGCGAATCAGATGCCAAGGTTATCGTTATTCGTGCACTTGCGCACACCAGCCGCAGGCAAAGGGCTGGCCTATTTTTTCAATACGTTGCGCGGGGTCAAGCACCCAGGCGCGCGACTGCCAGGGCGGCTGGTGGCGCAGGTGCTGAGTGTGGCCGCAGGACAGCTCGGCAACCCAGTGCCGGTCTTCATCCTGATGAAAGCCGGTGATCGCCGAGTGGCTTGTCTGACCCCGTCCGTCCGGGTTCTGTTCGCTTTCGGGCAAATCCTTGTTTAGACTTGTCCGTTCTTCATTCTTATGCAAAAGGTCTCGCCCCATGACGATCGCCGCTAACAAGGCTGTCTCCATCGACTATACCCTGACCAACGACGCTGGTGAGGTCATCGACAGCTCCGCCGGCGGCGCGCCGCTGGTCTACCTGCAAGGCGCAGGTAACATTATCCCAGGCCTGGAAAAGGCGCTGGAAGGCAAGAGCGTCGGTGATGAGCTGACCGTCGCCGTAGAACCTGAAGATGCCTACGGCGAATACTCGGCCGAGTTGGTCAGCACGCTGAGCCGCAGCATGTTCGAAGGCGTTGACGAACTGGAAGTAGGCATGCAGTTCCACGCCTCCGCTCCGGACGGCCAAATGCAGATCGTCACCATCCGTGACCTGGACGGCGACGACGTTACCGTCGACGGCAACCACCCTCTGGCTGGCCAGCGCCTGAACTTCCAAGTGAAGATCGTTGCCATCCGCGACGCTTCCGAGGAAGAAGTGGCTCACGGCCACGTCCACGGTGAAGGCGGTCATCACCACTGATTGATGCATTGATCAGTTGCTAGCAAAAACGCCCCGACTGGTTCGGGGCGTTTTTTTGCCTGTCTGAAAGCGTTCAGTCGGGTTGCCGGGCTTTTGTAGTGAGCGGGCGGTGCGACGATTCGACAAGCCCGCTCACACAGGAGGCAGTGGTAATTTTGGGGCACACACAAAAATGCCCCGGACCTTTCGGTACGGGGCATTTCTTAACTGTTTCACAACCTGGGTTGCGTTGCAGTTGTTACCACTTAGGCTGCAGCAGGAACGCTCAGAGCCTTGATGTGGCCATTCAGGCGGCTCTTATGACGAGCGGCCTTGTTCTTGTGGATGATGCCTTTATCGGCCATACGGTCGATAACTGGCACAGCCAGAACGTAAGCAGCTTGGGCTTTTTCAGCGTCTTTGGTGTCGATGGCTTTAACTACATTCTTGATGTAGGTACGAACCATGGAACGCAGGCTGGCGTTGTGGCTGCGACGCTTCTCAGCCTGTTTTGCACGTTTTTTGGCGGAAGGTGTGTTGGCCACCGTCGAGCTCCTCGAAAGACTTTTTAGGAAATAGCAAACAAAATAGGCCGCGAATCATGCCGATGACTTGATGTGTTGTCAAGAGCGGCTGATGCGAACTGCTGAGTGGTCGATCTGAAGAGGCGGGTGATTTATTTCCGGCGCTTGACCTGTAAACTCGCGAGCTTTGGCTCTGTGCTGTTGCAGGCGCGCAGTATCGCATAAGTGGGCGCTTCTTTCGCCTGCTGTTTATCTATAGGCGCAAACTCTTTCAATGAATCTGCTCAAATCGCTGGCCGCCGTCAGCTCTATCACAATGATCTCCCGGGTTTTGGGGTTTGTGCGTGACACCCTGCTGGCGCGCATTTTTGGCGCCAGCATGGCCACGGATGCCTTCTTTATTGCTTTCAAATTGCCCAACCTGTTGCGGCGGATCTTCGCCGAAGGCGCGTTTTCCCAGGCGTTCGTGCCCATCCTGGCGGAATACAAGACCCAGCAGGGCGAGGAAGCGACGCGCACCTTTATTGCCTATGTCTCGGGCCTGTTGACCTTGGTGCTGATGCTGGTGACCGTGCTCGGCATGCTTGCTGCTCCCTGGGTCATCTGGGCCACGGCCCCGGGTTTCGCCAATACGCCGGAAAAATTCGCGCTGACCACTGACCTGCTGCGCGTGACCTTTCCTTATATATTGCTGATCTCCCTTTCATCGCTGGCCGGGGCGATCCTCAATACCTGGAACCGCTTCTCGGTGCCGGCCTTCGTGCCGACCCTGCTGAACGTCAGCATGATCATCTTCGCGCTGTTTCTCACGCCGTACTTCGATCCTCCTGTGATGGCGCTGGGCTGGGCAGTGCTGGCCGGCGGCTTGGCGCAATTGCTCTACCAACTGCCCCACCTGAAAAAGATCGGCATGCTCGTGTTGCCGCGCCTGAACCTCAAGGACACAGGCGTCTGGCGCGTGATGCGCAATATGCTGCCGGCGATCCTCGGCGTCTCAGTCAGCCAGATTTCCCTGATTATCAACACGGCGTTCGCTTCGCTGCTGGTGTCCGGCTCGGTGTCGTGGATGTACTACGCCGATCGCTTGATGGAATTGCCGTCCGGCGTGCTCGGCGTGGCGCTGGGCACGATTTTGCTGCCGACCCTGGCGCGCACCTATGCCAGCAAGGACCGCCAGGAATACTCGCGCATCCTCGACTGGGGCCTGCGCCTGTGCTTCGTGTTGGTACTGCCATGTGCCCTGGCCCTGGGGATTCTGGCGGAGCCGCTGACCGTGTCGCTGTTTCAATACGGCCAATTCGATGCCCACGATGCATTGATGACGCAGTACGCACTGGTCGCCTATTCCGTAGGGTTGCTCGGCATTATCGTGATCAAGGTGCTGGCCCCAGGCTTCTACGCCCAGCAAAACATTCGTACACCGGTGAAAATCGCGATTTTCACGCTGATCGTCACGCAACTGCTCAACCTGGTATTTATCGGCCCGCTGGCCCATGCCGGCCTGGCGCTGGCGATCAGTGTCGGTGCGTGCATCAATGCCGGGCTGTTGTTTTACCAGCTGCGCAAGCAGCAAATGTTTCTGCCGCAGCCCGGTTGGGGCCTGTTTGCCCTCAAATTGCTGGTAGCGGTGGCGGTGATGTCGGCCGTGCTGCTGGGCTTGATGCACTATATGCCCGCATGGGACGAGGGCCAGATGCTGCAACGCTTTATGCGCCTTGGCGTGCTGGTAGTCGCCGGCGTGGTGGTGTACTTCGGGATGTTGCTGCTGCAAGGCTTCCGCCTGCGAGATTTCAATCGCAAGTCACTGAGCTAGAGAGTTTGCCGCAATAAAACGGTTGTTTTATCGATTCGATCCATTTGGCCTGTGCTGTTGCCTGTCGTCCGGGGCCGGGTGTGGTTATAATCGACCACTTTATGAGCAAGAAGCGCGTTATGCAGCTGGTTCGAGGTCTTCACAACCTGCGCCCTGGACATCGGGGCTGCGTCGCCACTATTGGCAACTTTGACGGTGTTCACCGTGGTCACCAGGCTATTCTGGCCCGGCTGCGCGAGCGTGCAGTCGAGTTGGGCGTGCCCAGCTGCGTGGTGATTTTTGAGCCGCAGCCGCGTGAATACTTTACCCCCGAGACAGCGCCGGCGCGTCTTGCCCGCTTGCGGGACAAGCTGCAATTGCTGGCTGAAGAAGGTGTGGACCGCGTCCTTTGCCTGGCTTTCAACCAGCGCTTGCAAAGCCTGAGCGCCGCCGAGTTTGTCGAACGCATCCTGGTCGATGGCCTGGGCGTGCAGCATTTGGAGGTCGGTGACGACTTCCGCTTTGGTTGCGACCGCGTCGGGGATTTCGATTTCCTGCAACAGGCCGGCGCCAACCAGGGGTTTACCGTCGAAGCCGCGCAAACCGTCGAACTGGATGGCCTGCGCGTGAGCAGTACCCAGGTGCGTAACGCCCTGGCCGCTGCCGACTTCGCTTTGGCCGAGCGTTTGCTCGGTCGCCCGTTCCGCATTGCCGGTCGGGTCCTGCACGGCCAGAAGCTGGCGCGCCAATTGGGCACGCCAACCGCCAACGTGCAACTCAAACGTCGTCGTGTGCCGCTGACCGGGGTGTATCTGGTGAGCGTCGACATCGACGGCCAAGCGTGGCCGGGAGTCGCCAACATAGGCGTCAGGCCCACGGTTGCAGGTGATGGCAAGGCCCACCTGGAAGTTCACCTTTTGGATTTTGCCGGTGATCTGTATGACCGGCGTTTGACGGTGGTTTTCCACCAGAAGCTGCGTGAAGAGCAGCGTTTCGCCTCCCTTGAGGCGTTGAAAACGGCGATCAATGCGGATGTCGCCGCCGCCCGTGCACTAGCCGCACCTAGCGCCCATCGCTAACCGAAGAGCCTTAAATGACCGACTATAAAGCCACGCTAAACCTTCCGGACACCGCCTTCCCAATGAAGGCCGGCCTGCCACAGCGCGAACCGCAGATCCTGCAGCGCTGGGACAGTATTGGCCTGTACGGAAAGTTGCGCGAAATTGGCAAGGATCGTCCGAAGTTCGTCCTGCACGACGGCCCTCCTTATGCCAATGGCACGATTCACATCGGTCATGCGCTCAATAAAATTCTCAAAGACATGATCCTGCGCTCGAAAACCCTGTCGGGCTTCGACGCGCCGTACGTCCCGGGATGGGACTGCCACGGCCTGCCGATCGAACACAAAGTCGAAGTGACCTACGGCAAGAACCTGGGCGCGGATAAAACCCGTGAACTCTGCCGTGCCTACGCCACCGAGCAGATCGAAGGGCAGAAGTCCGAATTCATCCGCCTGGGTGTGTTGGGCGAGTGGGACAACCCGTACAAGACCATGAACTTCAAGAACGAGGCCGGTGAAATCCGCGCCTTGGCCGAAATCGTCAAAGGTGGTTTCGTGTTCAAGGGCCTCAAGCCTGTGAACTGGTGCTTCGACTGTGGTTCGGCCCTGGCTGAGGCGGAAGTCGAGTACGAAGACAAGAAGTCCTCGACCATCGACGTGGCCTTCCCGATCGCCGAAGACGCCAAGTTGGCCCAGGCTTTCGGCCTGGCAAGCCTGAGCAAACCGGCTGCCATCGTGATCTGGACCACCACCCCGTGGACCATTCCGGCCAACCAGGCGCTGAACGTGCACCCGGAATTCACCTACGCCTTGGTAGACGTCGGTGACCGCCTGCTCGTGCTCGCTGAAGAAATGGTCGAGGCTTGCCTGGCGCGTTACGAGCTGCAAGGTTCGGTGATCGCCACCACCACCGGCTCTGCGCTGGAACTGATCAACTTCCGTCACCCATTCTATGACCGCCTGTCGCCGGTGTACCTGGCTGACTACGTCGAACTGGGTTCGGGTACTGGCGTTGTTCACTGCTCGCCGGCCTACGGCGTGGACGACTTCGTGATCTGCAAGAAGTACGGCCTGGTCAACGACGACATTATCAACCCGGTGCAGAGCAACGGCGTCTACGTGCCGTCGCTGGAGTTCTTCGGCGGCCAGTTCATCTTCAAGGCCGACCAGCCGATCATCGAAAAGCTGCGTGAAGTCGGTGCGCTGATGCAAACCGCCACCATCCAGCACAGCTACATGCATTGCTGGCGCCACAAGACTCCGCTGATCTACCGCGCCACCGCGCAGTGGTTCATCGGCATGGACAAAGAGCCGACCCGCGGCGACACCCTGCGTAACCGCGCGATCAAGGCTATCGAAGAAACCAAGTTCGTCCCGGCCTGGGGCCAGGCGCGCCTGCACTCGATGATCGCCAATCGTCCGGACTGGTGCATCTCCCGCCAGCGTAACTGGGGCGTGCCGATCCCGTTCTTCCTGAACAAGGAAAGCGGCGAGCTGCACCCACGTACCGTTGAACTGATGGAAATCGTCGCCCAGCGCGTTGAACAGGAAGGCATCGAAGCCTGGTTCAAGATGGACGCCGCCGAACTGCTGGGTGATGAAGCGCCGCAGTACGACAAGATCAGCGACACCCTCGACGTGTGGTTCGACTCCGGTACCACCCATTGGCACGTCCTGCGCGGCTCACACCCCATGGGCCACGAGACTGGTCCGCGTGCCGACTTGTACCTGGAAGGTTCGGACCAACACCGTGGCTGGTTCCACTCGTCGCTTCTGACCGGTTGCGCCATCGATGACCACGCGCCGTACCGCGAACTGCTGACGCACGGCTTCACCGTCGACGAGACGGGCCGCAAGATGTCCAAGTCGTTGAAGAACGTGATCGAGCCGAAAAAGATCAACGAGACCCTGGGCGCCGACATTATGCGTCTGTGGGTAGCGTCGACCGACTATTCGGGCGAGATCGCCGTGTCGGATCAGATCCTGGCTCGTAGCGCCGATGCCTACCGCCGTATCCGAAATACCGCACGCTTCCTGCTGTCGAACCTGACCGGTTTCAACCCGGCCACCGACATCCTGCCGGCCGAGGACATGCTCGCCCTGGACCGTTGGGCTGTGGACCGTACCCTGTTGCTGCAGCGTGAGTTGCAGGAGAGCTACGGCGAATACCGCTTCTGGAACGTCTATTCGAAGATCCACAACTTCTGCGTGCAGGAGCTGGGTGGTTTCTACCTCGACATCATCAAGGATCGCCAGTACACCACTGGCGCCAACAGCAAGGCACGCCGCTCGGCGCAGACTGCGCTGTATCACATCAGCGAAGCGCTGGTGCGCTGGATCGCGCCGATCCTGGCGTTCACCGCCGACGAACTGTGGGAATACCTGCCGGGCGAGCGTAACGAGTCCGTGATGCTCAACACCTGGTACGAAGGCCTGACCGAACTGCCGGCCGACTTCGAACTGGGCCGCGAGTATTGGGAAGGTGTAATGGCCATCAAGGTTGCGGTGAACAAGGAGCTGGAAGTGCAACGTGCGGCCAAGGCTGTCGGTGGCAACCTGCAAGCCGAAGTCACGCTGTTTGCCGAGGAAGGCCTGACCGCCGACCTGGCCAAGCTGAGCAACGAACTGCGCTTCGTGCTGATCACCTCCACCGCGAGCCTGGCACCGTTTGCCCAGGCTCCGGCAGACGCGGTTGCCACCGAAGTTCCGGGCCTCAAGCTCAAAGTGGTCAAGTCGGCCTTCGCCAAGTGCGCCCGTTGCTGGCACTGCCGTGAAGACGTCGGCGTGAACCCGGAGCATCCGGAAATCTGCGGTCGTTGTGTCGACAACATCAGCGGTGCTGGTGAGGTTCGCCACTATGCCTAATGCCGGTCGTTTCGGACGTCTGGGCTGGCTCGTATTGAGCTTGCTGGTGCTGGTCATTGACCAGATCAGCAAGGCTCATTTCGAGGGCACTCTGGAAATGTTCCAGCAGATCGTAGTCATCCCGGATTACTTCAGCTGGACCCTGGCCTACAACACCGGCGCGGCCTTCAGCTTCCTCGCTGAAGGAGGCGGCTGGCAGCGCTGGCTGTTCGCCATGATCGCGGTGGTGGTCAGTGCGGTGCTGGTAGTGTGGCTCAAGCGTCTTGGGCGCGATGACACCTGGTTGGCGATCGCCTTGGCTCTGGTGTTGGGTGGCGCGCTAGGCAACCTGTTCGATCGCATTGCCCTGGGCCATGTGATTGACTTCATCTTGGTGCATTGGCAGAACCGTTGGTACTTCCCAGCGTTTAATTTTGCCGACAGTGCCATCACCGTCGGTGCAATCATGCTGGCGTTGGACATGTTCAAAAGTAAGAAAACCGGAGAGACCGTCAATGACTGATCAGGTATTGGCTGAGCAACGCATCGGCCAGAACACGGAAGTCACCTTGCATTTCGCACTGCGCCTGGAGAATGGCGACACGGTCGACAGCACGTTCGACAAAGCCCCGGCTACCTTCAAGGTGGGCGACGGCAACCTGCTGCCGGGTTTCGAAGCGGCCCTGTTCGGCTTCAAGGCGGGTGACAAGCGTACCCTGCAGATCCTGCCGGAAAACGCCTTTGGCCAGCCTAACCCGCAAAACGTGCAAATCATCCCGCGTTCGCAGTTCCAGGACATGGACCTGTCGGAAGGCCTGCTGGTGATCTTCAACGATGCGGCGAATACCGAGCTGCCCGGCGTGGTGAAAACCTTCGATGACGCGCAAGTGACCATCGACTTCAACCACCCGCTGGCCGGTAAAACCTTGACCTTTGACGTTGAAATCATCGACGTTAAAGCGCTCTGACCGAGGACGCGGTTAAAACTGTGGGAGGGGCGGTGCGACGTTTCGACTTGCTCGCGAATGCGCTCTGTCAGTTATGCATATGTCCACTGACCCACCGCTTTCGCGAGCAAGCCCGCTCCCACCTTTGATCTTCATTGTCAGTTGAGTTAGCGTCAAACTTGACCCTAAGTGGCTGCAAGACACGAGGCACAGCATGCAAATCAAACTCGCCAACCCCCGTGGCTTCTGCGCGGGTGTGGACCGGGCGATCGAAATCGTCAATCGCGCCCTGGAAGTCTTCGGGCCGCCGATTTACGTGCGCCATGAAGTCGTCCACAACAAATTCGTGGTCGAGGACCTGCGCGCGCGCGGTGCCATCTTTGTCGAAGAGCTGGACCAGGTGCCGGACGACGTAATCGTCATCTTCAGCGCCCACGGTGTTTCCCAGGCCGTGCGTACCGAAGCGGCAGGCCGTGGCCTGAAAGTCTTCGATGCCACCTGCCCGTTGGTCACCAAGGTGCACATCGAAGTCGCGCGCTACAGCCGTGACGGTCGAGAGTGCATCCTGATCGGCCATGCCGGCCACCCGGAAGTTGAAGGCACCATGGGCCAGTACGATGCCAGCAATGGCGGGGCTATCTACCTGGTCGAAGACGAAAAGGATGTTGCCAATCTTCAGGTGCAAAACCCTGAACGCCTGGCGTTCGTGACCCAGACCACTTTGTCCATGGACGACACCAGCCGTGTTATCGACGCGCTGCGCAGTCGCTTCCCGGCCATCGGCGGGCCGCGCAAGGACGACATCTGCTACGCCACCCAAAACCGGCAGGACGCGGTCAAGCAACTGGCCAATGAATGTGACGTGGTCCTGGTGGTCGGCAGCCCTAATAGCTCCAACTCCAACCGCCTGCGTGAGCTGGCTGAGCGCATGGCAACCCCTGCGTACCTGATCGACGGCGCCGAAGACATGCAGCGCAGCTGGTTCGATGGCGTCGAGCGCATTGGTATCACGGCGGGCGCTTCGGCCCCGGAAGTGCTGGTGCGCGGCGTTATCCAGCAGTTGCATGCGTGGGGGGCCACCGGTGCGGACGAACTGGCGGGGCGCGAAGAAAACATCACGTTCTCCATGCCCAAGGAGCTGCGGGTTCGCTCGCTGCTCTGATTACCCGGGTGCCGGAGTAGCTCCGGCACAATGCCTGCTCGGCGCGGTCGCTGCGCAGGCTGATGCGCCCGCTGGGCGCCAGTACGACCTGATACAGGCTCTGTGGCTTCTCCGAGTCGCACACATGCACAGTACCTGCACGAAATCCTCCCCCTGAAAATATTGGCTCGCCCAGCCTGCTGAAGCGCACCTGGTTCTTGAGCGGGCCATTGCCGACGATCGGTACCTTCCCGCTGTCCTGGCGCTCCAGCAGTACCGGGTTTTTATCGTCCAAGTGGCCGCGTCCGCTCTCATCCACGATCACCCGCCAACCCCGGCTCCAGTCGTCGTTCAGCGCGTGAATGACCACCGCTCGGTTGCGTGCGACGGCTTCGGTGCGTGCGTAGCGCAGCCCTCCCGCTAAGGACTGTGCCGCGCTATGTCTTTGCTGTGACTCCAGCAGGCTCTTGAAACTGGGCACTGCCAGGTTAGCCAGGATGCTGCTCACGATCAGTCCGAGTAGCAGTTCAATCAGGGTGAAACCTCGTTGTCGCATATGCCATCCCTCCATGGATTTGAGTACAGCCATAGGTATAGCGCCCGTGCTGTGGTGCTGGATGGTGGCCTTTATGTCCAAAGTATTTCGCTTTGTTCCTGGAGCAGCGCGGGAGAAAAACCGACGCTAGTCTTGGGCCGTACAGCAGATTTCAGCTGCTTTTTTCCGGCCTTCGACACGGATGACGACGGTAATGCTTGCCTGCCCAAACACCCGTTTTTCCCACGCCTTAGCGCGGCATCAGCTCGGCATGACGCTGATCGAGGTGTTGGTTGCGGTGCTGATTCTCACCATCGGGCTGTTGGGTGCGGCGGTGATCCAGCTCAATGCGCTGAAATACACCGACAGTTCCAGGATGACCAGCCAGGCCAGTTTCATTGCCTACGACATGCTCGACCGAATCCGCGCCAATTCCGCTGCCGACTACGCATGGGATCGGTCCGAGCATGCCCCGGCGAGCAGCGCTACCGCCAGCGTGCGCGACCAGGACCTGCATGATTTCGAGGCTAATATTCTCGGCTTCGCTGGGGATAGCGCGAAGGGCGCGGTGTCGATCAGTGCAAACGAAGCCACTGTCAGTATCAGTTGGGATGACAGCAGAGGCGCTAACAGCCCGGGTGCTCGGGAAACATTCATTCTGACCAGTCGCGTCAGTGATAAGCCGGGGGTGACGCAATGAGGCGTCGCACTCGAGGTTTCAGCTTGGTGGAATTGCTGTTGGCTTTGGCGATGGGCTTGGTGCTCGTGCTAGGGGTCAGCCAGGTGGCGATCAGTTCCAGGACCACCCACGACAGCCAGCAGGCCGCCATGATGCTGCAGGATGATGCACGGTTCTTGCTGGGCAAGATGACCCAGGATATCCGTCAGGTGGGCATGTTTGGCTGTTTGGCCACGGAGTTTATCGACAACGCTCCTCCGGCCTTTGATCGGCCTGTCAGTTGGAGTGCCGGGGCGGGTGCAAAGTCGCTGACGCTGGTGACCGCGGATGTCGGCAATGAGAGTGGCAAACCCGATTGGACGGTGCTGTCTGACTGCACAGGCAGCGCCCAAGCGTATGCCGGAAATTCCCCTGTGCCTGCACCCGGACAGATCCGTTTTGCACTGCGCCAGCTCACGTACATCTTCGAAGCAGGCCAATTAAAGGTCAGCACGCCTGCGGCGCCCGCCAAGACAGTGCTGGTGGATAATGTACAGGCTTTTGATATCAGCTTTGGCGTGGTGGCCAAAGCCGCATCAACGGAGGTAGTGCGCTACGACTCGAGTCCCGCCGATGTATCCCTGATACGCAGTGTTCGCATCCTGATGACGCTGCGAGATCCGGCCGAACGGGTTAAAGATCAAACCTACAGCGTCGTGGCGGCGCTGCGAAACCGTCTGGGGTAAGCCACCATGATGCTCACGGAGGGTATTCGTTTGCGCCAGGCGGGCATGGTTCTGCTGACCAGCCTGGTGTTCCTGTTGCTGGTGTCGCTGATCGGTTTGTCGTCGATGCAAGGCGCAGTCACCCAGCAAAAGATCGCCGGTAGTCTCTGGCAGCGCAATCAGTCGCTGCAAAGTGCCGAGAGTGGCTTGAGGCGCGGTGAACAGGCCATACAGCGGTCATTCGCGGCGCTGCCGTTGTGCCCGTCGATGGTTGCCTGTGCGCCGCCGCAAGCAGCATTGTCAGTGGTCGGAGCGGGAGTGGACCCCGTTTCTGGCGTCACCTGGGTTGCGCTTAAGGGCGGTGTATACGGCATTCAATTCCTGGGCCCCGCAGTAGGGGTGGTCCATTTACCGCCGCAAACCCGCGCTGCGGTGTATCGAGTGACAGCTGCGGGGCTGAGCGGCCAGTTGCGCACGGTGCTGGAGAGCGTCTACGTACGGGTGGACGAGGAGGGTGGCTCGCGTTTTCGGCGTGTGGCATGGCGGCAACTTCAATAAGGAGCAATGTAATGGGCATGGATAGCCAGGGTTTCACCCTGATCGAGTTACTGATCGCTGTGGCGCTCATCGCGGTTCTCGCTGGGATCGCTTATCCCGGATACACCGGCCATATGAAAAGGGTGTATCGCGCTGAAATCGTCGCGTTGTTGACCGAGCAAGCTCAACACCTGGAGCGCTTTTATACGAGGAACGGCACTTTTATTGACGCGAACGGCGTCAGTGCGGGCAATGATCGCTATAGAATCAGCGCTGCATTGAACCCTCAGGATTTCCAGTTAGTGGCTACGCCTGCTGTCGACTCGATAATGGTCGGCGACCCTTGCGGCGACTTCAGCCTGACCAGCACCGCTGCGCGGTCCAATCCGGGCGCGGCGCCGGACATGTCGCGCAAGCTGTGCTGGGGGCAATAATGAGGGTGCTGGATGATTGGGCGCCGGGTGCGCTTGTTCCTATTTATCGGCTGGATCAAATGATGGCAGAGCAACAGCAGGTAGTGATAGTCGGTGGCGGGGTCATCGGCTTGTTGACGGCGTTCAACCTGGCGACCCAAGGGCAAGCGGTGGTGCTGCTGGAGCGTGCGGGGTTGGGGCAGGAGTCTTCCTGGGCGGGCGGCGGGATTGTTTCGCCGCTGTATCCGTGGCGCTATAGCCCGGCAGTCACCGCGCTGGCGCATTGGTCCCAGGATTTTTATCCACAGTTGGCAGAGCGTTTGTTTGCTGCGACGGGTGTCGACCCTGAGGTGCACACCACTGGGCTGTACTGGCTGGACCTGGACGACGAAGCCGAAGCCTTGGCTTGGGCTGCACGTGAAGGCCGGCCATTGAGCAAAGTGGATGTATCAGCCGCCCATGATGCCGTTCCGGTGCTGGGCAGCGGGTACTCCCAGGCGATCTACATGGCCAACGTCGCCAATGTGCGCAACCCGCGCCTGGTCAAATCCCTCAAGGCTGCACTGCTGGCGTTGCCCGGTGTGACCCTTCATGAACAGTGTGAAGTAACCGGGTTTGTCCTGGACGCTGGCAATGTGGTGGGCGTGAAGACGGCCGATGGCCCGATCTTCGGTGATCAGGTCGTCCTTGCGGCGGGCGCCTGGAGCGGTGAGTTGCTGGGCACGCTGGGCTTGGCGCTACCGGTGGAACCGGTCAAAGGCCAGATGATCCTGTACAAATGCGCATCGGACTTCCTGTCGAGCATGGTCCTGGCCAAGGGGCGATATGCGATCCCTCGGCGTGACGGGCACATCCTGATCGGCAGTACGCTGGAGCATGAAGGCTTCGACAAGACCCCCACTGAAACAGCGCTGGAAAGCCTCAAGGCGTCAGCGGTTGAGTTGATTCCTGCCTTGGCGGACGCCGAGGTTGTTGGGCACTGGGCCGGATTGCGCCCAGGTTCGCCGGAAGGTATCCCTTACATCGGCCGCGTGCCGGGCTTCAACGGGTTGTGGCTCAACTGCGGGCATTACCGCAACGGCCTGGTGCTTGCGCCGGCGTCCTGCCAATTGTTTGCTGACTTGCTGCTGGCGCGTACGCCGATCATCGACCCGGCGCCTTATGCGCCTGAGGGGCGGATCAGCGCTGGATAGACGTCGGCCCCTGCTCAAGATGCGCCTGGGTGCAATACCACTCCTGGCGCGAGCTCAAGGCGCGATCCTGCGGCAGGTGCACGCCGCAGTGGGCGCAGCGCACCATCAAGGCGGCGTCGGGCTCACTGGCGCGTTGCTGTTTGGCGGCCGGACTTTTGAATTTGCGCCAGAACCATACTGCAGCGGCAATGACGGCAATCCAGAACAGTAGACGAAGCATGATGGGCAGTTTCTCGACAAAGAATGCGCCAGTTTAGCCAAGGACGTGCCAGGCGCACAGCGCAATAATACCGCTCACAAAAAAGGAGCCTCGAAAGGCTCCTTCTTGATGACGCAGGGTGCAATCAGTCAAACACACCAAAGGTCATGTAGCTGAACCATGAGCGGTCCTGGTTGTTGCCCAGGGCCTGTGGCTCTTCCTCTTCGATCACGTCGCCGTTCTCGTCATGCGGCTTGAGGTCCGAAGGGATAGCGTCCTTGGCGTCCTGGTACTGCTTGATCACGTCCTGGTTGGCGCGGGTTTCGCCCGGCGGCAGCGGTGGACGGGACTCAATCAGGCCCAGAGTGTACTTGCTCAGCCACGAACGGTTGTCGGCTTCGGCAACCTGAGGCACCAACTGGCCATCTTTCAGGCTCGGGTGATCCGGGTAGTTGAGCTTCAGGGTTTCCAGGCTGGTGCTGGCCAGTTCGTCCAGGTGCAGACGTTGGTAAGCCTCGGTCATCACCGCCAAGCCGTCACCCACGGAAGGGGTTTCCTGGAAGTTCTCGACAACATAACGGCCACGGTTGGCGGCAGCTACATAGGCCTGACGGGTCAGGTAGTAGTGAGCCACGTGGATCTCGTAGGAGGCCAGCAGGTTGCGCAAGTAGATCATGCGCTGCTTGGCGTCCGGCGCGTAGCGGCTGTTGGGATAGCGGCTGGTCAGCTGCGCGAACTCGTTGTAGGAGTCGCGGGCAGCGCCCGGGTCACGCTTGGTCATGTCCAGCGGCAGGAAGCGCGCCAGCAGGCCAACGTCCTGGTCGAACGAGGTCAGGCCCTTCATGTAGTAGGCGTAGTCGACGTTCGGGTGCTGCGGATGCAGGCGGATAAAACGCTCGGCGGCGGACTTGGCAGCTTCTGGCTCGGCGTTCTTGTAGTTGGCGTAGATCAGCTCGAGCTGAGCCTGGTCGGCGTAGCGCCCGAACGGATAACGCGACTCCAGTGCCTTCAGCTTCGCTGTGGCGCTGGTGTAGCTATTATTGTCCAAGTCTTTCTGAGCCTGTTGGTACAACTCGACTTCGCTCAGGTTTTCGTCGACGACTTCCTTTGTTGACGAGCAAGCAGCAGTCATGGCGAGGATGGCGATCAGCAGCAGGTGTTTCACTTGCATGGCGGCTTGCGTCCCTATGACGGCCGCTGTCTTGGGCGGGGCCGTCCTGTTATGATGAGCGCCCCGTTGAAAGCCTCGGGGCAAAAGACGCCGTATTTAACCACAAGCGCGCAGCCGAAACCAAAGGCTGTGCCACGCCTAGTCTGAGCATGTCCGATAAAATTGAACTTCGCGCAGAGGTGCCGTCCGAATTGGGCGGCCAACGCCTCGATCAAGTCGCCGCACAATTATTCGCTGAGCACTCGCGCTCGCGCCTTTCCGCCTGGATCAAAGACGGCCGCCTGACTGTGGATGGAGCGGTTATCCGCCCGCGAGACACCGTCCATGGTGGTGCGATTCTTGAGCTGACTGCCGAGCAGGAAGCCCAGGGAGAATGGGTCGCCCAGGACATTGAGCTGGACATCGTCTATGAAGATGACGACATCCTGGTCATCAACAAACCCGCAGGCCTGGTGGTTCATCCGGCTGCCGGGCACGCTGACGGCACTTTGCTCAATGCCTTGTTGCACCACGTGCCGGACATCATCAATGTCCCGCGCTGCGGCATCGTGCACCGTCTGGACAAGGACACCACCGGCTTGATGGTGGTGGCCAAGACCATTCAGGCGCAGACGCAGTTGGTCACACAATTGCAAAGCCGCAGCGTCAGCCGAATCTACGAGTGCATCGTGATCGGCGTGGTGGTGGCAGGTGGCAAGATCAACGCCCCGATCGGTCGTCACGGCCAACAGCGCCAGCGTATGGCGGTGATGGAGGGCGGCAAGCAAGCTGTCAGTCATTACCGTGTACTTGAGCGTTTCCGCTCCCACACGCATGTGCGGGTCAAGCTGGAAACCGGCCGCACGCACCAGATTCGCGTGCACATGGCGCACATCAACTTCCCGTTGGTCGGAGATCCGGCCTACGGCGGTCGCTTCCGTATTCCGCCGGCGGCCAGTGTGACAATGGTTGAATCGCTTAAATCCTTCCCGCGCCAGGCACTGCATGCACGCTTCCTGGAGTTGGATCATCCGACGAGCGGTAAGCGGATGAGCTGGGAATCGCCTCTTCCGGACGATCTGGTCTGGTTGTTGTCGCTGCTCAAGCAGGATCGCGAGGCATTTATCGGATGAGTGACTGGCTGATTCCTGACTGGCCTGCGCCGGCTCAGGTGAAGGCCTGCGTCACCACTCGTGCGGGCGGCGTCAGTCTGGCGCCGTTCGACAGCCTCAATCTGGGCGATCATGTCGAGGACAGCCTGGACGCCGTCCTGGAAAATCGCCGTCGGCTTACCGATGCATTCGTTATACAGCCGGCTTGGCTGCGCCAAGTCCACGGTATCAAGGTGGTCGAGGCCGATCCTGGCCAGACTGCCGAAGCCGATGGCAGTTGGACAAGCACTCCAGGCATTGCCTGTACCGCAATGACTGCTGATTGCCTGCCCGCTTTGTTCTGCAACCGCGCCGGCACCCGTGTGGCGGCTGCCCATGCCGGTTGGCGCGGGTTGGCGGCAGGCGTGTTGGAAGCTGCTCTCGACAGCCTGGACGCCGAACCCGCTGACGTGTTGGTCTGGCTCGGCCCGGCCATTGGCCCACAGGCCTTCGAAGTCGGCCCTGAAGTGCGTGAAGCCTTCATGCAGCAACTGCCGATTACCGCCAAAGCCTTTGTGCCCAGCCGCACTCCCGGCAAGTTCATGGCCGACATCTATCAGTTGGCCCGTCTGCGCCTTGTCGCGCGCGATGTCACGGCTGTTTACGGTGGCGGTTTCTGCACGGTGACCGATCCACGCTTCTTTTCTTTCCGCCGCAGTTCGCGCACCGGTCGGTTTGCCTCCCTTATCTGGCTCGAGCGCTAGACTCTTCTGATCTGCGTCAACTACCCGTAGCTTGAATCTCCCAGAATCGACCGCATCTATAGGGGTATCTGGCAGGTTTCTTCATTCAGGATGTTTTATAGCTCCGGCCTGCTCAAAAGGAAGGTGACTAATGCGTATTGATCGTTTAACCAGCAAATTGCAGTTGGCCTTATCAGACTCCCAATCCTTGGCGGTGGGCCTTGACCATCCGGCCATTGAGCCTGCGCACCTGATGCATGCACTTATGGAACAGCAAGGTGGTTCTATCAAGCCCTTGCTGATGCAGGTGGGCTTTGACGTCAACAGCCTGCGCAAGGAGTTGAGCAAAGAGCTCGACCAACTGCCGAAAATCCAAAACCCGACCGGCGACGTGAATATGTCCCAGGACTTGGCGCGTCTGCTCAATCAGGCAGACCGTCTGGCCCAGCAGAAAGGCGACCAGTTCATTTCCAGTGAGCTGGTGTTGCTCGCCGCGATGGACGAGAACAGTAAGCTTGGCAAATTGTTGCTGGGCCAGGGCGTGAGTAAGAAGGCCCTGGAAAACGCCATCAACAACCTACGTGGCGGTGACGCGGTAAACGACCCCAACCACGAGGAGTCGCGTCAGGCCCTGGATAAATACACTGTCGACCTGACCAAGCGTGCCGAAGAGGGCAAGCTTGACCCGGTGATCGGCCGTGACGATGAAATTCGTCGCACTATCCAGGTGCTGCAACGCCGCACCAAGAACAACCCGGTGCTGATCGGTGAGCCTGGTGTGGGTAAGACCGCGATTGCCGAAGGCCTGGCTCAGCGCATTATTAATGGCGAAGTGCCAGACGGCCTGAAAGGCAAGCGCCTGCTGTCCCTGGACATGGGGTCGTTGATTGCAGGTGCCAAGTTTCGCGGTGAGTTCGAAGAACGCCTCAAATCCCTGCTTAATGAACTGTCGAAGCAGGAAGGGCAGATCATTCTGTTTATCGACGAACTGCACACCATGGTCGGCGCCGGTAAAGGTGAGGGCTCCATGGATGCCGGCAACATGCTCAAGCCTGCCTTGGCGCGGGGTGAGTTGCACTGCGTCGGTGCTACCACGCTCAACGAATATCGCCAGTACATCGAAAAAGACGCCGCCCTTGAGCGTCGCTTCCAGAAAGTGCTGGTGGAAGAGCCGAGCGAAGAAGACACCATCGCGATCCTGCGTGGCTTGAAAGAGCGCTACGAGGTTCACCACAAGGTGGCGATCACCGACGGCGCGATCATTGCGGCGGCCAAGTTGAGCCATCGCTATATCACTGACCGTCAGTTGCCGGACAAGGCCATCGACTTGATCGACGAAGCGGCCAGCCGTATCCGCATGGAAATCGATTCCAAGCCGGAAGTACTCGACCGTCTGGATCGGCGGCTGATTCAACTGAAAGTCGAGTCCCAGGCCCTTAAGAAAGAAGAAGACGAAGCGGCGAAGAAACGTCTGGAAAAACTTCAGGAAGAAATCGTGCGTCTGGAGCGCGAGTATTCCGACCTGGAGGAAATCTGGACCTCGGAGAAAGCTGAAGTGCAGGGTTCTGCGCAGATCCAGCAAAAGATCGAGCAGTCCCGCCAGGAACTGGAAGCCGCGCGTCGTAAAGGCGACCTGAACCGCATGGCCGAGTTGCAATACGGGGTGATCCCGGACTTGGAGCGCAGCCTGCAGATGGTCGATCAGCACGGTAAAAGCGAGAACCAGTTGCTGCGCAGCAAGGTGACCGAGGAAGAAATTGCCGAAGTCGTTTCCAAGTGGACCGGCATTCCGGTGTCGAAGATGCTCGAAGGCGAGCGCGACAAATTGTTGAAAATGGAAAGCCTGTTGCACCAGCGGGTCATTGGTCAGGAAGAGGCCGTGGTGGCGGTGTCCAACGCAGTGCGGCGTTCCCGTGCCGGGTTGTCCGACCCGAATCGCCCAAGTGGTTCGTTCATGTTCCTCGGCCCGACCGGCGTGGGTAAGACCGAGCTATGCAAAGCCTTGGCCGAGTTCCTCTTTGATACCGAAGAAGCCATGGTGCGCATCGATATGTCCGAATTCATGGAGAAGCACTCGGTGGCTCGCTTGATTGGCGCCCCACCAGGCTATGTGGGCTACGAGGAGGGCGGTTACCTGACCGAAGCCGTGCGGCGTAAGCCTTACTCGGTGATCCTGCTGGATGAGGTCGAGAAGGCGCATCCGGATGTGTTTAACATCCTGTTGCAAGTGCTGGAAGATGGACGCCTGACGGACAGTCACGGGCGTACCGTGGACTTCCGCAACACGGTGATCGTGATGACCTCCAACCTGGGCTCGGCGCAGATCCAGGAGCTGGTAGGTGATCGTGAGGGCCAGCGCGCTGCTGTAATGGATGCATTGACCACGCACTTCCGTCCGGAATTCATCAACCGGGTCGACGAAGTGGTGATCTTTGAGCCTCTGGCACGTGACCAGATCGCGGGTATCACCGAGATCCAGCTGGGGCGTCTGCGCAGTCGTCTGGCTGAGCGCGAACTGTCGCTGGAGCTGGGCAGTGACGCGTTGGAGAAATTGATCGCGGTTGGTTACGACCCGGTGTATGGGGCACGGCCGTTGAAACGTGCGATCCAGCGCTGGATCGAGAACCCGCTGGCCCAGTTGATTCTGTCGGGTAGCTTCATGCCGGGCACCAGCGTCACGGCGACTGTGGAAAACGACGAAATCGTCTTCCACTGAGCCCAGGCTGTTGGCTGATAAGACAAGGCCTCGCATTGCGGGGCCTTTTTTTTCGATAGGGCGTTGAACTGTAAGGCAAAGGCTTGTAAAGTGCGCCCCGCAGCAACGTCAGCCCACGGGTTTCTTCTCCCCAAGAAGAAATTAGAAACAAGCGCAAATCATTGTCTTAAAAGCAATTTAAAGGGTTGACAGGGGTTTTTAAGATTGTAGAATAGCGCGCCTCAGACACATGAACGTAGCGATACGGGAAAGTCGAAGAGAAGGTTACACCGCAGTAAAAATGCTTTGAAATAAGTAACACTTTGAAATGTGTAGTTCCGTGATAGCTCAGTCGGTAGAGCAAATGACTGTTAATCATTGGGTCCCAGGTTCGAGTCCTGGTCACGGAGCCAATTTCAAACCGGGGTATAGCGCAGTCCGGTAGCGCGCCTGCTTTGGGAGCAGGATGTCAGGAGTTCGAATCCCCTTACCCCGACCATATTTGGGTCGTTAGCTCAGTTGGTAGAGCAGTTGGCTTTTAACCAATTGGTCGTAGGTTCGAATCCCACACGACCCACCATTTTTGAGACCAGTTAACGCTGGAATCAGATCTTAAGATCAGAGGCCAAAAGCACTGATCGAAGAAGGCGACTGAAAGGTCGCCTTTTTATTACCGGGGTATAGCGCAGTCCGGTAGCGCGCCTGCTTTGGGAGCAGGATGTCAGGAGTTCGAATCCCCTTACCCCGACCATATTAAAAATCCTCGTGTCGAAAGATGCGGGGATTTTTTTTTGCGCGCATATCCTGACTCCGCGCAAAGTAAATGTGGGAGCGGGCTCCCACGTTTACCAGATCCCATCCGGGGTCGTGTTGTTAGTGCAATTTCAGGCGTGGCTCGGTGCCTCGGCCGATTTTGCTGCCCAGCATCAGCATCGCCGTACGGAAGAAACCGTACAGCGCCATCTGGTGCATCCGGTACAGCGACACGTAAAACATCCGCGCCAACCAGCCTTCCAGCATCACGCTGCCAGTGAGGTTACCCATCAAGTTGCCCACCGCCGAGAACCGCGATAGCGAAATCAGCGATCCATAGTCGGTGTACTTGTACGACGGCAGGTCCTTGCCTTCAATGCGCAGCTTCAGCGATTTTGCCAGCAGCGACGCCTGTTGGTGAGCCGCCTGGGCCCTTGGCGGTACGTTGCGGTCGGTGCCCGCTTGTGGGCAAGCAGCGCAGTCACCAAAGGCGAAGATGTTTTCGTCGCGTGTGGTTTGCAGCGTCGGCAACACTTGCAGCTGATTGATACGGTTGGTTTCCAGGCCGTCGATATCCTTGAGGAAACCTGGTGCGCGAATGCCAGCGGCCCACACCTTGAGGCTGGCTGGAATCACTTGGCCGCTGCTGGTGATCAGGGCGTCGGCCGTCACTTCACTGACCGCCGAGTTAGTCAGCACCGTCACTCCGAGCTTTTCCAGGGTTTTATGCACAGGCCCGCCGATACGCTCCGGCAGGGCAGGCAACACCCGTGGCCCGGCTTCGATCAGGGTGATGTGCATGTTTTCCGGCTTGATGCGGTCCAGGCCATAGGCGGCCAACTCATGGGCGGCGTTATGCAGCTCTGCGGCCAGTTCGACGCCGGTCGCACCGGCGCCGACGATGGCGACGCTGATTTTTTCCACCACATCGGTCTGCCCGGCATGGGCGCGCAGGTAATGGTTGAGCAATTGCTGGTGGAAGCGCTCGGCCTGCTTGCGGGTGTCGAGGAACAGGCAGTGTCGCGCTGCGCCTTCGGTGCCGAAGTCATTGGTGGTGCTGCCGACCGCGATCACCAGGCTGTCATAGCCGAGCACGCGTGCGGGCACCAGCTCACGGCCTTCTTCATCAAGCGTGGCGGCGAGCTGGATCTTCTTTTGTTCACGGTCAAGCCCGCTCATGCGCCCTAGTTGGAACTCGAAGTGGTTCCATTTGGCCTGGGCGACATAATTGAGTTCGTCCTCCGAAGAGTTCAGCGAACCTGCGGCCACTTCGTGCAGCAAGGGCTTCCAGATATGGGTCAGGTTGGCGTCCACCAGCGTGATGCTGGCGGTTCCACGCTTGCCCAGAGTCTTACCCAGGCGGGTAGCCAACTCCAGGCCGCCGGCGCCGCCGCCGACGATAATAATACGATGGGTCATGGGGATATCTCGCAAGGCTAAAAGAAATCTGAGCGGTTACCCCCGCGAGCGCCAGGCAGCTCATAGCGTCAGGTAACTCAAAAGGCGACTCAACAGGCCGAGGCCGATCACCACTACAAGCACCACACAGAGGAGCAGCCATGGCCGGAAAGGCTTGCGCTCGACTCGGTGTTGGGAGAGTTGCAGATACTCTTCGACATGCTGTTGGTCATCGGGGTTCAGGCGGCTGGTCATAAAGGCCTCGTCAGGTAGACGTTGCAAAAGGGCGCCACGTTACAGTCCGGGGGCTCAGAGGCTGATGCCCACGTCGAACACTATGCTGCGGCCCAGGTTGTTGCGCAAGAAATCCGGCGCGTCCGGGTGTGCGAACAGCACCCGTGCAAAGGTCGGCCCCACCAGTGACAGCGAGCGCCAGCCCTGGCGTAGGTATTCCGTCGGTGGCGGGAAGTGGCTGTTAAGGTCGAGCACTTCGCGCTTGAGACTGGAGAAAGCGACGATATCCAGCTCCCCCAGGTCCATGCCGCGCTCTTTATAGTTGTGGGCCTTTTTGCGCAGCGTGGGCGCCAGGCGCATTAAAAACTCATGGGCCGGAATGCGTCGCGGCTTGGCTTCACGTCGTACCAGTTGGCTCAGGGAGAAAGCGCTGCGGCGGCGCAGCAACTCGTCACGCCATTCGTCGTTCAGGCGACGGCCTTCATCCAGTACAAAAAACACTTCGAAACTGGCGTCGCGAAACAGCACGTCCGGCGGTTCTTGCCCCGCGGCGTGAAACTCTTCAGTCCGGTAGGGCACGTTCAAGCCTTGCAGCAGGCGCTGGCACACCCAACGCTCACGCTCCCACTTGCGGGCATTGGACAGGAAAGCGTTGGCTTGTTCGGCCGCCACGGTGAGCAGACGCAAGTAATCTGAGTCATCCATAGCTAGCAGCTTAGCGCTCAAATCATGACCGCAGGAAGTCCCGCTGTAAAAGCTCGGTGTAGACTGGCCACTCGATCGTCAAATCGAACTTTAGGAGTGCGTAGTGAAGTTTTTAGTGTTGCTGATGCTCAGCCTTTTTCCCGTGTGGTCCCAGGCCATTGAAGTGGGTGAGCGCCTGGCGCCCTGGACGTTGCTGGATCAATTCGACCAGCCCTACACCCTGAATGACCAGGCGCAGATCTTGCTGGTGGCGCGCAGCATGGACGCCGCCAAATGGGTGGATGCGGCATTGCAAGGGCAGCCCAAGGGGTATCTGGAGGCAAGGCGCGGGGTGTTTGTCGCCGATATCCAGCGCATGCCCCGACTGATCGCCAAACTGTTCGCAGTGCCGGCCATGCAGTCCTATAACTACCGGGTCATGCTGGACCGTGACGCGCGCATCGCGCCGCGTTATCCGGGCCCTGTGGATAAGGTGCTGTGGCTGCAACTGGATAACGGCAAGCTGGTCGCGCAACGCGAATACAGCTCTGGCGCTGAGCTGCGCCAAGCCCTGGAGCAGGTGAAGCCGTGATCAGTGCGGCCGTGTTGGCGCCGCAAACCCTTGGCATCGGCTGGCTGTTGTACGCGCCGGTGGTGCTGTGGGCAATCTTGCGTTCGCCATGGGTCGAGTTGTTTGCCGACCGCAGACGTCAGCATTTGCTGTTTGGCACGGTGTTCGCGTTGTTCATGCTGTGGCTGGTACGGCGGGATTTCGATACCGGTGTGTCTTACCACTTTATCGGCATGACTGCCGTCACCCTGCTGCTGGATTGGCCACTGGCGATCGTCGGCGGCTTTGCTGCCCAGGTGAGCCTGATGTTGTTGGGGCGCCAGGACCTGGCCGCCCTTGGTGTCAACGGCTTGCTGCTTATCGGGCTGCCAGTGCTGGTTACCGAGGGTTGCGCATTGCTGGTCGAGCGTGCGCAGCCGCGCAATCCCTTTGTGTATATTTTCTGCTCCGGCTTTTTTGCCGCCGCACTGTCGGCGTTGCTCTGCCTGTTGTTCGGGCTTGGGCTGTTGTGGTTCGACGGTCTTTTTGCCATGCCGGAATGGCTGGAGGATTTCGTCGGTTATCTGTGGTTGATCATCTTTCCAGAGGCCTTTATCAACGGCATGGTCATCAGCGCGTTGGTGGTGTTTTGCCCGGAATGGCTGGAGACCTTCAACCGTACTCGCTACCTCTCGGCGCCCTGGAAGGACGACGACTCACAGCGTTGACCCAGATCAAATCCCGCCTAGCCGAGCAGGCCCATGCTCTGCGAAATTGTCCTAGGCAAGGCGGGAGCACGATCATGAGTGTGTACGAGTGGGCACGGCAGGAGTTGCGCAGAAGCCAGGATGCGGCACAGGAAATCGGTTTTGACCCAGGCTTGACCCTGCGTGCCATGCTCAGTGCGGTGGTGCAGCAGAGCAAGGGGGTGCGCAGCTTTGAAGACCTGGCCGACGAGCTGCAATACCTTGCAGAGAACCTCGACGACCAGCAGGAATATGCCTTTATGCGCCCTTAATGGCGCGGCGGCAGGTCTTCGGAAAACAGCTCGTCTTCTGCATCCGGAGCCACCGGGATTTTGTGTTCCTCGGCCGCCCAGGCGCCGAGGTCGATGAGCTTGCAACGGTCCGAGCAGAACGGCCGGTTGAGGTTGGTCGCTTTCCATTCCACGGGTGCGCCGCAGGTTGGGCAATCGACGGTCAAGGGTTGGCTCATGTTCGGCCTCCACGCAAAGTAAGGTAAAAGTGGTGCAGTCGCTCGACCTCGCTGTGCAGCCAGGCGAGGTCCTTGTCGTTGACCAGTATGTCATCGGCATGGTTCAGGCGGTCTTCACGGCTTGACTGCGCCTTGAGGATTGCCTGTACCTGTTGTTCGGTGATGCCGTCGCGCTGCAGGGTACGCTGAATCTGCAGCGATTGCGGCACGTCGATCACCAGGATGCGTTGGGTCATGCTGTTCTGGCCTGACTCAACCAGCAGCGGCGATACCAGGATTGCGTAAGGCGACTGCGCGCGCGCCAGGTGGTTGCGAATCTCCTCGCCAATCAACGGGTGTAGCAAGGCTTCGAGCCAGCGGCGCTCTTCGGGTACTTCAAAGATCAGCTTGCGCAATGCAGCGCGGTCCAACTGGCCGTCAGGCTGCAGCACGCCGGCACCAAAGTGCTCGGCGATGCGCGCCAGTGCCGGCCGGCCAGGCTCGACCACCCAGCGGGCGGCGTGGTCGGCGTCCACCAGGTCAATACCCAGGTTAATAAAGTGTTGGGCGGCGGCGCTTTTGCCGCTGCCGATGCCGCCGGTGAGGCCGAGAATCCAGGGTGCTGCAACAGAAGTGGTCATCTGAAACCGACAGACTGCAAATAGAAGTCGGTTATTTGACCACCCCAGAGCAATGCAATCCAGCCGGCAATTGCCAGATACGGACCAAACGGCATGGGCGCCGATGCCTGGGTCTTGCGCAGACGCATCAGGATCAAGCCTACGCACACCCCAAGCAGGGACGACATCAACAGCGTCATCGGCAGGATCTGCCAGCCACCCCAGGCGCCGAGCAGCGCCAGTAACTTGAAGTCGCCGTGCCCCATGCCGTCCTTGCCAGTGACCAACTTGAACAGCCAGAACACGCTCCATAGGCTCATATACCCGATCACCGCGCCCAACAGGGCGTCCGGCAATGTCGTCAACAGGCCCAACCCGTTGACGATCAGACCCAGCCATAACAACGGCATGACCAGTACATCGGGCAACAGTTGATGGTCTGCATCGATCAGGCTCATCGCCAACAATCCCCAACTCAGCACCATCACCGCTCCCGCCTGCCAGCCAAAGCCGAAATGCCAGGCCACCCAGGCCGAGATCAGCCCGCACGCCAGTTCTGTAAGTGGATAGCGGGCGCTGATCGCGCCCTGGCACTGGGCGCAACGGCCTCTGAGAAGCAGATAACTGAGTAGCGGGATGTTTTCCCAGGGACGTATCGGATGATTGCAGTGCGGACAGCAGGAATTGGGATGCATCAAATTGTAAGTCGGCCCGGCAGGCTCAGCGGGCAAACCGAGCACTTCATGGGCTTGGGCGCGCCATTCACGCTCGAGCATTTTCGGCAGGCGCCACACCACCACATTGAGAAAACTGCCAATCACCAGCCCCAATACCAATGCCATCACGACAAAAGCCAATGGGTGTTCACCCAGCAGCAGGCTCAAAAGGCGCTCCCCAACTGGAAGACCGGCAGGTACATGGCGATCACCAGCGCGCCAACGATACCCCCCAATACCACCATGATCAGCGGTTCCATAAGGTTGGTGAGGTTGTCGACCAAGTTGTCCACATCGGCCTCGTAATGGCTGGCGACCTTTTCCAGCATGCAGTCCAGTGTGCCCGACTCTTCGCCGATGGCCGTCATCTGGATCGCCATTGCGGGAAACAGTCCGCTGGCGACCATGGATTGATTCAGTTGCATGCCAGTGGATACATCGTGTCGCATATGTTCGATTGCCTGTTTGAACGGTCCTGAACCTGCAGCACCAGCCACCGATTCCAGTGCCTGCACCAACGGAACGCCGGCGGCAAAGGTGGTGGAAAGCGTGCGGGCATAGCGAGCCACGGCTGATTTGCTCAGCAGTTTGCCTGCCAGAGGCATTTTCAACAAACCGGTGTCCAGCCATAGACGAAAAGCAGGCAAGGCACGATAGGCGTGGCGCAATCCCAGAGCTCCCGCAAGAGCGCCCAGCGCCATGATCCACCAGGCTTTCTGGATGAACTCGGACAGAGCGATAACCTGCAAGGTAAAACCGGGCAGCTTGCCGTCGACCCCGGCAAACAGGTTCTGGAACTGCGGTACGACGTGGATCAATAGAACGCCGGTGACAACGCTGGCCACCACCAGCACGGCGATCGGGTAGGTCATGGCCTTTTTGATCCTGGCCTTTAATTGCTCGTTCTTTTCCCGATGTATTGCCACGCGCTCCAGCAGTGTTTCCAGTGCCCCGGCCTGTTCACCGGCCGCCACCAGGTTGCAATACAGCTCATCGAAATAGCGCGGTTGTTTGCGCAACGCTTCGGCCAGGCTGGAGCCGGCGGCGATCGCCTGTTTCAACCCTTGCACCTGCTCACGCACAGCTCGGTTGTCGAAGCCTTCGCCGATGATGTCGAAGGCTTGCAGAAGAGGAATGCCGGCCTTCAGCAGTGTGGCCAGCTGGCGAGTGAGTAGGGTGATGTCCGTCGATTTGACCGACGGTGCCAAGCTGGGCAACACGGCAGATTGCTTGCGCACCAAGCCTGGGCTGATGCCTTGCCGGCGCAACTGAGCCTTGACCAAGGCGGGGTTGTGCCCTGCGGTTTGCCCGGACACCTTACGTCCTTTACGGTTGATGCCTTCCCAGGCGTACAGCGTTGAAGCGTTATCCATGACAGGGTTCCGCAGAGAGGTCGTCGAAGATTTATAGCTTAGTCAGGTGACGGATTCGGGCAGGCTGGCAGCGCAGTATAAAATGTCAGAATGTGCGTCCAGTGCGCGATTGAGCGCTTGCGGATGAGTACACTGGCGCCGCTGCACAACACGGGGCGCAGGAAGCGCCTTGTCATGAGTTCTATTCTGGAGAATGAAAGTGATGCGTCAGAAAGGTTTTACTTTGATCGAGTTGTTGATCGTCGTGGCAATCATCGGCATCTTGGCCACCATCGGCCTGCCCATGTACACCACCCACCAGGCCAAGGCCAAGTTCACCGCCGGGTTGGCTGAAATCACCGCGTTGAAGCCTGGGTATGAAGACACCCTCAACCAAGGCACCGTACCCACGCTGGCGTTGATCGGTGGCGTCAGCCCAACCGCCAATTGCAAGATCGATGTGGCAGGGGATGTGGCGACGGGCGCGGGTTCCATCAGTTGCGAAATACTCGACGCTCCCGCGCCAGTACTGGGCAAAACCATCAGCCTGACGCGCAACGCCACCACTGGTTGGAAATGCACCACCACCGCTGACGCGAAATATATCGCCAAGGGCTGCGGCGCCGACGGTGCATAACTGCTAAACCCTCCACAGGGAAGTTGAGGTGGCCGATGTATTTATCCGTACAGCAGCGTGGCAGTATTTTTCTGGTAGCAGTGGTGTGTCTGCTGGTTGTCGGAATTTGTGCACCGTTCAGTGGGCATGACTTACAGCGGGCGATGCAGATTGCCATCGGGGCTTGTGCGGTGCTGTATGGGCTGTTGGTCGCCCCCGTTGAACGGTTGGTAGACCGGCCTACCGCCCTGGGCCTGGCGCTGATTATTGGGCTGGGCCTGGTGTCATCGACGCTGGCCCACCAGACGCTCTGGGCACTGGCCGAAGTGGCTTTATTTGTCAGCTGCGGTGCGATTGCCGTGGCATTTGCCTTGCTGCGTCGCCAGGGCGGTGAGCCTTTGGATCGCGCCTTGATCCTGGTGGTGGTGCTGCTGTGCCTGATCAAGTCGATTCAATACGTGTATGCGGGCGCACTCGCGTTCGCCAGCGCCGAGCGGACGCTGGACCCTGACTTGCTGCTCTCTGGCTTTTCCAACAAGCGATTCTACGGCCAGTTCCAGACGTTCACCCTGCCATTGCTGGCGCTTCCCTTGTTGATCCCGACTCTCTCGCGCTCGCTCAAAGTTGCGGTGTTTGCGTTGCTGTGCGTGTGGTGGCTGATCGCAATGGGTGGCGGCACACGCGGCACCTGGCTTGGCATGGGCGCGGCGGGTGTGGTATTGGCGGTGTTGGGGCCATGGGGTCGGCGCTGGCTGGGGTGGCAGCTGGCCGCAGTGCTTGGCGGGCTGTTGCTGTACTGGCTGGTGTTTACGGTGTTAGCGGATTACCTGGGGATCGAACTCGCCAGTAGCGCCAGCGATCGCCTCACCCTCTCGTTGTCGGGGCGCGGGCCGATCTGGTGGCAGGGATGGCACATGCTCACCGAGCGGCCAGGGCTGGGTTTCGGGCCTATGCATTTTGCCGATATCACCAACAGGATTGCCGCTCACCCCCACCAGGCCATCCTGCAATGGGCCAGTGAATGGGGTGTGCCATCGGCTCTGTGCGTCGCGGTGTTGGCGTGGCGAGGCGGCTGGGCCACATTCGGTATATTGCGTGAGCGCGCGCTGAGCGCCGAGCGTGCGGACCTGCTGCGGCTATGCCTGTTTGCATCGGTGGTTGGCGCGTTGGTGCAGTCCATGGTCGATGGCGTGATTGTGATGCCCAACTCCCAGGTTTGGCTGGCGCTGGTGGTGGGCTGGTTGATGGCGCTGCATGTGTGGCGAACGCCGCCGACCGCTGAGCTGCCATTGGCCCGGAGTGCTTGGAAAACGCTCAGTGTGCTGGCCGTTGGTCTGTTGATTTTTATTGTCGCGCGCGATGTACCTCACATCAAGCAAGCGCAGCAGCAGTACCTGGACGGCCATGACACCTTCCTGCAACCGCGCTTCTGGGCCCAAGGTGTGATTGCCCGTTGACGCCGGTAAGTTGCCGGACTTCCGATGCAGTGCTAGCTTTAGCCCACCGCCCGTGTAGCTCAGCCGGTAGAGCAGCGCACTCGTAACGCGAAGGTCGCAGGTTCGATTCCTGTCTCGGGCAAAAAGGCAACAAAGGCAGCACGTTTTCAGTTGATCCCAGAATGGTTCTGAAGGCCAGACGAGCCGGCATTCGCGCCCGCTCATTTGTATCTGCGCAAACCTTGATGACCCAGATGCATCCCCATTCCTCGATCTAAGAGAACACACATGACCACGACTGAAATGACCCAGGAAGCTCGGCACGAAGAAGCACTCAAGAAATACCTTGAGGACACGCCGCAGCTTAAAGAAGAAATCAAGGACCTGAGCGCCGATGATCAGCGCGATCAGATTCAGTGGGCATTCGAGGACGAGGCCGAGAGCCAAGGCCTTCAGCCTTGGGAGCTGACCCTCAAGTACACCTCGACACCGGAAGAATTCGAAGCGGCACGGCTGGTCTTGCACAAAGAGGCGGCCGAGGTGCTGGGTGTCGATTGGGAAGAGTACTGCGAGATGAATAACTTGGTGGTCTGAGCGTGTAGTGAGCGGGCTTGCCCCGCGCGGGGCAAGCCCGCTCACTACACAAGCATTTCTGAGTGCTTTAGATGCTCAGCCGCATCGACAAATCCACCGCCTTCACATCCTTAGTCATGGCGCCGATTGAGATGTAGTCCACCCCGGTCTCTGCGATAGGCAGCAGGGTGCTTTCGTTGATCCCGCCGCTGGCCTCCAGCTTCGCCTTTCCGCCGTTCAGGCGCACGGCTTCACGCATATCGTCCAGGCTCAACTCATCGAGCATGATGATATCCGCGCCCGCTGCCAGGGCTTCGCGCAGTTCATGCAGGCTTTCCACTTCGACTTCCACCGGCTTGCCGGGTGCGATCTTGTGGGCGGCCGTGATCGCCTGGGCAATGCCCCCGCAGGCGGCGATATGATTTTCCTTGATCAGGAACGCGTCATATAAACCGATACGGTGGTTGTGGCAGCCGCCGCAGGTTACCGCGTACTTCTGCGCCAGGCGTAGGCCCGGCAGCGTTTTGCGGGTATCGAGCAGCTTGACCTGGGTACTGGCGACAAAATCTGCCAGGAATTGGGCGCGGGTCGCGACCCCGGACAGCAACTGCAGAAAATTCAACGCGCTACGTTCGCCGCTGAGCAGCGAGCGTGCCGGACCTTCCAGGTGGAACAGCGCTTGGTTGGGGCTGACGCGTTCACCGTCGGCGACCTGCCAGTGCACGGCGACCCGCGGGTCCAACTGACGGAATACCGAGTCGACCCAAGCCGTACCCGCGATAACAGCGGCGTCGCGCGTGATGATGGTGGCGGTGGCCAGTCGTTCGGCCGGGATCAACTGCGCAGTGATGTCGCCGCTGCCGATGTCTTCCAGCAGTGCGCGGCGCACGTTGGCTTCGATTTCGGCGGTGAGGTCGGCAAGACGGAGATTCGGCATAACAGGCTCCACAAACAAAGTGCCCCGATTATAGGGGCAGTGCGCGTTTGAACCCAGGCTCACCCCTCATTTACCGTGCGATGGCAGAGTTTACTGGCGCAACCCACCTCATTTGCAAGATAATCTTGCGCCTTGCAATTGGCGTCATAGCTTTGACGTTTAGACAAATACCGCCGTTTCAGGAGGCCAGGATGCACAATGACGGAAAGGTGGTGCCAATCAAAAAGGCACACGCCACGCCATCGCCGCTCGCCCGACTTCCGGTGGTGTTGCTGCAGGTCCGCGACAAGGCGGTGCAACAGTTGCAGCAAGGGCTGCAGGAGCTGTTCGATAACGCCGATGACACGTTGTTCGAAATGGCCGACAGGTCGCGCAACATGCTTGACCACCATATTTTCTTTGAAGCCATGCGCGACCTGCGTCTTAAGCGCAAGAATTTTGAGCGCGTGTTCCTGGAGCAGCTATTTGAAGCCTTCGCCAGCCTGGGCCAGGCGGGGCAGGCAGAGCTGCAACGGTTGCCGGTGGTTTCCTATGACGCGCCGTCTGGTTCATCCAAGGATGCCCTGGAAAAAGTCGTGGCGCTTGAAGCCATGCTCGGCCGGGTGCGACACCGTGACGGCCTGGCCCTTGGCCAACTCACTGCGCGATTGAGCGCATTACTGGGCAATCGCCTGGATGAGCGTGAGAACCCGCTGGGGCCCGCGCTGCTGTGTGAGTTTTTCCTGCAGGCGGGACGCAGCCTCGGTGTGGAGATTCGCGTCAAACTGATCATGCTCAAGCTCTTTGAAAAATACGTGCTCAGTGACGCCGGCCAGTTGTATGGCGAAGCCAATCAATTGCTGGTCGCGACCGGCGTATTGCCGGAACTCAAGGCCGTACCGTCCCCTCGGCTTGAGGCGCGTGCGGCCCGCGAACACGCGCGCGAAGAGGCTTCGCCGGCCGCCGATCAGCCCGTCGACGAAAATGGCCAGGAAGCTTTCGCCGCGCTCCAGAAATTACTCGCAGTGGTGCGTGGCAGCGTGGCGCCAACGCTTGAGGCCAGTGCCGAACCGTTGCCTATTTCCACCCGTGACCTGTTACGCCTGCTGTCCCACTTGCAGCAGTACGTGCCGGAGCCTGAGGCCGAGGACGATTTCGACCTGTGTAACCAGCTTGAACAGTTGCTCACCCGTGTCAGCGTCAAGAGTGGTAAGTCGCGGGTCGTAGAGGATGCGGACGAAGACGTAATCAACCTGGTCGCGCTGTTATTCGAATTTATCCTCAACGACCTCACCGTGCCCGGTGCCTTCAAGGCTGTGATCGGTCGCCTGCAGATCCCGATGCTGAAAGTCGCGTTGCTCGACAAGAGCTTTTTCAGCCGCGCCGGTCACCCGGCACGACGCTTGCTCAATGAAATCGCGGCCGCCGTCATGGGCAGCAGTCCGTGTGAAGACGACCAGCGCGACCACCTTTATCTGCGCATCGAGCAGGTCGTGCAGCGTTTGCTCAATGAGTTCGTCGAAGACCCGGCGATTTTTCCCCAATTGCTCGCAGAGTTCAGCGCGTTTACCGCCGATGAACGGCGACGCAGCGACCTGCTTGAACAGCACACCCGCGATGCCGAAGCTGAACACGTGCGCACCGAAGCCGTACGCCAGCGCGTGGCCGATGTGCTTAATCGACGGTTGTTGGGCAAGGTCCTGCCGCGTCCGGTGGTGCAGTTCCTGCAGCAGGCATGGAGCCAGGTGTTGTTGCTGGCCAGTCTCAAGCATGGTGAGCAGTCGGTGCAATGGCAAGCGGCGTTGCGCACCATGGATGAGCTGATCTGGAGTGTCAGCCTGCAGCAAGACACCGAAGCCGGGCGCCATTTGCTGGAGCAACTGCCTGGCTTGCTCAAGGCCTTGCGCGATGGGTTGACCAGTGCCGCGTTCGACCCGTTCAGCACCCGTGAATTCTTTCTGCGCTTGCAGGCCTTGCACGTCCAGGCGCCCGAAGGCTTGGAAGATCTGATCGAAGTGCGCGAGCCGTTTGTCCTCAGCGCGACGTCGCCCGCCCCGGTCATCGACCTGCCGGGCAACGACCCGGAGTTGCTCAGGGCTCAAGAACTAAAGGTGGGTAGCTGGGTGGTGTTCCACACGGACGCGACCGCCGCACTGCGGTGCAAGCTGACGGCGATCATGGCACCGGCCAACACGTATATTTTCACCAGCCGCACGGGGCTCAAGGTGCTGGAGAAGAGTACCGGCCAGTTGGCGCTGGCGTTCAAGCGTGGCACGCTGCATTCCTTGGACGACGGCCCCCTGTTCGAGCGCGCGCTGGCCGCGGTGTTGAATAAACTGCGTCAACTCAATCGCGGCAAGTGATCGCAACCAGAGGGTCGAACGCGGCATACTGGTCATACGTTGTCTCGTTCAAGGAACCTGTATGCAGTTGGACCCCACCAGCGGTTGGTGCCAGGGCATTCGTCATTGCCCTTCGCCCAACTTCAACGAGCGCCCCGCAGGCGAAATCTCACTGTTGGTGGTGCATAACATCAGCTTGCCACCGGCGCAGTTCGCCACCGGTAAAGTGCAGGAGTTTTTCCAGAACCGCCTGGATGTCACGGAACATCCCTACTTTGAAGGGATTGCCGACCTACGGGTGTCTGCGCATTTTCTGATTGAGCGCGATGGCACGGTGACGCAGTTTGTCTCCTGCCTCGACCGCGCCTGGCATGCCGGGGTTTCGTATTTCGAGGGCCGGGAAACCTGTAATGACTTTTCCCTGGGGGTAGAGCTGGAAGGCACGGATAATCAGCCCTTCACCGACGCACAATATGGGTCGCTGATCGACCTGACCCGCCAATTGCTGGCGGCCTACCCAGGCATCACCCCCCAGCGCATTTGTGGTCACAGCGATATCGCGCCGGGACGCAAGACCGATCCCGGCCCCGCTTTTGATTGGACGCGCTTTCGCAGCGCCCTGCAGGATGGAGGACACGCACGATGAGTTTTCTGGTGTTGGTACTGGCCGTATGGATCGAGAAGTTCTCGGCCCTGCGCCAGCGGTTGCAGCGCGATGGTGGTTGGCTGCGCGAACTGGCCAAGCTGGAATCGAGCCCGAGCATGGGCAAGCGTCCCTGGCTGATTCTGGTAGTGCTGGTGTTGTTGCCGGTGGCATTGCTGGCGTTGTTGCTGCTGGTGCTCGAGCCGGTGGCATACGGCCTGTTGGCGCTGCCGGTGCACTTGGTAGTGGTGATCTACAGCCTGGGCCGTGGTGATCTGCTCGCTGGGCTCGGTCCGTTTCGCGATGCCTGGCGCCGTGGCGACCTGCAAGCTGCCGAGCACGTGGCCGAACGTGACCTGAACCTCAGCGCCGACAGTGGCGAACAACTGCTCGAATGCGTTCAGGGCCATCTATTGTGGCAGGCGTACCAGAGCTTTTTTGCGGTGATTTTCTGGTACTTCCTGCTGGGCCCGGTGGCTGCCTTGGCCTATCGCCTGCTTGCCCTGGCCAGTGAGCACAGCAAGAACCCGCTGGTCGCTGAGCGCGCCGGGCAACTGCGCCACGCGTTTGACTGGCTGCCGGTGCGCCTGTTGGCGGCCAGCTTTGCCTTGGTGGGCAATTTCGTCGCGGTTGGCCGCGTGATGCTGCACGAACTGCTGAGCTGGGACATCAGCGCTGCCCAATTGGTGGAAAAAGTCGGCCTGGTCGCCGCCGAAATCCCGCCACCGGCGGTGGGCGCCGATGGCATCATCAGCCTGGATCGCATATGGGAACTGCTGCTGCGCGCCGCAGTGCTGTGGTACGCCGGGTTTGCCATCTGGGCAGTGTTGCCCTAGTCGAGTGAGTGCGGGCACATTATTTTTCGGCTGCCCCGCTGCCGTTAACCTTAAGTTACAAAACTCCCTTTCAAATTGAGCTATACAGATGCTGGCTAACTGCCGCCCTGCGCCTCAATAAAAATAAAAGAAAGGGAGTTCACCTGTGAAGAGCTTGCTCTATCCCGCCGTCGCGCTAATGAACCGCCTGAGCTTCGGCATGAAGTTCAGCTTGATCAGCGTGCTGTTCCTGCTGCCCATGCTGGCGACCAACTATTACCTGGTGCGCGATTCGTGGCGTGAATTCCAGGGCACACGTGTGGAATTGCAAAGCCTCGACTTACTCGGCAGCAGCCTGGCCTTGCGCCGCGACCTGGAAACCCTCAACAACCAAGTCCAAATCAACGCCACCCTCGGCCAGTCCGGCAAGGCCGGCGACCTTGAGGGCAAGATCAGCGCATTGGAAGACAGTGTCCTGAGCCGCTTGCAAAGCCTCAGCGCCATGGCGACCGACCCCGAGCAAGTCGCCGCTTTTGACGGCAAGCGCGACGAGTTGATCGCGGCCTTCAAGGCCCAGCAGCAGGAAACGTCGCTGCTGAGCAAAAGTGCACTGATCGGTAAGTTGCTCAACAAGGCACAGATGCTCAGCCAGATCATCGCCAGCCAATCCGGTTTGAGCCGCGACCCCCAGAGCGATCTGCGCCAGCTCAGCGAATTGATCACCAGCGTGACCCCGCAAGTCACGCAGACCCTGGGTGAAGGTCGGGCAATCGGTGCGTATTCCCTGGGCCAAGGCTTTCTTAATTCATCGTCCAGTACGCGCTTTGACGAACTGTTGCAGCAATTGGAAAAACTCCAGGCCGAATATGGCTTGAAGTTGCAGGATGCCTTGGGCGCCAGCAAGGCGGCGCACACCGCACTCGATGGCCTGGCCAAGGCCAGCAACGCCAGCTTGAAGCAAGGCAGCGAGTTGTTTGAAGAGCAGGTGGTGATGGCGCAAACCCTTGACGCGCCCTGGCAGGGTTTCTACGACGGTGTCAGCCAGTTGATGGCCCAGACCTACCAGTTGGACGACGCCACGCTGGCATTTCTCGGACAGCAGTTGGAGCAACGCCTGGCGCAGAACCGCACGCACATGGTGGTGCTGGTCCTGGCCCTGACGGTGGTGTTCCTGCTGATCTTCTATTTGTACGCAGGGTTTTACGCCTCCACGCGCACAACCCTGCGGCGCCTGGGGGCGATGATGGACAAGGTGGCGGCCGGCGACATGACGGTCGCCTTTGTCGCGGATAGCCGCGATGAGTTGGGCGACCTGGGCCAGGTGTTCAATGGCACCGTCGCGAAGATCCATGACTTGATCGAACGTGTCGGACACACCGTCAGCCAGGTCGAGCTCCAAGCCGGCCAGGTGGAAACGGTCTCAGCCCAGAGCAATCAGGCGGTGTCCGGGCAGCGCACGCAGATTGAGCAAGTCGCGACGGCCATGAACCAGATGTCGTCCACTGCCCAGGAAGTCGCACGCAGTGCGGCGGCGGCGGTCAGCAGTGCCCACAGCGTCAACGATGAAACTGTCAGTGGCCGTAGCCTGGTGCAATCCCAGCAGGGCAGCATCGCGCGGCTGGCCTCGGAGATCGATCAGTCGGTGCGGGTGATTAACCAATTGGCCACCGACAGCCAATCCATCAGCAGCGTGTTGGAAGTGATCAAGAGCATTGCCGAGCAAACCAACCTGCTGGCACTCAACGCCGCCATTGAGGCCGCGCGGGCCGGTGAGCAGGGGCGTGGTTTTGCGGTGGTGGCCGACGAGGTGCGCACCCTGGCCCGGCGTACGCAGCACTCCACAGAGGAAATCGAACAGATGATCAGCCGCTTGCACAGCGGTGTGTCGGCCGCCGTGACGGCCATGGGCAGCAGCCATGAAATGGCCAATGGCACCGTTGAGCAGTCAGAAAGGGTCCAGCAGGCCTTGGAAAATATCCTCGGTGCCGTGGGCATGATCGTCGATCAAAACCAGCAGATCGCTGCGGCCGTGGAGCAACAGACGGCTGTCGCCCACGATATCGACCAGAACATCGTCGCAATCAATCGGGCCGGCGAACATGCCGCCGAGGGCGCGCATCAGACCGAAGCGGCGAGCCGGCAGTTATCGATGCAGGTGATCGAGTTGAAGCAATTGATCGGTGCGTTTCGCGTGTAAGACCTGGGCGTAGGATTTGTCGTCGGATGGCGTGGTGCTTGTCCTGATTTTCCGGCGTCCCTTTTCTGTTCTCCTGAATGGGTGAAAATTGTTTCACTCGATTTCAAGTTCAGGGGAGGCACAGCGATGACCGCTGCAATCGGCATCAAAGGGCACTGCGCCCATTGCGACATCACCTTTGAGCTCAAGCCTTGGCAGTTGAATGCCATTGCTATCGAAGAGCCATTCGATTGCCCGTACTGCCAGTGGGTATTGCGATTGAACTGCCCCCGGCAACTGCGTCAGTTCAAGTCCCTGGACCATTGGGCCTTGGTGCGCCCGAGCATGGTGGTCTTGACCTGTATTGTGCTGATTGTGGTGCTGGTCGCGGAGTGGCTGGGGCTGATCAGTGTGATCGGCCAGTTCAACGTCTCGCTGGTGGTGCTGCTGGTGCATTTCCTGGCGTTGCGTTATGCCCGTTACCGCCAACAGCTAACGCTGGACCTGCAAGGGGTCACGCCGAACCTACCAATTGAACAGCTCGCAGGCATTGCGTGTGCTCGCCTCAGCCAGCAATAGCGGGCTGATACCCATGCGCTCGGCCAGGGCGGTGCAGATAGCTGGCAGGTGCTCGGGGCTGTTGCGTTGGCCGGGGAACATGGCCGGTGCCATATCGGGCGAGTCGGTTTCCAGCACCACCGCGTCGAGCGGCAGTTGCGCCAATACCTTGTGCATACGCAGGGCCTGTGGCCAGGTAGGGGCGCCGCCCAAGCCCAGCTTGAAGCCGAGCTTGATGTACTCGCGGGCTTCTTCTTGGCTACCGGCAAACGCATGGATGATGCCGCCACGGGGTAGGCGGATGCGCTTGAGGGTGGCGATCACAGCGGCGTGGCTGCGACGTACATGCAGTAACGCTGGCAATTGGAAGTCCACCGCCAGCTTCAGTTGAGCTTCAAACAGGCTCTGCTGGCGTTCGCGGTCCAGTTGCTCGAGAAAGTAATCCAGGCCGATCTCACCGACCGCACACAGTTGCCGGTGGCCGTGCAGGCGAGTCAGCCAGTCGCCCAATTCCGACAGGTCGGCGGGACCATGCTCATCAAGGTACACCGGGTGCAGGCCAAAGGCGGCGAACAAACCTTCGTCCGCTTGCACCAGATCCCACGCGCGCTGCCAATTTTGCTGATACACCCCCAGCAGCACCATGCGTCGCACACCCAATGCCCGGCTATGACTGAGGACGTCCCGGCGATCGCTGTCGAAATCCGCAAAGTCCAGGTGGGTGTGGGTGTCGATCAACTCCACGTTCAGGCCTCGTGAATACGCTGCTTGAACGTCCGGCCAATGGCGTGCACACCAGGTTGGTACTGCTCTTCTTCGATAGCGGCCAGGGCCAGGCGCAGGGCGGTTTCGGCGATCTGCTGATGTTGTTGGGCCATGGCGTTGACCGGCAGCGGCAGGAAGTCCAGCAACTGGGTGTCACCAAACGTGCCCAGGCGCAGCGGGCGTGATTTGAGCGGAAAGTCATGCAACGCATCGAACACGCCTTGCAGCAGCACGTAGGACGTGGTCACCAGCGCGTCAGGCAAATGCCCCAGTTGACCCAGAAGTTGCTCCATCAACTGCCGGCCGCAGTCGCGGCTGAACGCATCGCCGTGTTCGACGATCACCTCGCCGGTAAAGCCTTCGAGCGCTTCACGGAAACCAGCGGCACGTTCCTGGCTGATGCTCAGCTCGGGCCGTGCGCCGATCAGCACGATCTGCTTGGGCAGTGGTTGCAGCAGGCTGCTGGTTAATTGCTGGCACGCCTGGCGGTCGTCGCTGACCACTGAGCAGAATTGATCCGCGCGCATTACCCGGTCGATGGCAATCACCGGCAAACCCTTGGCTTGCAGCGCGTGATAACTGTCATCGCTGGCCGGCAGGCAACTGGCCACAAACAACGCATCACAACGGCGGGCGCGGAACAGTTGCAGTAATTGGCGCTCGCTGTCGGCGTCATCGTCGGAGCTGGCGATCAGCAACTGATAGCCACGCGCCCGTGCGCCTTGCTCCAGGAGCTTGGCGATGCGTGCGTAACTTGGGTTTTCCAGGTCGGGCAGGATAAAACCCAAGGTGCGCGTGTGCCGACTGCGCAGCCCGGCGGCCTGGGGGTTGGGGGTAAAGCCATGGGCTTCGACGACAGCGCGCACCCGTTCGACGGTGGCGTTGCTGATGCGTTGCTGTTCGGCCTTGCCATTGATGACGTAGCTGGCGGTGGTCACGGACACACCGGCGAGACGTGCGATATCACTGAGTTTCAAACCGGGATTTCCTTGTTTTTTGGAGCTTGCCCCGACATTTTGTCCAATCGTAACCGATTCCTGTGGACGGCCAATGTCCTGGCTCAAGCGCCGAGCGGTTCTTCAAGGATGAGTAATTAACGCGTAGTCTTCCATAAAGTCTAGATTAAACGTTTCAGCCAGCGTATTTTTACGAAGATCGCGTCTGAGTAGCTACTGCCAATTGACTGCTCGGTCAGTATTCATAAACACCCCTTACACTGTTTGTTTAAAACAATACCTAGTGCGCCACCGCACTAACTAGGAGAATGGCATGCTTGAGCTCACTGTAGAGCAGATTTCCATGGGCCAGGTGGCTGTGGATAAATCTGCTGCCTTGCACCTGCTCGCTGAAAAACTGGTGGCCGACGGCCTGGTCGCCGAGGGTTACCTCAGCGGTTTGCAAGCCCGTGAAGCCCAGGGCTCGACCTTCCTCGGCCAAGGTATTGCCATCCCCCATGGCACCCCCGAAACCCGTGACCACGTATTTTCTACCGGTGTGCGCCTGCTCCAGTTCCCCGAAGGGGTGGACTGGGGTGACGGCCAGATCGTGTACTTGGCGATCGGCATTGCCGCTAAATCCGACGAACACCTGCGCCTGTTGCAACTGCTCACCCGTGCCCTCGGCGAAACCGACCTGGGCCAGGCCCTGCGCCGTGCCGGCACTGCCGAAGCCTTGCTGAAGCTGCTTCAAGGTGCGCCGCAGGAGTTGGCACTGGATGCGCAGATGATCGGCCTGGGTGTGTCCGCCGATGATTTCGAAGAGTTGGTGTGGCGCGGCGCACGCCTGTTGCGCCAGGCCGACTGTGTCAGCAACGGTTTCGCCGCCGTCCTGCAGCAGGTCGACGCACTGCCCCTGGGCGATGGCCTGTGGTGGTTGCACAGCGAGCAAACGGTCAAGCGCCCGGGCCTGGCGTTTGTCACGCCGGATAAACCCATGCGTTACCTCGGCCAGCCGCTCAATGGCTTGTTCTGCCTGGCGAGCCTGGGTGAGGCCCACCAAACGCTGCTTGAACGCTTATGTGCCTTGCTGATTGAAGGTCGCGGCCACGAACTTGGCCGCGCCACCAGCAGCCGCGCGGTGCTTGAAGTGCTGGGCGGCGAATTGCCGCCAGACTGGCCGAGCGCGCGCATCACCTTGGCCAACGCCCACGGCCTGCACGCGCGCCCGGCGAAGATCCTCGCGCAACTGGCGAAAAGTTTTGAAGGCGATATTCGCGTGCGCATCGTCGATGGCCCGGTGGGCGCCGTGTCGGTGAAAAGCCTGAGCAAACTGCTCAGCCTCGGCGCGCGTCGCGGCCAGGTGCTGGAGTTTGTCGCCGAGCCGACGATTGCCGGCGATGCGCTGCCCGCGCTGTTGGCGGCGGTGCAAGAAGGCCTCGGCGAAGACGTCGAGCCGCTGCCGACCCTGAGTGCCCAGCCCGAAATCCTCGACATCGAGCCGGTGCTCAGCGCGCCGCTGGCCGGCAGCCAGATCCAGGCCATCGCCGCCGCGCCAGGCATCGCCATCGGCCCTGCGCATATCCAGGTTCAGCAGACGTTCGATTACCCGCTGCGCGGCGAATCCTCGGCCATTGAGCGCCAGCGCCTGCAAAGCGCACTGGCCGAGGTGCGCGGTGATATCAACGGCCTGATCGAACGCAGCCAATCCAAGGCTATCCGCGAGATTTTCATCACTCACCAGGAAATGCTCGACGACCCGGAACTGACCGACGAAGTCGACACCCGCCTCAAGCAAGGCGAGAGCGCCGAAGCGGCGTGGATGAGCGTGATCGAAGCCGCCGCCAAGCAGCAGGAGTCTTTGCAGGACGCTTTGCTCGCCGAACGTGCGGCTGACCTGCGTGATGTCGGCCGACGCGTGCTGGCTCAACTGTGCGGGGTTGAAACGGTTCAGGCGCCAAGCGAACCTTACATTCTGGTGATGGACGAAGTCGGCCCGTCCGACGTTGCACGGCTTGATCCCTCGCGCGTCGCCGGCATCCTCACCGCCCGTGGTGGCGCGACCGCCCACAGCGCCATCGTCGCCCGTGCCCTCGGTATTCCAGCGCTGGTCGGTGCAGGGCCCGCCGTATTGCTGCTGGCCTCCGGTACGCCGTTGCTGCTGGATGGCCAGCGCGGTCGCCTGCATGTCGACGCTGACGCTGCCACCCTGCAGCGCGCCACGGTTGAGCGCGACACCCGTGAACAACGCCTGCAAGCCGCTTCCGCGCAGCGTCATGAACCAGCGCTGACCCGTGACGGCCACGCCGTGGAAGTATTCGCCAACATCGGCGAAAGCGCCGGTGTCGCCAGCGCGGTGGAGCAGGGTGCCGAAGGCATCGGTTTGCTGCGTACCGAACTGATTTTCATGGCCCACCCGCAAGCGCCGGACGAAGCCACCCAGGAAGCTGAATACCGTCGCGTGCTCGACGGCCTCGGCGGTCGCCCACTGGTAGTGCGCACCCTGGATGTAGGGGGTGACAAGCCGCTGCCGTATTGGCCAATCGCGCAGGAGGAAAACCCCTTCCTCGGCGTGCGCGGCATCCGTCTCACCTTGCAACGCCCGCAGATCATGGAAGCGCAATTGCGCGCATTGCTGCGCTCGGCGGACAACCGCCCGTTGCGCATCATGTTCCCCATGGTTGGCAGCGTTGACGAATGGCGCGCGGCCCGCGACATGACCGAGCGCCTGCGCCTGGAAATCCCGGTGGCCGACCTGCAATTGGGCATCATGATCGAAGTGCCATCGGCTGCTTTGCTTGCGCCGGTATTGGCCAAGGAAGTCGACTTCTTCAGCGTCGGCACCAACGACCTGACCCAGTACACCCTGGCCATCGACCGCGGCCATCCGACCTTGTCGGCCCAGGCTGATGGCCTGCACCCGGCGGTGTTGCAACTGATCGACATCACCGTGCGCGCCGCCCATGCCCATGGCAAATGGGTAGGGGTGTGCGGCGAATTGGCGGCGGACCCGCTGGCAGTGCCGGTGCTGATCGGCCTGGGGGTGGATGAGTTGAGTGTGTCGGCCCGCAGCATTCCTGAAGTGAAGGCGCGGGTGCGCGAATTCAGTCTGAGCGAGGCCCAGGGCCTGGCGCAAAAAGCACTCGCGGTGGGCTCGCCCGCTGAAGTGCGTGCCCTAGTGGAGGCCGTGTAAATGGCAAGGATTCTGACCCTGACGCTGAACCCGGCGTTGGACCTCACGGTACGCCTGGCGCGCCTGGAACCCGGTGAAGTGAACCGCAGTGACGCCGTGCTCACCCACGCCGCCGGCAAGGGCGTGAATGTGGCGCAGGTGCTGGCGGATTTGGGCCATCACGTGAGCGTGGGTGGTTTTCTCGGTGCGGCAAACCCCGAGGCGTTTGATGCACTGATTGCCAGTCGTGGATTTGGCGACGCGTTCATTCGCGTGCCGGGCGAAACCCGGAGCAACATCAAGATTGCCGAACAAGACGGCCGGGTTACCGACATCAATGCGCCGGGGCCTGTGGTGAGTGAGCAGGCGCAACGAGAACTGCTCAAGAGGGTGGCGATGATCGGCCCTGAATTCGATGCGGTGGTGGTGGCCGGCAGCTTACCGCGCGGCGTCAGCCCGCAGTGGTTTCAGGGCTTGCTCGAGGAACTCAAGGCACTCGGTTTGAAAGTCGCCCTGGACACCAGTGGCGAAGCGCTGCGCGCCGGCTTGAAGGCTGGCCCGTGGATGGTCAAACCCAACACCGAAGAGCTGGCCGAAGCCTTGGGAAATGCCACGGACGCTATCAGTCAGTTGCATCAGCAGGGCGTGGAGCATGTGGTGGTTTCCGACGGTGCCGCCGGCGTGAGCTGGTACAGCCCGGCCGGGGCACTGCATGCTAAGCCGCCACAGGTGACGGTCGCCAGTACCGTCGGCGCCGGCGACTCGCTGCTGGCCGGGATGCTGCACGGTGTGCTCAGTGGCGATGCGCCGGAGCACACCCTGCGCCGGGCCACGGCGATTGCCGCCATGGCCGTCACGCAGATTGGTTTCGGCATCAGCGATGACGCGCAGTTGGCGCGTCTCGAAAGCGGCGTACACGTACGCCCGCTGACAGAACAATAAGAGGGTTTGTGATGAAATTAGCCATTGTTACTGCCTGCCCGAACGGCATGGTCACCAGTGTGCTGTGCGCTCGCTTGTTGGACGCTGCCGCGCAGCGCCAGGGCTGGAGCACCAGCGTTGAGGTGGTGGACGTACAGCGCCCGGAACGCCAGTTGTCCCAGGCCACGATTGATGACGCTGAGTGGGTGTTGCTGGTCAGCAGCACCCCCGTCGACATGCAGCGGTTTGTCGGCAAACGCGTGTTCCAGAGCACCCCGGCCCAGGCGCTGGCGGATGTCGACGCCGTGTTGCGTCGCGGCGCCGAAGAGGCGCAGGTCTACGTTGCGGTTGCACCTGTAGCCAAAAATACACCGCGCATCGTCGCGATTACGGCCTGCCCAACGGGCGTCGCCCACACCTTCATGGCCGCCGAAGCCTTGCAGCAGACGGCCAAGCGTTTGGGCTATGACTTGCAAGTCGAAACCCAGGGTTCGGTCGGCGCACGCACGCCATTGAGTCCGCAAGCGATTGCGAATGCCGACGTGGTGCTGCTGGCGGCCGATATTGAAGTGGCCACCGAGCGCTTCGCCGGCAAGAAAATCTACCGCTGCGGCACCGGTATTGCCCTCAAGCAGTCCGAAGCCACCCTCAACAAGGCCCTCGCCGAAGGTGCTGTGGAAAGCGCCGCCAGCGGCGCGGTGGCCAAGAAAGAAAAAACCGGTGTGTACAAACACCTGCTGACCGGCGTGTCGTTCATGTTGCCGATGGTGGTGGCGGGCGGGTTGTTGATTGCGTTGTCGTTCGTCTTCGGTATTCACGCGTTTGAACAAGAGGGCACGCTCGCCGCTGCGCTGAAAACCGTCGGCGATCGCGCTTTCATGCTGATGGTGCCGCTGCTGGCGGGCTACATCGCCTACTCGATTGCCGACCGTCCTGGCATTGCGCCGGGGATGATCGGCGGCCTGTTGGCGGGCACCTTGGGCGCGGGTTTTATTGGCGGCATCCTCGCCGGTTTCCTCGCAGGCTACTGCGTCAAGTTCATTTCGCGTGCGGTGCAATTGCCGCAGAGTCTGGAAGCGCTCAAGCCGATCCTGATCATCCCGTTGCTGGCAAGCCTGTTCACCGGCCTGGCGATGATCTATCTGGTGGGCCCGCCGGTGGCGCGTCTGCTCACGGGCCTTACTGACTTCCTCAGCACCATGGGCACCACCAATGCGGTGCTGCTAGGCATCCTGCTGGGCGGCATGATGTGCGTCGACCTCGGCGGGCCGATCAACAAGGCGGCGTATGCGTTCTCGGTCGGCTTGCTGGCGGCGTCCAGCGGTGCACCGATGGCCGCGACCATGGCCGCCGGCATGGTGCCGCCCATCGGCATGGGCATCGCTACGTTCCTGGCGCGACGCAAGTTCGCCCAGGCCGAACGCGAAGCCGGCAAGGCGGCGATGATCCTCGGCATGTGCTTTATCTCTGAAGGCGCGATCCCGTTTGCCGCCAAGGACCCGCTGCGCGTTATCCCGGCCAGCATCGCCGGCGGCGCCTTGACCGGTGCGCTGTCGATGTACTTCGGCTGCAAACTGGCGGCGCCCCATGGTGGGTTGTTTGTGCTGATCATCCCGAATGCGATGAACCATGCGCTGCTGTATCTGCTGGCGATTGTCGCGGGTAGTTTGTTGACCGGTTTGGTCTACGCGTTGATCAAGCGGCCTGAAGCGGTCGAACTGTCGGTCACGGCCTGAGAAATGTGGGCGCGGGCTTGCTCGCGAATGCAGTGGATCAGCCAGCACATGTGGCGACTGATACACCGTATTCGCGAGCAAGCCCGCTCCCACATTTTGATCTCAACTGATCGCGGGATCAGTGTCATCTCTGATTCATACGCACATGCTTAAGTTTCCCTTTTGATCCTCAAGAGGGCACCTGCATGAGCCACTTCGATCTCGGTCGCCGCCGCGTGATGCAAGCCGTCGGCGCCGGCCTGTTACTGCCGGGCCTGGCCCCGGCAGTGATCGCCTCCGTGAAGGACCGCCCGCAACTCACTGACGGTGTGCAGTCCGGCGACCTGCTCGGCGACCGCGCGATGATCTGGAGCCGCAGCGACCGCCCCGCGCGCATGGTGGTGGAGTGGGACACCCGCAGCGTGTTCAGCAACCCGCGCACATTCATCTCGCCGCTCGCCGACAATCGCACCGACTTTACCGCCCGTGTCGAACTCACCGGGCTGCCCGCCGACCAGGCGATTTTCTACCGCGTGCATTTCGAAGACGCCCAGACCGGTGTCGCCAGCGAACCCTGGTTCGGCCACCTGCGCAGCGTGCCGCAACAGCGCCGTGATATTCGTTTTGTGTGGAGCGGCGACACCGTCGGCCAAGGCTTCGGCATCAACCCGGACATCGGCGGCATGCGCATCTACGAAGCCATGCGCTTGCGCCTGCCGGACTTCTTTATCCACAGCGGCGACACCATCTACGCCGACGGCCCGGTGCCGGCGCAGCTTAAGGTTGAAGATGGGCGCATCTGGCGCAATATCACCACCGAAGCCAAGAGCAAAGTTGCCGAAACCCTGGATGAATATCGCGGCAATTACCGCTACAACCTGATGGACGAAAACGTGCGTCGCTTCAACGCCGAGGTGCCGCAGATCTGGCAATGGGACGACCACGAAGTGGTGAACAACTGGTCGCCGAGCAAGCAGCTCGATGAGCGTTACCAGACCAAGGACATCAACACCTTGGTCGGCCGCGCGCGCCAGGCCTGGTTGGAATATTCCCCGATGCGCCGGCAAAGCGCCGATGGCGGCGGGCGGATTTATCGCAAGCTCAGTTATGGTCCATTGTTGGATGTGTTCGTGCTGGATATGCGCAGTTATCGTGGCCCCAACGATGACAACCTGGGCGGCGAAAAACCCTTCCTCGGTCGTGAGCAATTGGACTGGCTAAAGGGCGAACTCAAGGCGTCCCAGGCGCAGTGGAAAGTGATCGCCGCCGACATGCCCATTGGTCTTGGCGTGCCTGATGGTGAGGTGAGCCCCGGTGTAGCGCGCTGGGAAGCCATCGCTAACAATGACCCGGGTGCGCCGCAAGGTCGCGAGTTGGAAATTGCCGAATTGCTGGGCTTTTTAAGGGCTCAGAAGGTGCGCAACCATGTGTGGTTGACGGCGGATGTGCACTACTGCGCGGCGCATCACTACCACCCGGATCGCGCCGCGTTCCAGGATTTTGAACCGTTCTGGGAGTTTGTCGCCGGGCCGCTGAACGCGGGGAGTTTCGGGCCTAATCCGCTGGATAAAACCTTTGGGCCCGAGGTGGTGTTCGAGAAGGCACCACCGGCACAGAACACCTCACCGTTTGCCGGATTCCAGTTTTTTGGCGAGGTGCAGATTGATGGGCAGACGGCGGAGTTGACGGTCATCCTTCGTGATCTGGATGGCGTCTGCGTATTCGAGCAAAAGCTGCAACCTGCCTGACTTGGAATGCAATCAAAACTGTGGGAGCGAGCAAGTCCGCTCCCACAGTTAGATCTTCATTGTGATTAAGTCAGTAGACATCCCGGCGGTAGCGACCTTGCTCAATCAACCGCGCTACGGCTTCACTGCCGAGAATATCCACCAGCGCCTGATCCACCCCAGCCGCCATCCCCTGCAAACTCCCGCACACATAAATCGCCGCGCCTTCGCTCAGCCATTTACGCAGCACATCGGCTGATTCCCGCAGACGATCCTGCACGTAGACCTTATCGGTCTGATCGCGGGAAAACGCCAGGTCCAGCAACGCCAGATCACCATTGGCCAACCAGCCCTGCAGCTCGTCCTGGCACAGGAAGTCATGGGCGATATTGCGTTCGCCGAACAGCAGCCAGTTGCGTTGCTGCCCGTCGGCAATCCGCGCCTTGAGCAAGCTGCGCAGGCCTGCCAGGCCGGTGCCGTTGCCCAGCAGGATCAGCGGCACCGATGCCTCCGGCAGGTGGAAGCCACTGTTGCGACGCAGGCGCAGGCTGATGCTTGACCCGATGCTGGCGTGTTCGGTGAGCCAGCCGCTGGCCAACCCCAGGCTGCCGTCGGGGTGGCGTTCCTGGCGCACGATCAGCTCCAGCACGCCCTCGCTGGCAATCGAGGCGATGGAGTATTCGCGCATGCCCAGGGGCACCAACGCGTTCACCAAGGCCTGGGCGTGCAGGCCGACCAAGTGGGTGCGGTTGTCCGGCAGTTGGCGCGTGGCGAGCGCCTGGTTGAGGGACTGCGCCATGCCGTCGATCAATACGCCATCGCTGCCGACCAGGCCGAGGCCGCCGAGGAAGTGTTCGATGGCCCAGGGGCAATTGCGTGGCAGCACTTCCACCAGATCACCGGCTTGCCAGCTTTGAGGCGACGGCGAGGTGAGGCCCAGCAAATATACGTTCGAGCCGCTGCTGTCGTGGTTGAGCAGGGTGCGTTGGCTGAGCGTCCAGTTTTCGTACTGGGCGGTCGGCCAGGCTGCCACGGCGGTGTGGCCTGTGAGTTGTCCAAGCTGTTGTTGCCAGTGCAGCAGCGCGCTGGTGTCACCGCTGTCTACTTCCACTGGCGCGAACAGGGGGTTGCCGCCCTGGTGGGTCAGCCAGAAATTCAGGCGCCGTGCAAAACCGCAGAAGTGTTCGTATTGGCGGTCGCCCAATGCCAGTACCGAGTAGTTCAGACCTTTGAGAGACAGGTCCTGACCGAGCACGCTGCGCTCGAAACCACGGGCGCTGTCGGGGGCTTCGCCGTCACCGAAGGTGCTGACCACGAACAACGCATTTTCCGACTGGCGCAAGTCATCCTGGCTGACGCTGCCCAGGGGCTGCACCTTCACCGGCAAGCCTGCCGCTTGTAGTTGCCCAGCCGTTTGCCATGCAAGCTGTTCGGCAAAACCGCTCTGGCTGGCAAAGCCGATCAGCCAGGCCGGGGCATCGCTGGTATTGGCAGTGAGGCCTTGACGTGCATCGCGCACCTGGCGTTTTTTGCGACGACGGTCCAGGTACAGCAGCCAGCCGGTGATGAAGAACAACGGCATCAGCAATGAGCTGACCGTGAGGATAATCCGCCCTGTCAGGCCAAAATAGCTGCCGGTGTGCAGCGCATAAACGCTGGTCAGCAATTGGGCGCCGAGCGTCTTGCTGGCGTATTGGTCGTGGGATTTAACCTCGCCGGTGGCCGGGTCCAGGTTGATCTGGTTCAGCGCGCGGTCATGGGGCGAGTTGCTCAGCAGGTAATAGACCGTGGCCGGTTGCCCCGCGACCGCTGGCATGCGGATGTTATAGGCGCTCAAACCTGGGCCGGCGTTGCTGTAGATGCTGCTCCAGATGGCGTCGTAGTTGGCCACTGGTGCCGCGCCGTCGGGCGCCGGGCCGCGCTTGCGAACCCTTTCATTGTGAGGTGCGTCGGACAACAGTTTGGTCAGGCCCTGACTGTACCAATCGTAGGACCAGGTCAGCCCGGTCAGTGCCGACAGAAGATAGGCCAGCAGGCACCAGGTGCCGAATACCGAGTGCAGGTCCCAGTTGAAGCTGCGGCCCTTTTTGCGCCAGTCCAACGTCAGCCAGGCCCGCCAGCTCGCCACTTGGCGCGGCCAGCGCAGGTACAAGCCGGAGAGGCAGAAGAACACCAGAATCAGCGTGCAGGCGCCGGTGATCTGCCGGCCGGTTTCGCCCATGACCAGGAAACGGTGCAGTTGCAGGATAAAACCGAACGCGTCCTGGCCGACGGCGTCGCCCATGTAGTCGCCGGTGTAGGGGTCGAAGTAGCGCATCTGGCCACGGCGCTCGCCGGGCGGCGGGGTGAAGAACACGCGCGCAGCGTTACCGCTTTCGCTTTCCACCCAGAGCATGGACACGGTCTTGCCTTCAGTGGCCTCCAGTTTGCGCACCAGCTCGGCGGGCGGCAGCACACCCGCTTCGCGTTTCTCGACGTTCAGTACCGTGGGGTTGAGCGCGCGCAGAATCTCATCCTGAAACGAAACCGCAGCTCCGGTGATCCCCATCAAGGCCAGCACCAGCCCGGCAGTAATGCCAAAGAACCAGTGCAACTGGAACAGGGTTTTCTTCAACACGTCTGACCGCCTCGTCTATCTGAATATGTAGGGCACGGCGCGCATTATGCCGTGGCTTGTCGAGAAACATTCTGTGTAACACGCAAAAGCCCCACGCATCCGATGCGTGGGGCTTTTTGATGCGTGGCGCTGCTGTTTAAAAGTGGAAGCTGGTGGTCAACAGTGCCGTGCGACCGGCTGCCTGGTTGGCGAAGTGGGTCGAGAATGCCTTGTCGTAGTAAACCTTGTCGGTCAGGTTTTGCACGTTCAATTGAAGGTCGACGTTCTTGGTCAGCTTGTAGCTGGCCATGGCGTCGTAGCGGGTGTAGGACGGTACGTAAACGGTGTTGCCGGCGTCGCCGTAAACGTCGTCAACGTAGAACGCGCCACCACCGATGGTGAGTTTGGAGGTGACGTCGTAGGTGGTCCATAGGCTGAAGGTGTTCTTCGGCGTGTTTGGCATTTGGTTGCCTTCATTGGAGCCGGCACTGATCACACCGTTACGACCATTACGTCCGGATTTGACCAGCTCGCTGTCGAGGTAGCTGTACCCGGCGAACACCTGCCATTGGTCGGTCAGCTTGCCGCTGGCCGACAGCTCCAGGCCGTCGACCTGAGATTCGCCAGCGTTCTCGTAGGTCAAGGCATCCACGAGGATGCGCGTGTTTTTCTTCTCGGTACGGAATACGGCGGCAGTCAGCGAGAGGCGATCGTGGAACAGGTCCCACTTGGTGCCCAGCTCGTAGTTGACGGTTTCTTCCGGTTGCAGATCGCTGGTGGCGGCACCGGCTGACAGAGGGTTGCCGTCGGAACCTTCACCTACCAGGCCGCCAGCCGGCGTTGCCGAAGTTGCGTAGGACGCATAGATGCTGGCGTTTTCCACAGGCTTCCAGACCAGGCCGGCCTGCCAGTTGAAGAACTGGCTGTCTTCCTTGATCGTGGTACGGCCGGTGGTCGCGTTGGTGTGGGCTACCGTGTCAAAGGTGTCGTAGCGCAGGCCGACGTTCAGCAGCCATTTCGGATCGAGTTCGATGGTGTCGAACACATAGGCGCCACGGCTGGTGGCCTTGGTGTGGGTGCCGTTGTAGTTGCGCGCGACGCTACCGGTCCAGGCGTCATCCGGGTTCGGATTGCTCAGCGAGGTGCACTGGCCACCCCGTCCTCCGCCGGCCACGGTGCAGGTCGGGTTGGTGTTCGGGCTTACGGTATAGCCGCTGACACGCGTTTCTTCACCGGTGAATTCCAGGCCTGTGGAGTAACTGTGCTTGAAGCCCAAGGCCTGGAAGCTGCCGAACAGGTCGGTCTGGTTGGTGGTCGTGGTGGTGGTCGATACGCGGGTATTGGCACGACGCCACACGGTGCCGTATTTGTTGACGTTGAGCTTGCTGTCGTCCGGCTGTGTCAGCACGTAATCCTGGCCGGTGCTGCCATGACGCAGGGTGTTTTTCAGGGTCATGTTGTCGTTCAAATCGTGCTCGATGGAGAACGTACTGATATCGGCGCGGGTCTTGCGGAAGTCGCGGCTCTTGAGGCCGTAGAAGTTGTTGCTGTCGCCGCCGTCGGTGGGTTTGTCATGCACGTGAGCGGTCGCGGTCGCCGAGCTGTAGCCGTAGGGAATCCCCGAGTCCGGCAGATCGTTGCTTTCCATGTGGTAGTAGCTGAGGTTGACGCGGGTTGGGGTGCCCAGACCAAACGTCAGCGACGGCGCTACGCCCCAACGGTCGTAATTCACCGCGTCGCGGCCCGCCACGTTCTGCTCGTGGCTCATCAGGTTCAGGCGGAACGCGGCGCTGTCGTCGAGGAACTGGCGGTTCACGTCGAGTACGTAGCGGCGGGTCTGGTCGGAACCGTAGGTAAAGCCACCGTTGGTGAAGTCCCGCGCTTGCGGGGTCTTGCTCACCAGGTTGAGGCTGCCACCGGCCGAGCCACGGCCGCCGAAGGAAGAGTTCGGGCCTTTGCTGACTTCAATCGACTCGATGTCGAAGATCTCCCGGCTCTGGCCACCGGTGTCGCGCACGCCGTCCAGGTAGGTGTCGCCCTGGGCGTCAAAACCACGGATGAACGGACGGTCGCCCTGGGGGTTCCCGCCTTCTCCGGCGCCGAAGGTAATGCCCGGTACGGTGCGCAAGGCGTCCTGCAACGAGGTGGCCGCGGTGTCCTTGAGCACTTGTTGTGGCACCACGGTGACCGAGCGCGGGGTGTCGACCAGCGGCGCGGTGTATTTCTGCGACGAGGCTTTTTCGACCTGGTAGGAGGTGTTGTCCTGTTCTTCCCCGGTGATGCTGGTGGCGCCCAGGGAGATGCTGTTGCGCTGGCCTTTTTGTTCAGTGTCTTCAGCCGCCTGCGCCAGGTGGGCAACAGAGCTGGCGCTGAGCGCAACGCCGATGGCCGAAGCCAGCATGCGTGGTGAACTGGCAGGTATTTTTGTAGTAGTGCGCGACATGACGTGTCCTTTCCCCAAGGATGTGAGGCCGCGGAATATAGTGGTAACAAGTATTTCTATCAATTGAGATATATTGCTAATTGCACTGAATTTACATTCTTTACACTTTTTGCTTACGGTATTTACGAACTCATTCGTCGACCTGTTTTACAGGGCGGATAAGAATCAATACCATTGGCGCTTCTCTGATCCCAGGTATTGCCCATGCTGCTGCACATCCCCGGCCTGTTCTCTCGCGAGGAAGTACAGCGCATCCGCCATGCCCTGGAAAATGCCGATTGGGCCGACGGTAAAATCACCGCCGGGCATCAATCCGCCAAGGCCAAGCACAACCTGCAGTTACCTGAGGGCCACCCGCTTGCCAAGGAAATCGGCGCGGCGATGCTTGAGCGTTTGTGGCAAACCCCGTTGTTTATGTCAGCGGCGTTACCGCACAAGGTCTTTCCGCCGTTGCTCAACTGCTATACCGCGGGGGGCAGTTTCGACTTTCATATCGACAACGCCGTGCGCCAGCCCAAAGGCAGCCACGAGCGCGTGCGCACCGATCTGTCGTCCACGCTGTTTTTCAGCGACCCGGACGAATACGACGGTGGCGAACTGGTGATCCAGGACACTTTCGGCCTGCAGCGCGTGAAGTTACCGGCCGGTGACCTGGTGCTGTACCCCGGCTCCAGCCTGCACAAAGTCAACGCCGTGACCCGTGGCGCGCGTTACGCCTCGTTCTTCTGGACCCAAAGCCTGGTGCGCGAAGACAGCCAGCGCACCTTGCTGTTCGAAATGGACGGCGCGATCCAGCAACTGACCGCCGATGTCCCCGACCATCCGGCGCTGATCCAGCTTACGGGCACTTACCACAACCTGCTGCGCCGCTGGGTCGAGGTCTGACATGGGCTTTTTATTGCGACGCGAAGAAGTGCTCAACATTGAGCAGCTGCAAAGCATGCTCGACGACTCGCCGGTACGCGCTGCCCAGGCGATCTTGATCGTGGCGAAGGAGGGTGTGGTCGATGCCCAGGCGCTGCTCGGGCAAATCTTGCTGCAAGGGCGCGGCATTGCGCACGATGAGGCGCTGGCGTTGCGCTGGTTTCAGATCGCGGCACAGGGCGGGCATTTGATGGCGCGCAATATGGCCGGGCGTTGCCTGGAACATGGCTGGGGATGCGCTGCGGACGAGGCGGCCGCTGCACGCGAATACCGTATGGCCGCCGAGGCCGGGTTGGATTGGGGCCAGTACAACTACGCCAATCTGCTGGCCACAGGGCGCGGGGTTGCCGAGGACCCACTACACGCACTGGCCTTGTATCTGCAGGCAGCCGAACAAGGACACGCCAAGTCGATGAATCTGCTGGGCCGTTATCTGGAAGAGGGCCAATTCTGCCCACGGGACCTGGATGCTGCAGTGCACTGGTACCGACGCTCGGCCGAAGGCGGTGATTTTCGCGGGCAGTTCAGTTACGCGGCGGTGCTGGCGGACAGAGGCCAGATTGAGACGGCGCTGGCGTGGTTGCGCAAGGCGTTGAGTGGCGGGAATTTGAAGTTTCTGCGAACGGCACACAAGGCTCTGGCGGCGGCAAGTGATCCGCAGGTCAGGGCAATGGCAGACGCCTACCTGCAACGTGCCGACAGCCTTTGCTGACGCATAAAAAAACCCATGACATGTCATGGGTTTTTTATTGGCAGCCGTCTTACACGTAGAACGACTTCAACGGCGGAAACCCATTGAACTCAACCGCGCTGTAGCTGGTGGTGTACGCGCCGGTCGACAGCCAGTACAAACGATCACCAATCGCCAGGTTCAGCGGCAGGCCGTACTTGTAGTTTTCGTACATGATGTCGGCGCTGTCGCAGGTCGGGCCGGCGATGACCACTTCTTCCATCTCGCCTTTCTTCTCGGTCCAGATCGGGAACTTGATGGCTTCGTCCATGGTTTCGATCAGGCCGGAGAATTTGCCCACGTCCGTGTAAACCCAGCGCTCGACGGCGGTGCGCGATTTACGCGCGACCAGCACGACTTCGCTGACCAGGATACCGGCGTTGGCAATCAACGAACGGCCCGGCTCAAGGATGATTTCCGGCAGTTCATCGCCAAAGTCTTCCTTGAGGAAACGGATGATTTCCTCGGCGTAGGTTTCCAGGCTGTTGGTGCGGGTGATGTAGTTGGCCGGGAAGCCACCGCCCATGTTGATCAGCTTGAGGTGAATGCCGTCTTCTTCTTTCAGGCGTTCGAAGATCACTTTGACCTTTGCGATCGCCGCGTCCCACACGCTGATGTCGCGCTGTTGCGAGCCTACGTGGAACGAAATGCCGTAAGGCACCAGGCCCAGGTCGCGGGCGAGGATCAGCAGGTCCATGGCCATGTCGGTCTGGCAGCCGAATTTGCGCGACAAAGGCCAGTCAGCCGTGGTCGAGCCTTCGGTGAGGATACGCACATACACTTTCGAACCCGGCGCGGCCTTGGCGATGTTGCGCAGGTCGGCTTCGGAGTCGGTAGAGAACAGGCGCACGCCCTTCTCGTAGAAGTAGCGGATGTCCTTGGATTTCTTGATGGTGTTGCCGTAGCTGATACGGTCGGCGCTGACGCCGCGGTCCATCACTTTGTCCAGCTCGTAGATCGAGGCGATGTCGAAGCTCGAACCTTTGTCCTTGAGCAGGTCGATGATCTCGACGGCCGGGTTGGCCTTGACTGCGTAGTAGACCTTGGCGAATTCGAAACCGGCGCGCAGGTCATCGTAGGCCTGGCTGATCATCGCGGTGTCGATCACCACGAACGGGGTTTCTTGCTTGTCGGCGAATGCCTTCATTTTGTCAAAAGTGGCGCGCGCGAAATAATCTTCGACGTTGATCGACATGCTGGGAACTCCTAAGGGCAAACTGTTTTAGTCAATGGGTGCAAATGAACGTCCTCCGTATCCCCACTTTGGTTCGCCTACTTCCCAAGGCATGTCGCCGAAAGCAAAAAGGCCATGGGCGTAACCGCTTCCCTTGGCCTTGCTGTCTCGTCGTCAGTACTTGAGCCGGATGGATCGTTTCCAGCATGGACGTTCGGCGCGAACTTTAGGGCTTGATGGGCGTGGGATCAACTAAAAATGTCGCGTTTTTGCACGCGTTCGTCGCGAGGACCGGTACAGCTACTTATGTAACCGACCGGTGTGACGGAATGATGTTCCCCGAAGCGGGCGAATTCGCGGGAATTGCTGACACCCGGCAGATCCAAATGTGGGAGCGGGCTTGCTCCCACAGTTTTAACCGAGTTGTGTCAGGTCAGGCTAAAGCAGTCTCAGCAGGCGAAACGATACTGGTCTTGCCCCCACGCGATTTACCCGAGCTCAGGTACTCAGCAATCGACTCCTGTGTCACCTCGCCCAGGAACACCCGCTCCGCATCCATCACCGGCAACCACGAGCGGTTGAACTCGTACATGCGCGACAACAGGATGCGCAAATGCTCGTCATACGCCGCCGTGGCGTTGAATTCGCGCAGGTACTGCCCGCAAGTACCGGTCTGACGGTGCAGGTCGCGACGTCGTACGTACCCCAGCGCCTTGTTCTCGGCACAAGTGACCACCACATAGCGGCGGTCAGTTTCATCCATCAATTCCAATGCTTCGGCCACCGGTGTTTCCGGGCTCACAGACGGCGCGTTGTCCGCTGCGTCTTCGGCTTTCACCAGCAATAGGCGCTTGAGGGTGCTGTCCTGGCCCACGAAGTTGCTGACGAACTCGTCGGCCGGGTGCGCCAGCAAGGTGTCCGGGTGATCGATCTGCAGCAGCTTGCCGGCGCGGAAGATCGCGATCTTGTCGCCCAGCTTGATGGCTTCGTCGATGTCGTGGCTGACCATGATCACGGTCTTGTTCAGCGTGCGTTGCATCTCGAAGAATTCGTTCTGGATCATCTCGCGGTTGATCGGGTCGACCGCGCCGAACGGCTCATCCATCAGCAGCAGCGGCGCATCGGCCGCCAGTGCGCGGATCACGCCGATACGCTGTTGCTGGCCGCCCGACAATTCGCGCGGGTAGCGATGCAGGTATTGCTTGGGTTCCAGCTTGATCATGCTCATCAACTCGCGGGCGCGGTCGTGGCATTTCTGCTTGTCCCAGCCCAGTAGTTTGGGCACGACCACGATGTTTTCCTCGATGGTCATGTTCGGGAACAGGCCGATCTGCTGGATCACATAACCGATGTTGCGGCGCAGTGTCACTTCGTCGAGGTCGGTGGTGTCTTCGCCGTTGATCAGAATCTTGCCCGAGGTGGGCTTGATCAGGCGGTTGATCATTTTCAGCGTGGTGCTCTTGCCGCAGCCCGAAGGGCCGAGGAATACGCAAATCTCGCCTTCGTTGACGGTCAGGCTTACGTCGTTGACGGCAGAAACAGTCTTGCCGTTGCTTTGAAAAGTCTTGGTCAGGTGTTGAAGTTCGATCATTTGAGCAGTCCTTTTGGAGTCAGCGAGCGTTGCAGCCATTGCAAAAGCAGGTCGGCGAAGATGGCCAGGAGACTGACCAGCACGGCGCCAACGATCAGCATCGACATGTCGCTGCGGCTGATGGAAGCCAGAATAAGTACACCCAGGCCACCGGCGCCGATGGTGGCGGCGATGGTCATTACGCCAATATTCATCACCACGGCGGTGCGTACACCGGCGAGGATCACCGGCACGGCGATAGGCAGCTCGACCATGCGCAGGCGCTGGCCGAAGGTCATGCCGATGCCTTTGGCGGCTTCACGGATGCCCGGTTCCACACCAGTGAGGGCGAGGTAGGTGTTACGCATGATCGGCAACAGGGAGTAGAGGAACACGGCGGTGATCGCCGGCATGGGCCCCAGGCCCTGGCCGAATTTGGAGTAAAACGGCAGCAACAGGCCGAACAGGGCAATGGAGGGCACGGTCAGTAGCACTGTGGCGCTTGCCTGCAGTGGGCCGGCCAGGGTTGGGAAACGCGTCATGAGTACGCCCAGGGGCACGCCGACGACAATCGCCAGGATCACGGCGAGGCCGACCAAGGTGATGTGCTGCCAGGTCAGATGCAGGACGAGTACCCAATCAAGATGGGAAAAGGCGTTCAGAAATTCCATGTCTTCTCCTCTTAATTAGTTGATCGGATGTTGGCGCAGGAAATCTGCGGCCACGCTGGACGGGCTTTCATGGTCGACGTCGACGCGTGCGTTCAACTGGCGCATGGTTTCATCGTCGAACAGCGCGGCCAACGGCTTGAGGTCAGCCGCCAGTTGCGGGTGAGCATCGAGGTACGCCTGGCGCACCACCGGCGCGGCGGTGTAGTCGGGGAAGTAATGTTTGTCGTCTTCCAGCAGCTTCAATTTGAAGGCACTTAGGCGACCGTCGGTGGTGTAGACCAAACCGGCAAACACCTGGCCATTACGTAGCGCGGTATAGACCAGGCCGGCGTCCATCTGGCGTGTGTTTTCGCGGGTCAGGTTCATGTCGTACAGCTTGACCATGCCGTCCATACCGTCGGAGCGGTTAGCGAACTCTGTGTCAAGGGCCACCAGGCGTGTACCTGTGGTGGTTTGCGCCAGGGCTTGGGTCAAGTCGCTGATGGTGTTGATCTGCGGAAATTCCTTGGCCACGTTTTCTGGCAGCGCCAACGCGTAGGTGTTACTGAATTTCGACGGCGACAGCCAGGCGAGGCCTTTTTTCGCGTCGAGTTCCTTCACTCGTGCGTAGGACTGTTCGCTGTTGAGTTTCTCGTCCACATGGTTGTAATTCACCAGTGACACCCCGGTGTATTCCCAGAGCATATCCAGTTGCCCGCTTTCCTGGGCACTGCGTGCCAGATTGCTACCCAGGCCGCCGGTTACGCGCGTGTCGTAGCCCTTGGTGCGCAGGTACTGGGCAGTGATTTCGGCGAGCAAGGTCTGCTCGGTGAAGACGCGGGCGCCGATGCGGATCACCGGCTTTTCAGCGGCTTGCGCAAAACCTGCGAACAGCAGGACGCAGCTCAATATCAAGGTCAGTTTTTTCATGTTGGTTCCTGTTTCAGGCCTAAGACGGACGCAACCCGCGTTCCAGCCAGAGGCGGCTGGTCATAGTCACCAAAGCGTCGAGCAGCAATGCCAACAACGCGGTGCATGCGGCACCGAGCAGCAACTGCGAGTGGTTGTTCAGGGCTATGCCAGGGAAGATCAGGCTGCCGAGGCTGTTGGCGCCAATCAGGAACGCCAGCGGTGCCGTCCCCACATTGATCGCCAGGGCCACGCGTACACCGCCGATGATGATTGGGACAGCGTTGGGCAGTTCCACGCGAAACAGCACCTGGCGCGGCGTCATGCCAATGCCGGTGGCGGCTTCTTTCAGGGAGCCCTGGACGTTTTTCAGGCCTTCGTAGGTGTTGCGCACGATGGGCAGTAGGGAAGCGAGGAACAGCGCGAAGATCGCCGGCCCGCTGCCGATGCCGAGGACGCCCAGGGCGATGGCCAGTACGGCCAGGGGCGGGACGGTGTTGCCGATGTTGAAGATCTGCATGAAGCGTTCTGCGCGCCCAGCCATGTTCGGTCGGCTTAGCAGGATACCGGCGGGGATGCCCACAATCAGGGCGGCCAGCATGGAGACAAGCACCAGGATCAAATGAGCTTGCAGGTAAAACAACAAATCGCCGTGGTACCGTTCGATCGTGTCTATGCCGATCCAGTGGACCAGCAGGGCCAGGAGAGCGACGACAACCGCTCCTCCCATAAGCCCTTTGCCATAGCGAATAGCCACAGGCGGACTCCTTTTTTTCTTCTGTCGGCGTCCACATTTCCGAGCGGCAATGCCATTGCTGGCTGCCTCTGAATGTGGTCGCGAAATGCAGCTCGCCGATACCGGCAACGCGGTATGCGATCGAGCCATGAGCGCAGCCTCGTCAGGCTAACTTGCTGATTTATCAGCCCCTGTTCCGAGTACGGCATGAGGGGAGTGGACGTCTCTACCTTTTAAAAGGTTCCACACTTGGCAGCATTTAGCCACCCCCAATGGGCTGAACGGTGGTCTGGCCGCCTGGGTTTGCGCTATACTCGCCGCCCTTTTTTGACTCACCTGCCAGGCGATTTCCCATGACCCACCAGGCCGCCGAAGTCGCGAAACGCCGCACTTTCGCCATTATTTCCCACCCCGATGCCGGTAAAACCACCATCACCGAGAAGCTGTTGCTGATGGGCAAGGCAATCGCGGTGGCAGGCACGGTGAAATCCCGCAAATCCGACCGCCATGCCACCTCTGACTGGATGGAAATGGAAAAACAACGGGGTATCTCCATTACCACGTCGGTCATGCAGTTCCCGTATCGCGACCACATGGTCAACCTGCTCGACACCCCGGGCCACGAAGACTTCTCCGAAGACACCTATCGCACCCTGACCGCGGTCGACTCCGCGTTGATGGTTCTCGACGGCGGTAAAGGTGTCGAGCCACGGACCATCGCGCTGATGGACGTGTGCCGTCTGCGTGATACGCCGATCGTCAGCTTCATCAACAAACTCGACCGCGACATCCGCGACCCGATCGAGCTGTTGGATGAAATCGAAGCCGTCTTGAAGATCAAGGCCGCGCCGATCACCTGGCCGATTGGTTGCTACCGCGACTTCAAGGGCGTGTACCACCTGGCCGATGATTACATCATTGTCTACACCGCCGGCCACGGTCACGAGCGCACCGACGTCAAGATCATCGAGAAACTCGATTCGGACGAAGCCCGCGCCCACCTGGGTGACGAGTACGACCGCTTCGTCGACCAGTTGGAACTGGTGCAGGGCGCCTGCCATGAATTCAACCAGCAAGAATTCCTCGACGGTCAGCTGACCCCGGTGTTTTTTGGGACGGCCTTGGGTAACTTCGGTGTCGACCACGTGCTCGACGCCGTGGTGGACTGGGCACCCAAACCCCTGGCCCGCGTTGCCAACGAGCGCACCGTTGAGCCTGTTGAAGAGAAATTCACCGGCTTCGTGTTCAAGATCCAGGCGAACATGGACCCGAAACACCGCGACCGTATTGCCTTCATGCGCATCTGCTCCGGTAGATACGAAAAAGGCATGAAGATGCGCCACGTGCGCACCGGCAAGGACTTGCGTATCGGCGACGCCCTGACGTTCTTCTCCTCCGAGCGTGAACAGCTCGAAGAAGCCTACGCCGGCGACATTATCGGTCTGCACAACCACGGCACCATCCAGATCGGCGACACCTTCACCGAAGGCGAAGCGCTGGGCTTCACCGGTATCCCGCACTTCGCCCCGGAACTGTTCCGCCGCGTGCGCCTGCGCGACCCGCTGAAATCCAAGCAACTGCGCCAAGGCTTGCAGCAACTCGCGGAAGAGGGTGCCACCCAGGTGTTCTTCCCCGAGCGCAGCAACGACATCATCCTCGGCGCCGTCGGTGTGCTGCAGTTCGATGTGGTCGCCAGCCGCCTGAAAGAGGAATACAAGGTCGAGTGCTCCTACGAGCCGATCACCGTGTACTCCGCGCGCTGGATCGATTGCAGCGATAAGAAGAAGTTGGAAGAGTTCTCCAACAAGGCCGTGGAAAACCTGGCGATCGACGGCGGTGGTCACCTGACCTACCTGGCGCCGACGCGGGTCAACCTGGCGCTGATGGAAGAGCGCTGGCCGGATGTGAAATTCCGTGCGACGCGTGAGCATCACTAAGGTCTGAGCGATATATAAGAGGGCGAAGCTGTGATGGCTTCGCCCTTTTTTATCGGCTTTTGATCGTTCCCTCGCAGAGCGTGGGAACGATCAATTGGCGAGAACCCTGCATCGGGTCTAGCTTTCACACATTGACTGCGAAGGAGACCACCGTGCGAAATGCTCGATACGCTATTTGTCTGATGTTATTGGCAGGCCCGGGGCTGACAACGCTCCCGGCACTGGCCGGCGATGGCACGCCCCAATGGAAGGACACCGGCCCTGTCACCAAGAGAAAGGCCAACGAGGTCAATTCCGGCAGTTGGAAACCGCAGCCCCAGCCCACAGACGTTAAAGATCCGGAAAACCCGATCAACGAAGGCGAAGACAGTGCGACCTTTGATGACGGCGAAACCTGAGACGCGGCGCCAACCCAAAAAGAAGCCCTACCCGCCAGGCTGATGCGCAACCTGATGGGAAGGGCTGTAGAACACGTGCAATGCCCTGAGCTCAAGACTCAGGGCATTTTTGTTGCAGGGTCAGGCGACAAACTGCTCCGCATAGTGGCAAGCCACCTGGCGGTTATCCAAGGCGCGCAGTTGCGGCTCCTCGGTGCTGCACCGCGCAGTTGCGTACGGGCAGCGCTTGTGGAAGGCGCAGCCGGGCGGCGGGTTCAGCGGGTTGGGCAGTTCGCCAACGATTTTGATTTTCGGCTTGTTCGGGTCCGGGTGAATGGTCGGGGTCGCCGACAGCAACGCCTGGGTGTACGGGTGCAGCGGGCGGGCGTAGATGTCTTCCTTGGGGCCGACTTCCACCGGGCGACCGAGGTACATCACCATCACATCATCGGCAACGTGTTGCACCACGGCCAGGTTGTGGGAAATGAACACGTAGGCCGTGTTGAATTCCTGCTGCAGGTCCATGAACAGGTTCAGCACCTGGGCCTGGATCGACACGTCGAGTGCAGACGTTGGCTCATCCGCCACCAGCACTTTCGGTTGCAACATCATCGCGCGCGCGAGGGCGATACGCTGGCGCTGACCACCGGAGAACATGTGCGGGTAACGCTGATAATGCTCAGGGCGCAGGCCCACTTGCTTCATCATCGCCTGCACTTTTTCGCGGCGTTCGGCGGCGGACAGGTTGGTGTTGATCAGCAGCGGCTCGCCGAGTTGATCGCCGACTTTCTGCCGTGGGTTCAATGAGGCGTAGGGGCTTTGGAACACCATCTGCACGTCTTTGCGCAATTGCTTGCGCTGGGCCTTGTCGGCGCCGGCGACTTCCTGGCCGGCGATTTTCAAGGACCCGGAAGATGGCTCCTCAATCAGCGTGAGCGCACGGGCCAGGGTGGATTTGCCGCAACCCGACTCGCCAACAACGGCGAGGGTCTTGCCGGCTTCCAGCTCAAAGGACACGCCATTGAGCGCACGTACCAGAGCATGGCCCTTGAACAGGCCACGGGACACTTCGTAGTGACGGGTAAGGTCGCGGGCGGTAAGAACGACGGCCATTACGCCACCTCCTGGTTCAAGGGGTAGAAGCAGCGCGCGAGGCTGTTGGTTTTCGGGTCAAGGTCAGGACGCTGGGCACGGCAGGATTCCTGCACGTACGGGCAACGTGGTGACAGTAGGCAACCCTGCGGGCGGTCGTAACGACCAGGAACGATACCCGGCAGCGTGGCCAGGCGCGTGGCGCCGAGGCTGTGCTCCGGGATCGCCTTGAGCAGCGCTTCGCTGTAGGGGTGCGCCGGAATGTCGAACAACTGCGGCACCTGGCCGACTTCCACGGCTTGGCCGGCGTACATCACGCACACGCGCTGGGCGGTTTCCGCCACGACCGCGAGGTCGTGGGTGATCAGCACCAGGCCCATGTTCTGTTCTTTCTGCAGGGCCAGCAGCAGTTCCATGATCTGCGCCTGGATGGTCACGTCCAGCGCGGTGGTCGGTTCGTCGGCGATCAGCAGCTTCGGCTCGCCGGCAATCGCCATCGCGATAGCCACACGCTGGCTCATGCCGCCGGACAGTTGGTGCGGGTAGGCGTCCATACGGCTGGCGGCGCCTGGGATTTCAACCTTTTCCAACAGTTCGATGGCACGCTTGCGCGCTTGCTTGCCGGACATCTTCAAATGCAGGCGCAAGACTTCTTCAATCTGGAAACCCACGGTGTAGCTGGGGTTCAGCGCGGTCATCGGGTCCTGGAACACCATCGACAGGTCTTTGCCGACGATCTGGCGACGCTGGCGGTTGCTCAGCTTGAGCATGTCCTTGCCGTCAAAGTTCAGCGCGTCGGCGGTGACGATGCCGGGATGCTCGATCAGGCCCATCAGCGCCATCATGGTCACGGATTTACCCGAACCCGACTCGCCAACGATCGCCAGTACTTCGCCTTTGTCGACCGAAACGTCGAGGCCATCGACCACCGGCACGGCGGTCTTGTCGCCGAAGCGGACGTTGAGATTCTTGATTTCTAACAGTGACATGGGAATCTCCTCAGGCGGCGTTCTTGAGTTTCGGGTCCAGCGCATCGCGCAGGCCGTCACCCATCAAGTTGATTGCCAGCACGCTGAGCAAAATGGTCAGACCCGGCAGGCTCACCACCCACCAGGCGCGTTCGATGTAGTCACGGGCCGAAGCCAGCATGGTGCCCCACTCCGGGGTTGGCGGTTGAACGCCAAGGCCGAGGAAGCCCAGGGCCGCGGCATCGAGGATCGCCGAGGAGAAACTCAAGGTGGCCTGTACGATCAGCGGCGCCATGCAGTTGGGCAGCACGGTGATGAACATCAAGCGTGGCAGGCCGGCGCCGGCGAGGCGGGCGGCGGTCACGTAGTCGCGGTTCAGTTCGCCCATTACCGCAGCGCGGGTCAGACGCACGTAGGACGGCAACGAGACGATAGCGATGGCGATCACAGTGTTGATCAGGCCAGGGCCGAGGATCGCGACAATGGCAACGGCCAGCAGCAGCGAGGGCAAGGCCAGCATGATGTCCATCAAACGCATGATGGTCGGGCCGAGCAAGCGCGGGAAGAACCCGGCGAACAGACCCAGCAGGATCCCCGGGATCAGCGACATCACCACCGACGACAAACCGATCAGCAACGACAGACGCGAGCCCTGAATCAGGCGCGAGAGCAAATCACGGCCCAATTCGTCGGTGCCCAACAGAAATTGCATCTGCCCGCCTTCCAGCCAGATCGGCGGTGTCAGCAGGAAGTCGCGGTACTGCTCGCTTGGGTTATGCGGCGCAACCCAGGGCGCGAAGATCGCGCAGAACACGATCAGCAACATGAACAACAGGCCGGCAACCGCGCCCTTGTTCTTGGAGAAGGCTTGCCAGAATTCTTTGTACGGAGACGGGTACAGCAGGCTTTGATCGACTGCTGACACTGGAGTAGGTGTGGTCATGGTCATGATCTCAGCGCTGGTGACGGATGCGTGGGTTGGCGAAGCCGTAGAGGATATCCACCACGAAGTTCACCAGGATCACCAGGCAGGCGATCAGCAGAATGCCGTTTTGCACCACCGGGTAGTCTCGTGCGCCAATGGCTTCGATCAGCCATTTGCCGATGCCGGGCCACGAGAAGATGGTTTCGGTCAAGACCGCACCGGCCAGCAGCGTGCCGACTTGCAGGCCGACCACGGTCAATACCGGGATCAGCGCGTTACGCAGGCCGTGCACGAACACCACGCGCGCCGGCGACAGGCCCTTGGCCTTGGCGGTGCGGATGTAGTCTTCGCGCAGTACTTCGAGCATCGACGACCGGGTCATCCGCGCGATCACTGCCAGCGGGATGGTGCCAAGCACGATGGCCGGCAGGATCAGGTGGTGCAGTGCATCCCAGAATGCGTCCGGCTCGTCAGCCAGCAGGGTGTCGATCAGCATGAAGCCGGTGCGCGGCTCGATGTCGTAGAGCAGGTCGATACGCCCGGAAACCGGAGTCCAGCCCAGGCTCACCGAGAAGAACATGATCAGGATCAGGCCCCACCAGAAGATCGGCATCGAATATCCCGCCAGGGAGATGCCCATCACCCCGTGGTCGAACAGGGATCCTCGTTTAAGTGCCGCGATCACCCCGGCCAGCAGGCCCAGGATACCGGCGAACAACAGGGCGGCCATGGACAGTTCCAGGGTCGCCGGGAAGAGGGCGGTGAATTCGGTCCACACGCTGGTACGGGTGCGCAGCGATTCGCCAAGGTCGCCTTGGGCGAGCTTGCCGACATAGTCCAGATATTGGGCATACAGCGGCTTGTTAAGGCCAAGGCGTTCCATTGCCTGTGCGTGCATCTCGGGGTCGACTCGTCGTTCGCCCATCATGACTTCGACGGGGTCGCCAGGGATCATGCGAATCAACGCAAACGTCAGCAACGTGATGCCGAAGAACGTGGGGATCAGTAACCCCAGTCGGCGGGCAATAAAACTAAACATCTTGTTGTGTACCTCAATCAGCCGGTTAGGCAGGTCCGGCGCCGTCAATAGCGACGGCGCCGAGCGTTTTTCTTATTTACTTCACCTGGGTGGTGGCGAAGTTATTGTTCGTCAGAGGGCTTTGGGTATAACCCTCGACGTTCTTGCGCATGGCGGTGAACATTTTCGGGTAAGCCATGGGAATCCATGGTTGGTCCTTGTCGAAAACGTCCATTGCTTGTTCATAGAGTGCAGCGCGTTGTGCGGGTTCAGCGACAGCGCGCGCCTTGTCGATCAAGCCTTGAAACTCTTTGTTACACCAGCGCGCGTAGTTTTCGCCGTTTTTCGCTGCATCGCAACTCAGGTTCGGCGTGAGGAAGTTATCCGGGTCCCCGTTATCCCCCGCCCAACCGGCAGAAACCATGTCGTGCTCGCCGCCTTTGGCGCGCTTGAGCATCTCGCCCCATTCCATGACTTTGATATTCACCTTCAGACCAATCTGCGCCAGATCTGCCTGCATGCGCTGTGCGCCGAGCATCGGGTTAGGGTTGGTCGGGCCGCCACCATTCCGAGTGAACAGGGTGAACTCGGTGCCTTCCGGCACCCCGGCTTCCTTGAGCAGGGCGCGGGCCTTGTCCAGGTCGCGCGGTGGGTTTTTCAGCTTGTCGTTGAAACCCAGCAGCGTAGGTGGAAACGGGCCAGTGGCATCGACAGCGTTACCTTTGCCGTACAGCGATTCGTTGTAGCCCTTTTTGTCGAACGCGATGTTGATCGCGTGACGCACCCGCGCGTCGCTCATGTATTTGTGGGTGGTGTTCAGGGCGGTGTAGGCGGTGGTCATCGCCGCCAGTTCATCGACCTTCAGGTTCGGGTCTTTCTTGATGCTGGGCAGGTCATCGGGCTTGGGATACAGCGCGACCTGGCACTCGTTGGCCTTGAGCTTCTGCAGGCGCACGTTGTTGTCGACCGCAATGGCCAGGATCAACGGATCGGCCGGCGGCTTGCCACGGAAGTACTCCGGGTTGGCCTTGAAGCGTACCTGGGCATCTTTCTGGTAGCGGATGAAGATGAACGGGCCTGTGCCGATCGGCTTGCTGTTGAGCTCATCGGTCTTGCCTGCGGCGAGCAGCTTGTCAGCGTATTCAGCGGAGTGGATGGCGGTAAACGGCATCGCGACATCGGCCAGGAACGGTGCTTCAGGGCGAGTCAGGGTGAAGACCACTGTGTGGTCATCAGTCTTCTCGACACTTTTGAGCAGTTCCTTAAAGCCCATGCTTTCGAAATAGGGGAAACCCGTAGCGGATTTGTTATGCCAAGGGTGTTTCGGGTCCAACTGGCGCTGGAAGCTCCAGAGCACGTCATCGGCATTCAAGTTGCGCGTGGGTTTGAAGTAGTCGGTAGTGTGGAACTTGACGTCATCGCGCAAGTGGAACGTATAGGTCAGGCCGTCGTCGCTGATTTCCCAGGACGTGGCGAGCGCGGGAACGATTTCAGTGGTACCAGGCTTGAAGTCCACCAAACGGTTGAACATGGTTTCAGCGGCAGCGTCAGCGGTCACAGCTGTGGTGTACAGGACCGGGTCGAAACCTTCCGGGCTGGCTTCGGTGCAGACCACCAGTGGTTTGGCCGAAACGCCGATCGCCACGCTCAACAGCGCGGCAGCCATGGCGGCTTGTAGTGGGAGCAATTTCATTCGGAGCCCTCTGCAATCGATGGGACCAGACAAACGTAGACGGCGGGCTCGTCCTGAGCCCGCCGTCTACCTGGCGCTAATTAAAGGATGTTGAATGGAACGGTGGTGACCAGACGGAACTCTTTGATGTTGCCATCAGCTTGTTGCGCGCTGGCGCGGTGAGTCACGTAGGTTGCGCGCAAAGTCGTGGCCTTGAGTGGGCCGCTCTGGATCGCGTAGGACGAGCCAACACCGTATTCCTGGTGTTTCTCGCCGTCCATCAGGCGTAAGTCGCTGCGCGAATCACCGGCGGTGCCGTAGGCGGTGCCGTTGTAGTGAGTGCCGTCGATGCCCCAACCGCGAGCCGAGTAGACGTTGAACTTCAGGCCTGGCACGCCGTATTCGGCCATGTTGATGGCGTAGGCGACCTGGAAGGACTTCTCGTTCGGGCTGTTGAAGTCCGAGGTCAAGGAGTTGGCCAGGTAGATGCCGTTGGTTTCGTGCAGGTAGTCGAAGTACTCGTCACCGTTAACTTCCTGGTACGAGAAGGTCAGGCTGTGAGCCTGGTGGGTCAGCCCCAGGGACAACGAGTAAGTGTCGTTGTCGATGTTGCCCATCTTCTTGCTGCCGGTATCGGTGGTTTTGTAGTAGTTCAGGCCGGTGGTGAGTGCCAGGGTTTGTGCATCACCCAATTCATGGGTTGCACCGAAGTAGTACTGGTTCCAGAAGTCTTCGACGTTAGCCGCGAAAACGCTGGTTTTCAGGCTCTTGAACGGCTGGTAGTTGAAGCCCAAGGTTTTGACTTTGTCGGTTTCCTGGCCATTGCCGTATTCGGAACGGAATTTCGACAGGCTCTGTTCGGTACGCGGCGAAACGCGATCGAAGATACCGCCCTGGAAGGACAGGTTGCTCAGCTCTTCGCTGTTGAAGCTCACACCTTCGAAGCTCGAAGGCAGGGCACGGTTGCCGATGGTGTCGACGATGCCGCTGCTGAAGTTCTGACGACCGGCGGTCAAGGTGGTGTTGGACACACGGAACTTGACGTTGGCCAGGCCCAGTTTGCTCCACTGATCTACTGCGTCACCGTAGGCGTGAGCCAGGGTACGGTTGGAGCCACCGGCGATGTCTTTTTGGTCGCGGTCCAACGCGATGTAGTTGTAGGCAGCCACTTCGGTGCTGACGCCAACGGTGCCTTGGGTGAAGCCCGAGGTGTAGTTGAGGATAGTACCTTGGGCCCAGTTGTAGCGGCGGGAGACACGGGTCGATCTCTCTGCGGCTTCATCTGCAGCATTTTTGTAGTAGCTGAACTTCTGGCCACGAAATTTCATTTCGTTGGAGTACCAGTTACGGGTAGTACCGCCCAGGCTTTGACCGTCGATAAAGCCTTTGGCCTCGCTTTGCGCGCTGGTGCCGGCCAGGGTAGTCGGAACGAAGTCCTGGCTCACGGGTTCAGCGTAGGCGGTGGCCGTGATGCTGCTGATGGCCAGGGCCAGAAGCGCTTTGCTGCTCAGTTTCATGAATGAAGCTCCTTTGGTTCTCTTTTTAATGCCGGTCTTTTTTGGTGATCCGGCTATTGGGTGTGTAACTCGTTCAAGCCTATGCAAACGTTTGCCGTAGGAAAAATCCTAATAGAAGGCCGCACGTTTGCAGCAAGGCGATGTTCGCCCTGCGCAATCCGGTTATTTTCTTATGGGGTGATACTGACGCCCGAGAACACGTTGCGGCCGAAGGGGCTCACTTTGAAACCTTCGACTTTGGTGCTTAACGGCTGGTTGACCGTCGAGTGGGCGACTGGCGTGATGGGCACCTGCTGCTTGAGCAGTTGCTGCGCCTGTTTGTACAGAACAGTTCTTTGTTCGCGGTCGGTCACGACCTTGGCTTGCTTGATCAACTTGTCGTACGCCGGGTCACACCACATGGAGTAGTTGTTCCCGCCGATGGCGTCGCAGCTATAAAGAGTGCCCAGCCAGTTGTCCGGGTCACCATTGTCGCCGGTCCAGCCGATCAGGCTGATGTCGTGCTCACCGTTCTTGGTGCGCTTGATGTATTCGCCCCACTCGTAGCTGACGATCTTGACCTTGAGGCCGATTTTGGCCCAGTCGCTTTGCAGCATCTCGGCCATCAGCTTGGCGTTGGGGTTGTACGGCCGTTGTACCGGCATTGCCCACAAGGTGATCTCGGTACCTTCCTTCACGCCGGCGGCCTTGAGCAGTTCCTTGGCTTTTTCCGGGTTGTAGGCGGCGTCCTTGATGCTGTCGTCGTAGGACCATTGCGTCGGCGGCATGGCGTTGACCGCCAGTTGCCCCGCGCCCTGGTACACGGCATTCAGAATGCTCTGCTTGTTTACCGCCATGTCCAGCGCCTGGCGCACTTCGAGCTGGTCGAATGGCTTGTGGCGCACGTTGTAGGCGATGTAGCCGAGGTTGAAGCCTGGCTTGGTCAGCAGTTGCAGGTTCGGGTCCGCCTTGAGGGCGTCCACGTCAGCCGGGCGCGGATGCAGGGTTACCTGGCATTCGCCGGCCTTGAGTTTTTGCACCCGCACCGAAGCGTCGGTGTTGATGGCGAAGATCAACTGGTCGAGCTTGACCCGGCTCGGGTCCCAGTACTGTTTGTTGGCCAAATAACGGATCTGCGAATCTTTCTGATAGCGCTGGAAAACGAAGGGGCCAGTGCCGATCGGCTTCTGGTTGATATCGCTCGGCTTACCGCTCTTGAGCAACTGCTCGGCGTATTCGGCCGACAGGATCGCAGCGAAACTCATGGCAATGTTCTGCACGAACGCAGCGTCGACCGTGTTCAAGGTCATCACCACGGTGTGCGGGTCGGTTTTCTCGACCTTGGCAATGTTCTTGTTCAGGCTCATCCCGTTGAAGTACGGAAACTCGGTTGGGTAGGCCTTGCGAAACGGATGCTCAGGGTCAAGCATGCGGTTGAACGTGAACAGCACGTCGTCAGCATTGAAGTCCCGCGTTGGCTTGAACTCCTTGTTGCTGTGGAACTTCACCCCTTCGCGCAGGTGGAAGGTGTACGTCAGGCCGTCTTCGGAAATATCCCACTTGGTAGCCAGCCCGGGCACCACATTGGTCGCGCCTTTTTCAAACTCAACCAAGCGGTTGTACAGCGGCTCGGCCGCATCGTTATCGGTGGCGGTGGTGTATTGCGCGGTGTCAAAACCTGCTGGGCTGCCTTCCGAGCAGAACACCAGGCTCTTCTTGTCGGCGGCTTGGCCCATCGTGGCCACAGCCAGCAGGCTGGTGCCAAATATTGCGGATAGAGCGGTGGTATGGCGCATGACGATCCCGATCCTTGTTTGTAGTTGTCATCAGCGAGCAATCACCTTGGCGTTCGGCCAGGGGGACATCACTGATCCCACACGCAGCAAGTACCCTTCCGAGGTTGGTGCCTCTGCTGTCCTACGACGTTATGGGTCGCGGACCTGGCAGTAAATGCACCAAATCGGATTGACCTTGTAGGTAACGGAGTCGCGCATCGCAGTTCGCTGCTGTAGGACGCAACGATTGCAAGCGTGGTCCGTTTCCTACGGGTCAGGCGGATGCAATAACGGCGACGTTATGCAACGTCGCCGTTATTGGTCCTTACTTGCCGCTGACGCTCACGCCGTAGAAGGAGTTCAAGCCAAACGGGCTGATCTTGAAGTCCTGCACGGTGTTGCGCATGGGTTGATACACCGTCGAGTGCGCGATAGGTGTCATCGGGACAGCATCTTTGAGGATATGTTGCGCCTGCTTGTACAGCTCGGTGCGTTTGGCGACATCCGACGTAGCCTTGGCTTCTTTCACGATGCCGTCGAATTTCTTGTCGCACCATTTGGAAAAGTTGTTACCCGACAGCGAGTCGCAGCCGAACAGCACGTTCAGCCAGTTGTCCGGATCACCATTGTCACCGCTCCAGCCAATGATCATGGCCTGGTTCTCGCCACCTTTGGAGCGCTTGATGTACTCGCCCCACTCGTAGCTGGTAATTTTTACGTTGAGACCGATCTTCTTCCAGTCGTTTTGCAGCATTTCAGCCATCAGCTTGGCGTTCGGGTTGTACGGACGCTGAACTGGCATGGCCCACAGAACGATTTCGGTACCTTCCTTGACGCCGGCTTCCTTGAGCAGCGCCTTGGCTTTCTCAGGGTCGAACTTGGCGTCCTTGATGGTGGTGTCATACGACCATTGGGTCGGTGGCATGGCGTTCACGGCCAGTTGGCCAGCGCCCTGGTACACGGAGTCGATGATCTGCTGCTTGTTCACCGACATGTCCAGCGCCTGGCGCACGCGCAGGTCGGCCAGCGGGTTTGGCTGGTCGCTGCCCTTGACCTTGTCCATAACGTTGTAGGCGATGTAACCCAGGTTGAAACCGGCCTGGTGCGGCAGTTTCAAGTCCTTGTCTTCACCCAGCGCCTTGAGGTCGGCCGGGCGTGGGAACAAGGTGATCTGGCATTCGTTTTTCTTGAGTTTCTGGATACGCACCGACGGGTCGGTGGTGATGGCGAAGATCAGGTTGTCGATCTTCACGTCTTCAGGTTTCCAGTAGTCCTTGTTGCCGGTGTAACGAATGTTCGAGTCTTTCTGGTAGCTCTTGAACACGAACGGGCCAGTGCCGATTGGCTTCTGGTTGATGTCCGCAGGCTTGCCTTCCTTGAGCAGTTGAGCGGCGTATTCAGCCGACTGGATCGAGGCGAAGCTCATTGCCAGGTTCTGGATGAACGCGGCGTCCACAGTGCCAAGGGTGAACTTGACGGTGTGCTCATCGACTTTCTCGATGTTCTTGATGTTGGTGTCCATCCCCATGTCCGTGAAGTACGGGAACTCAGTGGGGTAGGCTTTGCGGAACGGATCGTCCTTGTTGATCATGCGGTTGAACGTGAACAGCACGTCATCGGCGTTGAAGGTACGGGTCGGCTTGAAGTACGAGGTGGTGTGGAACTTGACGCCATCACGCAGGTGAAAGGTGTAGGTCAAGCCATCCGAGGACACGTCCCAGCTGGTGGCCAGCCCAGGAATCACAGCGGTGCCGCCGCGTTCGAACTGGGTCAGGCGGTTGAACATGGTTTCGGCCGAGGCATCGAAGTCTGTTCCGGTGGTGTACTGGCCTGGATCAAAACCGGCCGGGCTCCCTTCGGAGCAGAACACCAGGTTAGTCGCCGCTTGGGCGAAAGGTGCCGCGGCCATTAGGCCAGCGCTAACAATTAACGGAATGACTGCGTTTCTAAGCATGTTGGCCTCATGATTTGTTGTCATTTTTGATGGTGAGGGCGACCTCGTGAGTCGGCCTGCGGATACTTATGCAGGCGCCATACCCATTGCAAGATGCTGAACCGTTCCGAGGGTGAAAGAGTGGTACGAACGTACAGGAATGTCGCAATTATGAAAGTTTGTACATATTTGCGCATATTTCGAGGGTTTTTTCGGTGCAAGCAGCGCACTAAAAAAGACCAACCGAGGCGTCTGGCGCACTCGGTTGGGGCGTTGCTGTTACTTATCTAGACTCACGCCATAGAACGGCGTCAACCCGAAGGGGCTGATCTTGAAGTCTTTGACTTCCTTGCGTATGGGTTGGAAAACCGTCGAATTCGCGATAGGTGTTATAGGTACTTGTTCCTTAAGGATTTTCTGTGCCTGTTGATACCACTTGATGCGCTGCTCGCGGTCATTGCTGATCTTGGCTTGTTGAACGAGTTTGTCGTACGCCGGGTTACACCATTTAGCGTAGTTGCTGCCCTTGACCGCGGCACAACTGTAGAGCACGCCAAGCCAGTTATCCGGGTCGCCATTGTCGCCCGTCCAGCCATAAATCATCGCGTCGTGCTCGCCGTTTTTGGCGCGCTTGATGTATTCGCCCCATTCATAGCTGACGATGTTGGCCTTGATGCCAATTTTTGCCCAATCCTGTTGAATCATTTGGGCCGACATGCGCGCATTCGGATTGGACGCGCGCTGGACGGTCATTGCCCACAGGTTGATGGTCGTACCTGGTGCAACCCCTGCTTCTTTTAGTAGCGCTTTGGCCTGGGTCGGGTCGTAGGGCGCGTCCTTGATCGCGGGGTCATAAGACCACTGCGCAGGTGGGAGTGCATTCTGCGCCAATTGCCCGGCGCTCTGGTACACGGCTTTGATAATCGCGGGCTTGTCGATCGCCATGTCCAGGGCCTGGCGCACCTTGAGCTGGTCAAGCGGCGGATGGGTCACGTTGTAGGCCAAAAAGCCCAAGTTGAAACCGGCTTGCTGCAGCACGCGCAAGTTCGGGTCCTGCTTCATCACTTCGATGTCGGCGGGGCGTGGATAGCCGCTGACCTGACATTCGCCGGCCTTGAGCTTTTGCAGGCGTGACGCGGCATCCGGGGTAATGGCGAACACGAGGTTGTCGAGTTTCACATCTTCGGGCTTCCAGTACTGTTTGTTGGCCACGTAGCGGATCTGCGAATCCTTCTGGTAGCGCTTGAACACAAACGGCCCAGTGCCCACCGGCCTCTGGTTGATGTCGGAGGCTGTGCCTTGTTTGAGCAGTTGCGCGGCGTACTCGGCGGATTGCACTGAAGCGAAGCTCATGGCCAGGTTCTGCACGAACGACGCATCGACGTTGTTCAGGTTGAAGCGCACGGTGTGTTCGTCGAGTTTGTCGACGCTCTTGATCGTGGTGTTCAAGCCCATGTCGGTGAAGTAAGGCGACTCGGAAGGGTAGGCCTTGCGGAACGGGCTTTCGGCATCCAGCAGGCGATTGAAGGTGAACAGCACGTCATCCGCGTTGAAGTCGCGGGTAGGCGTGAAGAAATCCGTGGTGTGGAACTTGACGCCATCGCGCAGGTGGAAGGTATACGTCAGGCCGTCCTTGGAAACATCCCAACTTGTCGCCAGGCCAGGTTCGACTTCGGTGCCACCGCGCTTGAACTGGGTCAGGCGGTTGAACACGGTTTCGGCAGATGCATCAAAATCGGTGCCGCTGGTGTACTGGCTGGGATCAAAACCGGCGGGGCTGGCTTCGGAGCAGTAGACCAGGGTGCTGGCCGCCTCGGCCAACGGCATAAAGGCCAGCAGGCCTGCGGCGAGGAGGAGCGGTGTTAAGGCGATTCTTTCCATGCAGACCCCTGAAGTGACAGGCATACATAAGCTGCCCAAACGAAAACGGCGTCACCGAGGGTAACGCCGTTCAGGTTTGTCAGGTAGGGGTCACTGCATCTGCACTTCGATCACGCCATCGGCACTCATGGTCACTTGGCTGGTGCCGGCTTCGACCTCCGGTGTCGGTGCCGAATCGGCCATCGCTGCCTTCATCATCATGCCGCCACGGGCATAAGGCGTTGGGTAGCCGTTGGTGTTGAAGTTCAAGTTGACGATCTTGTAGCCCTTGCCGCCCAATGCATCGGTGGCCAGTTGCGCGCGAGCCTTGAAGGCGGCAACCGCATCCTTGAGCAGTGCATCTTCACTGGACTTGCGCGTGGCGTCGGCGATGGCGAAGTCCATGCTGTCCATTTTCAGGGTGGTCAGCAGTTCGCCGGTGAGCTTGGACAGCGCCGGGAAGTCCGCGCTTTCCAGGCGCAGTTCGGCACGCTCACGCCAGCCGGTGATCTTCTGGTTCTTGTTGTCGTAGATCGGGTAGCTGTTACGGCTGCCTTGGCGCAGGGTCACGGCTTTGACTTCGCGGGCCTGGCCGAGGGCCTTGTTCATCGTTTCAGTGATTTCGGCGGCGAGTTTGGCCGGGTCGCTGTTCTGGGATTCTGTGTACAGCGTGACGATCATCTTGTCGCGGGCCACTTCCTGGCTGGCCTCGGCGCGCAGGGAGATCTGGTTGTAATGCAGCTCATCGGCAGCCAGGGCCGGAAGGCTGGCCAGGGCGCTGACGCTGAGCGTGATAACGGCTGCACTGCGAGTGAAACGAGACATGAAAGCTCCTTGGGATGTTCGTGTTCGGTAAGACTGTAGACGATGGCGTTGGGTTCTTCGGGTTTAGGAATTAGAAAAAAAACAGCTGCAAGTTTCAAGCGGCGGCGCCCACTGCGTCAAAGAGCCACACACCCAATGCCCAAGGCGCCGCTTCGTTTATACTCCTGCCGATCCGCCTGCAGCGCTCACCGGGAGAGCTCATGCTCGCCGCCGTAAAACTGACTTCCGCCACCCGCCAGAACCTCTGGCGCCTGACGTTCATACGTACCCTGGTACTGGCCGCACAAGCCGGCTCCGTGGGGCTTGCCTATTGGTTTGACCTGCTGCCACTGCCCTGGCTGCAACTGGGCGTAACCCTCGGGTTTTCCATCGTCCTTTGTGTGTTTACCGCGATCCGCTTGCGTACCACCTGGCCGGTCACCGAGCTGGAATACGCGCTGCAACTGGCCTGCGATCTGTTTATCCACAGTGTGTTGCTGTATTTCTCCGGTGGTTCCACCAACCCGTTTGTGTCTTATTACCTGGTGCCACTGACCATTGCCGCCGTGACCTTGCCGTGGCGCTACTCGGTGGTGCTGTCGGGCATCGCGCTGACCCTGTATACGTTGCTGCTGGCGCAGTTCTACCCGCTGCAAACTTTTCCTATCGCCCGCGAAAACCTGCAAATCTACGGGATGTGGCTGAGTTTTGCCCTGTCTGCTGCGGTCATCACCTTCTTCGCCGCACGCATGGCCGAAGAACTGCGGCGCCAGGAAGAACTGCGCGCCATTCGCCGTGAAGAGGGCCTGCGCGACCAACAACTGCTGGCCGTCGCCACCCAAGCCGCCGGCGCCGCCCATGAATTGGGTACGCCGTTGGCCACCATGAGCGTGCTGCTCAAGGAAATGACCCAAGACCATCACGACCCGGCCCTGCAAGATGACTTGAGCGTGTTGCAGGAGCAGGTCAAGCAGTGCAAGCAGACCTTGCAGCAACTGGTGAGGGCCGCCGAAGCCAATCGCCGCCTGGCGGTGGAGATGCAGGATGTGACCCAGTGGCTCGACGAAGCGCTGAACCGCTGGCACCTGATGCGCCCCGAAGCCAGTTACCGTTTTCATCTGCTGGGGCAGGGCAGCGTGCCGCGCATGGCGCCGCCGCCGGATTTGACCCAGGCCTTGCTCAACCTGCTGAACAACGCCGCCGACGCCTGCCCCGAAGGCCTGGGCGTACAGTTGGATTGGGATGCCGAAAACGTGACCATCAGTATTCGTGACCACGGTGCAGGTGTGCCGCTGGCGATTGCCGAGCAGATCGGTAAACCGTTCTTTACCACCAAGGGCAAAGGCTTCGGCCTCGGCCTGTTTTTGAGCAAGGCCAGCGTGACCCGCGCGGGCGGCTCAGTGAAACTCTATAGTCATGAGGAAGGCGGTACGCTCACCGAGCTGCGCCTGCCCCGTGTCGCACGAGGAGATATCGATGAGTGACGAGATCCAAGTCGAAGGCGAAGAACTGCCGCACCTGTTGCTGGTAGATGACGACGCCACCTTTACCCGCGTGATGGCGCGCGCCATGAGCCGTCGTGGTTTCCGCGTCAGCACCGCAGGTTCCGCCGAAGAGGGCCTGATCATCGCCCAGGCCGACTTGCCGGACTACGCTGCGCTTGACCTGAAAATGGACGGTGACTCCGGCCTGGTGCTGTTGCCCAAGCTGCTGGAGCTCGACCCGGAAATGCGTGTGGTGATCCTCACCGGCTACTCCAGCATTGCCACTGCCGTCGAAGCCATCAAGCGCGGCGCGTGCAACTACCTGTGCAAGCCGGCAGACGCTGACGACGTACTGGCCGCCTTGCTGTCCGAGCACGCTGACCTCGACACCCTGGTGCCGGAAAATCCGATGTCGGTGGACCGCTTGCAGTGGGAGCACATCCAGCGCGTGCTGACCGAGCACGAAGGCAATATATCCGCCACTGCCCGTGCCCTGGGCATGCATCGCCGCACCTTGCAGCGTAAGTTGCAGAAGCGCCCGGTACGTCGCTGAACCTAAGCTGAACAGTCTGCTTCAGGCCGCACAGAGCCCTGAACCGATCACTTATGATCGGTTCATACGCCTGTGACCTTATCCCTACCGAGCCTGAACGATGAATCAGAACGCTGAGTACTCCGCGGTCAACGACGCGGTGCGTGGGCAATTTTTACGGCGGGTGTGGGGGCTGATCACGCCTTATTGGCGCAGTGAAGAGAAGGGCAAAGCCTGGCTGCTGCTGTTGGTGGTGCTGGGGCTTTCGCTGTTCAGCGTCGCCGTGTCGGTATGGTTCAACAGCTGGAACCGCGATTTCTATAACGCCCTGGAGCACAAGGACTACGACGCCTTCACCCATCTGCTGATGTACTTCAGCGTGATTGCGGTAGTAGCAATCGTGACCGGTGTGTTCACCTCCTATTTGCAACAGATGCTCACCATCCGCTGGCGCCGCTGGCTGACGGAAACCTACTTTGCCCAATGGCTGAGCCACAAGAATTACTACCATCTGGAATACGGCGGCTACACCGATAACCCCGACCAGCGTATCTCCGAAGACCTCAACGCCTTTACCAGCAGCACCCTCAACCTGGGGCTGGGTTTTATCAGCAACCTGGTGAGCCTGGTGTCGTTCTCGGTGATTCTGTGGGGCGTGTCCGGCAGTATCGAAGTGTGGGGCATCACTATTCCCGGCTACATGTTCTGGGCGGCGCTGGTTTACGCGGTGGTCGGCAGTTGGTTGACCCACTTGATTGGTCGAAAACTGATCGGCCTGAGCAACCGTCAACAACGGTTTGAGGCCGACTTGCGTTTCAGCCTGGTGCGGGTGCGCGAAAACGCGGAAAGCATCGCGCTGATCAATGGCGAGCGCAACGAACACCAGCAATTGAGTGCGCGTTTCGGGCGGGTGTGGAGCAATTTCTGGAGCATCATGCAGCTCAAGAAGCGCCTGAATTTCTTTACCAGTGGTTACTCCCAGATCGCGATCATCTTTCCCTTTGTGGTCGCGGCGCCGCGTTATTTTTCCGGCAAAATCGAACTGGGCGTACTGATGCAGGTGGCCCAGGCGTTTGGCAGTGTTCAGGGCAGCCTCAGTTGGTTTGTCGACGCCTATACGATGCTGGCCAGTTGGCGCGCCACCTGTGATCGTCTGCTGAGTTTCGGCCAGGCCATGCAAGACAACGAAAACCGCACCATGGGCATTGGCTTGCAATATCAAGGCGGTGATTTGCAGGTCGAGGACCTGAGCCTGGACCTCGCCGACGGCCGTCATTTGCTGCAGGGCGCCGACCTGACCGTCGCCGAGGGTGAGCGCTTGATGCTCAGCGGTCGTTCCGGCAGCGGCAAGTCGACCTTGCTGCGGGCCATGGGCAACCTGTGGCCCAACGGCCACGGTAATATTCGCCTGCCGGCCGAGCGCTATCTGTTCCTACCGCAAAAACCGTACTTGCCGATTGGCACGCTGAAGGCGGTGTTGAGTTATCCACAGGACGACAGCGTCTACCCGGCAGAACGTTATGCACAGGCCCTCGAGACGTGCCGTCTACCCCATCTGGTTGCTCGTCTGGACGACGCCAACCACTGGCAGCGCATGCTCTCACCGGGCGAGCAGCAGCGCCTGGCCTTCGCCCGTGCGTTGTTGTATGCGCCGCAATGGCTGTACATGGATGAGGCGACGTCGGCTATGGATGAAGAGGATGAGGCAACGCTGTATCAAGCGTTGATTGATGAGCTGCCGGGGCTGAGCATTGTCAGTGTGGGGCATCGCAGCAGCCTCAAGCGTTTCCATGTGCGGCATGTGCGGATTGAGGGTGGGCGGTTGCAAGAACAACCATTGGCGTAAGGTCAAACTCGGTCAATGTGGGAGGCCCCACTACATCTTCGACGTAGCGCTGTCGCGCATCAAACTGGTTCATCGTAAGGTTATAGAACGCGTGCGGGGCAAAGGCCGTAGCCAGCACTGGTGTGTCAGCACCCGAGTGGG